>NZ_JCACKF010000026.1:0-64880 GCF_059505245.1 Stenotrophomonas sp.
CCGGTTGCGGGGGTGTCCGCGGCATGGATGCCGCGGCCAAGCCCCCATGGAAGGGTTTACGGCGTCTCCCGCAGCCGGACCCACCCCGCCATCTCACGGAATGCACGCTGTTGCTGTTGCTGTTGCTGTTGCTGTTGCTGTTGCCCTGGATCGTAGCGGGTGCAGGGCGCAGCCCTGCCAAACCCCTACCCCTTGGCCATTGCCTGCCACCACTGCGACAGCAGCTCCGGCCTGCGCAGGCGCTCGCGCCACCACCGCAGTGCCGCGCCGTCCTCGCCGGTGCGCCAGGCCAGCCAGAACGTTTCCTCCGGCTTGTGTTCCTCCACCTCGCGGATCACCAGCTGGCCACGCGCCACTGCAGCGCGCGCGCACGGCTCGGGCAGGAAGCCGAAGCCCACACCTTCGCATTGCAGCTTCAGTTTGCTGGCCATGTCAGGCACGGTCAGCATCTCCTGCCCCATCAACAGGCCCACCGTGCGCGGCAGCAACCGCCGCGCCGAATCAGAAACGGCGATCGCGCAGTGCTCGACCAGCTGCTCGCGACCGAGCACGCCCGGCACCTTGGCCAACGGATGATCCGGCGCGACCGCGAACACGAACTCCACCGTGCCCAGCGGCTCGACCACGTAACCACCGCCACTGGGCCCCTCGCCCGGCGCCCCGACCAGCAGGTCGGCGCGCCGGTCCAGCAGGGCCTCCCAGGTGCCGGACAGGGCCTCGCCGATCAGCCGCAGCCGGGTCGGCGCCTCCGCCTCACGAAACGCGGCGATGTCCGGGCCCAGCAGCCAGGTCGGGAACACCGAGTCCACCGCCAGGGTCAGTTCGGTCTCCCAGCCCGACGCCACCCGGCGCACCCGCAGCTCCAGCTCGCGGGCCGCACGCAGGAGATGGCGCCCCTCGTCCAGCAGGGCGCGTCCGGCCTCGGTCGGTTCGGCACGCGGGCCGACCCGGTCGAACAGCTGCACGCCCAGGTCCTCCTCCAGCTTGGCCACGGTGTAGGAAATGGTCGAGGGCACCTTGTGCAGGGCCTTGCCGGCGCCGGCAAAGGAGCCGCGGCGGTCGATGGCATCCAGGATCTGCAGGGCATCGAGGCTGAGCTTGAGCATTCGAATTTTTCGATGATGGCCGTCAAAACTATCCGTTTTTCAAACCCCGGGCGCAAGCGGATACTTCTCTCCAACGGGGAAACACGGCAACTACCGCCTCACCCCGCCCCATCGAAACCATCGAACAAGGAGATTCCATCATGCTGCAGATCCGCAAGAGCGCTACCCGTGGCCTGGCCGAGCATGGCTGGCTGTCCTCGCGCCATACCTTCTCCTTCGCCAACTACTACGACCCCCGCTACGTCAGCTTCGGCCCGCTGCGGGTGATCAACGAAGACAAGGTGATCGGCGGCCAGGGCTTCGGCACCCATAGCCACAGCAACATGGAGATCGTTTCCTATGTGCTGGGCGGCGCGCTGGAGCACAAGGACTCGATGGGCACCGGCTCGGTGCTGCGCTACGGCGACGTGCAGCGCATGAGTGCCGGCAGTGGTGTCAGCCACAGCGAATTCAACCACTCGGCCGACGAGACCGTGCACTTCCTGCAGATCTGGATCTTCCCGGACCGCGAGAACATCACGCCGTCCTACGAGGAGACCCACTTCGCCCCGGAGACCAAGCGCGGCCAGCTGCGCCTGATCGCTTCGCCGGACGGCGCCGACGGTTCGCTGCGCATCCACCAGGATGCCCGCATCTTCGCCACCATCCTCGATGGCGGCCAGAAGCTGCACCACGCGCTCGGCAATGGCCGTGGTGCCTATGTGCAGGTTGCCCGAGGCCAGCTGCAGGTCAATGGCATCACCCTGGAAGCCGGTGATGCACTGCAGGTCAGCGACGAAGCGCAGCTGACCCTGGAAAACGGCAACGACGCCGAAGTGCTGGTGTTCGACCTGCCGCTGTAACCACAACGCCCGCGATGCCGCAAAGCATCGCGGGCGCATTTCCGTAGAGCCGAGCCCACGCTCGGCTGCGGTGTGACAGCCAGCCGAGCGCGGGCTCGGCTCTACAGGACCCGCGTCAGAACCTGTACGTCATCGCCAGCCGCACATTGCGCGGCTCACCCCAGGTGTAGGTGCTGTACCAGCTGAAGATCGTGTAGTAGCGCTTGTCCAGCAGGTTGTTGACGTTGAGCGTGGCCGACAGGCGATCACTGAATTCATAACGCGCCATCGCATCCAGCAACCAATACGGTTGGGTGCGATGTACCACCTTGGCCTGCGTGGCCGGGTTGGTGATCTCGCCGAAGGTGGAATCCTGTCGTGCGGTGCGACGCGCCGCGCGGGCTCAGCCGCCGATGGCGGCGCAGGCCTCCAGGATCAGCGCGGTCACTTCCTTCGGCTGCGAGGCCAGCGAGGCATGGCTGGCATCCAGCTCCAGCAATCGCTTGGGCTGGATGCGCGTGGCCATGGCCTTCTGGTTGTCCGGCGCGATCATGCGGTCCTGGCGGGACAGCTGGTACCAGCTCGGCTTGTGCTTCCAGGCCGGATCGCTGACCGCATCACCGAAGGTGCTCGCCAACGGCGCCTTCTGGGTCACCGCCATCACCCGGCCCTCGTCGGCGCTCAGGTCCTGGCAGAAGCTCTCATGGAACCTGTCCGCACGCAGCCACAGGTAGCCATCGCTGTCGGGTGCCAGGTTCGGCGCTGCCTCCGGCAGGTGCTGCTGGGTGATGCCACCGGGGCTCTCGCCGGCATCAGGCGCGAAGGCAGCGATGTAGACCAGGCCCTTCACGTTGGGCTCGCTACCGGCCTGGCTGATCACCGCGCCGCCGTAGGAGTGGCCGACCAACAGCACCGGCCCGTCGATCTGCCGGATCATTTTCCGGGTGCGTCCTGCGTCGTCGGCCAGCGAGGTAAGCGGCAGTTCCACCGCCTGCACGCGGTCGTGGCCGTTGCGATGCAGTTCCAGGATCACCTTGGCCCAATGTGCGGCCCCGCCCCAGAATCCATGGACAAGGAGGATGGTCGGTCTCGTGCTCATGTACAGGTCTCCGGCAGCGGCCGGCGGAATGCCGACTGTGCAGCCACTGTCCGTGCGTGGCGTTAATCGCTGGTGACGCAATCGGGTCACTGCAATCGTATGCGTCGTTTGATGTCATGCATGGCACTTGCCGACCTGGCCTGATAACGATTTCATGGAGCTCTCCCGGAGCTTCGCATCACGCATGACGCCTTCATCCCCACGTGCCCAGCAGCACGCCACCCGCGCCGCCTTCTTCATTCCCGGATTCGCCACCGCCGCGTGGGCACCGATGGTCCCCTACGCCAAGGCCAAGGCCGGGCTGTCCGACGCCAGCCTCGGCGCCGTGCTGCTGTGCCTCGGGCTCGGCTCGCTGCTGGCGATGCCACTGGCAGGTGCGCTGACCGGACGGCTGGGATGCCGTCGGGTGATGGTGATCACCTGCGCGATGATGCTGGGCGCCCTGCCCTTGCTGGTGCTGGCACCCTCGCCCGTGGCGCTGGGCGCAGCGCTGTTCGTGTTCGGCGCCGGCGTCGGTGCATTGGATTGCGCGATGAACATGCAGGCCGTGGCGGTCGAGCGCGACGCCGGACGCGCGATGATGTCCGGCTTCCACGCCTTCTACAGCATCGGTGGGTTCGTCGGCGCCGGCTGCATGACCGGGCTGCTGATCCTCGGCACGCCGCTGTGGCTGGCCGCGCTGCTTTCGGTGGCCGCGCTGCTGCTGGTTGCCGTGCTGTCGGCACCGCACTGGCGTCCGCAACGGATCCTGCACGAAGGCCCGCTATTGGCGCTGCCGCACGGCGTGGTCCTGTTCATCGGCGTGCTGGCCTTCGTGGTGTTCCTTGCCGAGGGCTCAATGCTGGACTGGAGTGCGGTGTTCCTGGCGGAAGTGCGGCAGGTACCGCGCGACCAGGCCGGGGCCGGCTTTGCGTTGTTCACCCTGGCGATGACCGCGATGCGCCTGTTCGGCGACGGCATCGTCGAGCGCCTCGGCCGGACCCGCACGCTGGTCATCGGCGGCATCACCGCTGCGGCGGGCTTCACCCTGGCCACGCTGGTGCCCTCGTTCCCGGTGGCGTTGGCCGGCTACGTACTGGTCGGGCTGGGCTGCGCCAACATCGTGCCGGCGCTGTTCTCGATGGCGGGCCAGCAGCGGGTGATGCCGGAGAGCATCGCCATCACCGCGGTGACCACACTGGGTTACGCCGGTATCCTCGCCGGTCCGGCAGCGATCGGCGCACTGGCGCATGCCACCAGCCTCGGTTTCGCCTTCCTGTGCGTGGCCGCGCTGCTGCTCGGCGTCGCGGCGTCTGCCCGCGCACTGGCACGACGCGTGGCCTGACAGAAAAAGGGGACGGAGGGGATTAAGTCGTTTCCCGCACACCTGGCCTGGAAACGACTTAATCCCCTCCGTCCCCTTTTCTCAGCTGCGCGTCAGCCACTCCGCCTGGGCCGGCAGCTGCGGTGCCGGGCACGCGCTCTGCGGATGGTGCTCGTCGCGCGCCATCCAGTCATCGACCACGCCCGCCAGCAGGTCCAGCCGCAGCGGCAGGGTGATGTGGTCCTCGCCGCGCATTTCGATGTAGTGCGCGCGCGGGTTGGCCTGGGCCAGTTCGCGGCCCTGGCTGACCGGAATGTGCTGGTCGCCCTGCCCGTGCAGCAACAGCACGCAGGCGCGGGTATCGGCCAACGCACGCGCGACGTCCACGCGGTCCAGATCGACGTCGATGCGGCGACTGGCGGCGGCGATCACCTGGTTGATGTCCTGGCCGCCGTAGCGCCAGCGCGCGTATGAAGCCACCGCCTGCGCCTTCAGGCCTTCCGGCTGCAGCCCCATCAGGTGCGGGATCATGGTGCGGATCGCCACGCCGGCATTGGCGAACGATTCCATCGCCACCACGCCTTCGACCTGGTCACCCAGCTTGTCGGCGGTGAACACCGCCGTGGCCGCACCATAGGACACACCGAACAGGTACAGGGGCCCGGTCACTTCGCCGCGCGCGCGCAGCTCGCCGATCACATCGACCACGTCATCCGACTCATAGGTGCCATAGCCGGACGGGCCGGTGCCGGACTGGCCATGGTTGCGCAGGTCGAGCGTGACCACGCGGTAGCCGGATTCGGCCAGCTGCAGCGACCATGGCAGCATCGAATCACCGTTCATCATCCACCCATGCAGCAGCACCACGGTGCCGCGCGGCGCCTGCGCGCGGAACGGCTGCGGCACGGCCAGGCTCAGGCCGGTATCCAGCGGCAGGCCGTTCTCGTGGCGCTGCGGCAGGTAGCGGTAACGCGCGCCGTAGTCGCCCGGATCGAATACGCGCCAGAAGATCGGCACGCCATCGCGGCCCGCCGCGAAGCCATGGCGGTTGGGCAGTTCGGCGATGGCCGCGGCGATGCGCGGACGATCGAGCAGGGTCGACACGCCGCCCGGCGCGATCAGCTGATCGGCGAGTGAGGTGGACGAGGCGTTGATCGAGGATGAGCATGCGGCCAGCCACAGGCCGGCGCACGCCAGCAACAACAGCAGCAGGCGCTTCATATCACGTCATAGGGGTGAATCAGACAGATTGGGACGGTAACGCCCAATAGACCGGCCATCTATCGCGCACGGATGACGGCTTGATGACAACGCAGGAACGATTCAGTTTGGTGTAAAAGCTGTATCCGTTCAGTCATTGATCCGGATCAATGAACGCGCGCCCGGGAGTGCCCACAATGCCGCCATGCGCATCTCGTTCAAGCTCGCCATTGCCCTGGCCGCCACGGTGGCCGCCGCCTACGGCATCGCCCGCAGCACGCCCTACTGGTTCGCACCGCGACAGACCGCGCAGGTCGACATCCACGATCCGGCGCTGATCGCGCAGGGGCGCTACCTGTCACGTGCCGCCGACTGCGCGGCCTGCCACACCGCGCCGGGCGGCAAGCCGTTCGCCGGTGGCCTGGGCATGCAGACGCCGATGGGCACGATCTATTCGACCAACATCACCCCCGATCCGGACTCCGGCATTGGTGCCTACGACTACGCCGATTTCGAACGCGCGGTCCGCCGCGGCATCCGCCACGACGGCCAGCCGCTGTATCCGGCGATGCCGTATGCCTCGTACGTGATCGCCAGCGATGCCGAGATCAAGGCGCTGTATGCCTATTTCATGGGCTCGGTGAAGCCGGTGAAGCAAAGCAACGCCGACAGCACGATTCCATGGCCGGCCAACATGCGCTGGCCTTTGGCATGGTGGCAGCTGCTGTTCGCGCGCCCGCGCAGCTTCAACCCGGATCCGTCGCTGGATGTGGGCCAGCAGCGTGGCGCTGAGCTGGTTGAGGGCCTGGCCCACTGCGGCGCCTGTCATACACCACGTGGGCTGGCGTTCCAGGAGAAGGCGATGGCCGACGATGGCAGCCGCCAGTTCCTGTCCGGCTCGGTGCTGGAAGGCTGGTATGCGAAGAACCTGCGCAATGAATCGACCGGCCTGGCCAGCTGGAGCGAGGGCGAGATCGTCGACTTCCTGCGCACCGGGCGCACCGATCGATCGGCAGCCTTCGGTGGCATGGCCGACGTGGTCGAGCACAGCACGCAGTACCTGTCCGACGCTGACCTGCTGGCCATGGCGCGCTACCTGAAGCAGCTGCCGGCGCGTGAGGGACGCAGTGCGCAGTGGTCGCCTGGTACCGACACCACCACCGCCGCGCTGCGTAGTGGCGACTATCGCGTGGCCGGTTCGCTGGCCTATGCCGAGCACTGCCAGGCCTGCCACCGTGCCGACGGGCGCGGCATGCCACGCGTCTATCCGGCCCTGGCCGGCAACTCGATCGTGTTCGCCGACGACCCCAGTTCGCTGGTGCAGGTGACCCTGATCGGGGGTCGCACGCCGCATACCCCGCACGACCGCATGGCCTTCACCATGCCCGGCTTCGAGCAGCTGCCGAACGCGCAGCTGGCACAGATCCTGACCTTCATCCGCAGCAGCTGGGGCAACCAGGCCAGCGCGGTGAGCGAGGTCGAGGTGGCACGCATGCGCCGGGTGGTGCGTGACAAGCCGGTGCACTACGTTCCGCAGGAGTCCGCACGATGAAGCGTTCGCGCAAACGTTCCCGCCTGCTGCTCGGTAGTGCGATCACCGTGGTGCTGCTGGCCGGTGCGGGCACCCTCGCCTATCGTCACCTGCACCCGGGCCTGGATGCAGCCGTAGCCAGTACGATCGATATCCTCGATGCACAGGGCAAGGTGGTCGCCCACTACCACGCGCCCAGTGCCGAGGAGATCGCCGGCCTGGGCAATGCCGAATCGGTAATGCTCGGCCGGCGCATCCTCAACGAGACCGCGCGCCTGCTTCCGGACAACGTCGGCAACGATCTGAACTGCAATTCGTGCCACATGGCCGAGGGCAAGCGACCGTTCGGCAACCACTACTTCAATACCGGCGGCGGTGCCTATCCGCGTTACATGCCGCGCCCGGGCAAGGTGATCGGGCTGACCGAGCGCATCAATGGCTGCCTGCAGCGCTCGATGAACGGCAAGCCGCTGCCGAAGGACGCACCGCAGATGCGCGCGATGCTCGACTACATGGCGTGGCTGAGCAGCCCGGTGCCAGAGGGTGCAACAGTGGCCGCGCCCAGTGAGGGCCCCATCGACAGCACGCTGACTCCGGACCCGGTCCGCGGCCAGGCGCTGTATGCCGTGCAGTGCGCCGCCTGCCATGGCGACAACGGCGAAGGCCGACGCGATGCCAGCGGTGACATCGCCTTCCCGCCGCTGTGGGGCGACCACAGCTTCAACATCGGTGCCGGCATGGCGCGCCTGTACAAGGCGGCCGGTTTCATCAAGCACAACATGCCACCGGCAGTGACCCGCGCACCGCCGCTGGGGCAGCAGGTGATGCCGGACCAGGATGCGGTGGACATCGCCGGCTATTTCATCAACCAGCCGCGGCCGGACTTCGCCAACAAGGGCAAGGACTGGCCGCGTGACCCGAAGCCCAAGGACGCACGGTACTGAAGCAGGCGGCGGGTGCCGGCCGTCGCACAACACGATTCCTGCATCGCCACGTCATGCCGATGTCATTGGCGCTGCCGACACTCCGGGGCTTCCCTGCTCTGAAGGTCCGGTCTCGATGCGAACGTCTGCGCGCTTTCCCCGTGTCTCGCTGCTTGCCCTGCTGATCGCTCCCGCACTGGACGCCCTGGCCGAAGCACCGCAGGGCGATGCCGCTGAAGCGCGCAGCAGTGAGGCCCGCACCCTCGACCAGGTGCAGGTGATCGGTCAGGCCACCAGCTATGCCAAGACTTCCGTGCGTGCGGAAACGCTGAACCGGCAGACCGTGATGAGCAGCGTCAACGACGCGCTCAACGAAGTGCCCGGCGTGGTGGTCAGCGAGGCCGATGCCACCGGCTCGTCGGTGTGGGGCACGCAGATCAGCATGCGTGGCTTCGTCACCAACCGTGATACCCAGCAGATCGGCACCACCATCGACGGCCTGCCCAATGGTGGCTCGGGTTACGGCGGCGGCTCGCTGGCCAACCGCTACATCGACACCCTCGACCTGGAAACGGTGGAAGTCAGCCAGGGCACCGCCGATATCTCCTCGCGCTCGAACGAGGCCCTGGGCGGCACCCTCAACTTCCTCACCAGCGATCCGCTGCAGGACAGCCGCCTGCGCTTCGTGGTCGGCGCCGGTGACAACGAGGCACGCAAGTACTACGTGCGCTACGACACCGGCCTGCTCGGCGGCCACACCCGCGCCTGGGTCAGTGCCTCGTCGGCGCGCGTGCATGACTGGATCGATGGCAGCGGCAGGACCAGCAATGACCACATCGCCGGCAAGTTCATCACCGAACTGGATCGCTGGACCCTGACCGGCTACCTGTCCTACAACGATGCGGACGAGCCGGAGTACACCAGCGTCTCACCGAAGGGCTTCGCGACCAATCCGGATCGCGACAACCTGGTCGGTACCCTCACCGGCATTCCCTACCTGGACCAGAACTACCGTTCCGGCTCGCGTGCGCTGCGCGAGAACACCTTCGGCTACCTGCGCGCGGCCTTCGACGGTGGCAACGGCTTCAAGGCCTCGGTGGCCGCCTACGGGCACCGCATGCAAGGCCGCGGCGACTGGCTGCCACCGTATCTGGCGCAGGTCAGCGATGACGGAGCCGGTCGCCCGGAGTCGGAATACCTCGGTGGCAAGACCGTGTACGGCGGCAGCAACCGTGGCCAGATTTTCTTCGTCAATCCCGATGGCAGTGCCGCGCAGCGCCTGGCCAGCTGCAGCCCGCGCCTGGGCTTCACCGCCGAGTACGATCCGAACTGCTACGCCGGCAACGTGCTGGGCGCGCAGTCGTATCGCCACACCCACTACGACAACGACCGCATGGGCGTTACCGCCGACGTCGAATGGCGCCAGACTTTCGGCGCAGTCGACAACACGATCCGCGGCGGCCTGTGGGTGGAGAAGCTGGACCGCTCGGCGCGCCGCGACTGGCACCGCCTGCTCAACGTCGGCCAGGACATCGCCTTCGACCACCAGCCGTACTGGGTGCAGTTCGAGGACAAATACAAGGTTGACGAGCAGATGTACTACGTCGAGGACGTGGCCCGCTTCGGCCCGTTCAGCGCCCGCCTCGGCGTGAAGCAGTTCTTCGTGGACCAGTCGCGCCGCCGCGTGATCGGTGCCAGCGAGCACGTCACATCCGACTCCAGGTCCGACCCGCTGCTGTCCACCGGCTTCACCTGGGCGCCGGGCGTGGAAGGCATGGAGCTGTTCGCCGGCTTCTCGCAGAACTTCGCCGCGATTCCTTCCGGCGTGCTCGGCGAGACCGACCCGCAGCGCTTCCGCAACGTCGAGCCGGAGACCGCTGACAACATTGAAGTGGGCATGCGCATCAGCCGCTGGCCCCTGACCGCCTCGGTCACGCTGTACAACATCAAATTCGACAACCGCATCGTCTACCTGCCGGCCGGCTTCGTCAGCGGCATCGACTACCTGGGCGAGACCGACGGCGTCTACGAGAACTTCGGCGGCGTGGAAAGCAACGGCCTGGAAGCGGCGTTCGGTTACGGTTGGGACAACGGCTGGCGTCTCAACGCCGCCTACACCTACAACCGCTCCAAGTACCTGGGCAGCGGTGATGCCGCGCGTGATACCCAGCTGGGCATCGTCGACGGCGCCAAGGTGATCGGCCAACCCGAACAGACCCTCGTACTCTCGGCGGACTGGCAGGGCGAGAACTGGAACTTCGGCCTGTCCGGCCGTTACCTGGGCACCCGCTACCTCGACGCCGCCAACGTCAACAAGCTGCCCTCGGCCACCGTGTTCAACGCGAACATCGGCTTCGACCTGCAGGGCCTGTCGCCGCGCCTGAAGGGCATGGGTGCCAACCTGGTGGTGAGCAACCTCACCGACAAGCGGTATCTTGCGGGGGTGGACGGCCGCGACAACGCCTTCATCGGCGCTCCGCGCACCGTCGGCATCTCCTTCCGTGTGGACCTGTGAGTGAGCCCGTGACCGATATCGGCCGACGCCGGTTGTTGCAGGCCGGCGTTGCCGCCGGCCTTTCCCCGCTGCTGCCCAGCATCGCCCGGGCCGCCGCGATCGCCCCCGCCGCGCAAACCCGCAGCCTGGAAGACCTGCAGCACATCGTGGTGTTCATGCAGGAGAACCGTTCGTTCGACCACTACTTCGGCACGCTGCCGGGTGTGCGGGGTTTCGGCGATCGCTTCGTCGCTCCGGCGCAGGCACTGCAGGCCGGCGCCCGCGCGCGCAGCCTGTGGCTGCAGCCCGATGCCAGCGGCAAGCGCGCGATCGCGCCGTTCCCGCTGGATACCGCCGCGCACTTCGGCTACATGCGCGTGGAAGGCACGCCGCACACCTGGCCGGATGCACAGCGGGCCTGGGACCACGGACGCATGGGGCAATGGCCGAAAGCCAAGCAGAACCACTCGATGGGCTACTTCCAGCGCAGCGACCTGCCCTTCCAGTTCGCCCTGGCCGATGCCTTCACCATCTGCGACGCCTACCACTGCGCGATGCAGGCCGGAACCAACCCGAACCGGGTGTTCCTGTGGACCGGCCACAACGATGCTGCCGCCCGCGCCGGCGGCCCGGTGATCGCCAACTCGCACGACAACTTCCCCGAGCACGGCGGGCATCCTGCGTCGTACCGCTGGGCCAGCTATGTCGAACGCCTGCAGAGGGCGGGGGTATCCTGGCAGATCTACCAGGACATGGCCGACAACTTCACCGACAACCCGCTGGCCGGCTTCGAGGCGTTCCGCCAGGCCTACCGCGCTGCGCCGGGGCATGACCCGCAGCTGCGCGCACGCGGGGTCAGCACGCGTGGCCTGGCGCAGCTGCGCCAGGACGTCATCGACGGACGCCTGCCGCAGGTCAGCTTCATCATCGCCGACGCGGCCGGCAGCGAGCATCCCGGCCCCTCCAGCCCGGCCCAGGGCGCGGCCTATACCGCGCGCGTGCTGGATGCACTGACCGCCGATCCGCAGGTGTGGAGCCGCACCGCCCTGCTGCTGATGTTCGACGAGAACGACGGTTTCTTCGACCACATGCCACCACCGGCACCGCCTTCGCCTGTGGACGGTGGCTGGGCAGGTGCGTCCTCGGTCAGCACCGAAGGCGAGTACCACCGTCACCCGGCACCGGGAGATGAGAAGTACGACTTCGCCGGACTGCGCGGCCGCCCGTATGGACTGGGCCCGCGCGTGCCGCTGTACGTGATCTCGCCTTGGAGCCGCGGTGGCTGGGTCGATTCGCAGGTGTACGACCACACCTCGGTCATTCGACTGATCGAACGCCGCTTTGGTGTGTCCGCGCCGGACATCTCGCCGTGGCGCCGCGCGGTCTGCGGCGACCTCAGCACTGCGTTCGACTTTGCCCAGCGCGATACCCGCCCGTTCGTCCGCGGCCTGCCCGACGTGAGCGCGGTGGCCGCACGCGCCGCTGCTTTGCCGGGGCGCACCGTGCCCGCGCTGCCAGAGGGGCTGAAGCCAGCGAAACAGGAAAGCGGTGTACGCCCGGCGCGTGCCCTTCCCTATCGACCGCAGGCATCGATTGCTGCGGTCGACGTCGCGGGCGTTGACCTGGCGTTGTCCTGCGAGGGCGCAGCGGCAGTGCTGCATGTCTACGATCGGCTGCGGCTGGAGGCGGTGCCGCGCCGTTACACGCTGCTGCCGGGCATGCCGCTGCGCGAGCGTTGGCCGCTGGACGCCCAGGGCCGCTATGACCTGTGGCTGCTCGGTCCGAACGGCTTCCACCGCCACTTCCAGGGTGCGGCCAAGGCTCCTGCCGTGCAGGCTTCAATTGATCGCGCGGATGGCCAGCTGCGGCTGCACCTGCGCAATCTGGGTGACAGTGCGCAGCAGGTGCGCGTGCATGGCGGCGCCTATGCAGGACACATGCCCGAACAGACATTGGCGCTGCCCGCACATGCGCAGACTTCATTGGCGTGGGATGCAACGCCTACCGCCGGCTGGTATGACCTGCGCATCAGCGCGGGTGGGAGTGTGCTGCGTTTGGCCGGCCGCGCCGAGGATGGTCGCCCCGGCACCAGTGACCCGGCGATGGGCACCGAACCGCTGCGGTTCGAGCACGATTGAAGAATCCCTAAAGAGCCGAGCCCATGCTCGGCTGCTTTCGCTCCGGTCGCATTGCCCCGAAAGAAGCAGCCGAGCGTGGGCTCGGCTCTACAGCGCAGACCGGTAGACTCAGGCCTCCTGCAGCCCCGGCCGGCCGTGCTCCACCGCGTAGCGCTTCCAGCTCTGCATGGTACCGTTCGGCCGCATCACCGTATCCAGCGTCTTCATGTCACCGATCCACGCATCAGGGGTGACATCGCACAGCACATAGCCACGCTTGTCGGTGGTCGCCTTCAGATTGGGGCTGTGCGCAAGCTGGTTGCGGGCGTAAGCGTCCACGCCCTGGCCATCGGCCCCCGAAGTGATCGAAGTGGCAAGGAACTCGCTGGAGACCACGCCCGAATCACGATGGTCCTGCACCAGGTCGCTGGCGTAATGCCGGTGCGCGTCGCCACAGGCGGTCACCACGTTGCCGAAGCCGACCTTCTGGATGTGGTCGAGCAGGCGCCGACGGCTGTCCAGGTAACCCGACCATTGGTCATCGGACGACTGCACCACGCCGTCCTTCTCGCGCATGTAGTTGCCCAGCGCTACCTGGTGGGCGATGGTGTGCCAACGCGGCGCGGCATCGGCCAGGCCATCGAACAGCCAGCGCTCCTGCTTCGCACCGACGATGCTGCGCTCCGGCGATTCCACGTCCTCACGCAGCGCCATGTTCACCTGCTTGCTGCGGTACTGGCGTGTGTCGAGCAGGTGCAGGTCCATCAGCGTTCCGTAGCGTGCGCGCCGGTACAGCTGCATGTGGCCATCGCGCGGGAACGCCGAACGGCGCAGCGGCATGTTCTCGTAGTAGGCCTGGAACGCCTGTGCGCGCCGCAGCAGGAACACTTCGCTGGGCGTATCGTCCTGGTCTTCGGCGCCGGCCCAGTTGTTGTCCACTTCATGGTCATCGAAAGTGACGAACCACGGTGCCGACGCATGCGCGGCCTGCAGGTCGGCATCGCTCTTGTACTGGGCATAGCGGCGGCGGTAATCATCCAGCGTGTAGGTCTGCGGGCCGACGTGGTTGCGCAGGTTGGTGAACGGCTGGCCGTTCATCTTCCGCAGGCCAGGCTGGCTTTCACCTTCGTAGATGTAATCACCATAGTGGAAGACGAAATCCAGCGGTTCCTCGGCGATGCGCCGCCACGCGGTGTAGTGGCCTTCTTCGTAGTGCTGGCAGCCGGCCACCACAAAGCGCGCGCGATCCACCGCTGCCGCGGCTGCCGGCAGCGTGCGGGTACAACCGACTGCACTGGCGTGGCCACCCACGGTGAAGCGGTACCAGTAGGGCCGTCCGGGCGCCAATCCTTCCAGTTCCACGTGCACCGCGTGGCCGAGTTCGGGATGCGCGAGCGTCGAACCCTGGCGTACCACCTTGCGCATGCCTTCGTCCGCTGCCAGCTGCCATTCGACCACCATCGGCCGGGTCGGCATGCCACCGCCGAACGCCAGCGGCTCGGTCGCCAGACGCGTCCACAGCACCATGCCATCGGCCGTGGGATCACCCGAGGCCACGCCCAGGGTGAAGGGCGTGCTGGCAAAGCGCGGCTTGGCCAGCAGGTTGCGCGGGTTCAGCGTGGTGGCATCGGCCTGCGCGGCCAGCGCGCGTGCCGTGCCCATCCAGGCGCCGGCAGCGGACAGGCCGGCCAGGGCCAGGAATCGCCTGCGATTGATCGTCTCCACGGCTGTGCCCTCAGTTGTAGATGATGTGGAAGTAGAAGAAGCGGCCGTAGTCGTCGATCTCGGTACGGAAGCGCCCGTTCGGGCCGGTGCTGTAGGTCGGCTGGGTGTTGAACAGGTTCTTGGCTTCGTACTTCAGCGTCACGTGCCTGCTGACCTTGTGGCTGAAGGCCATGTTGAAGGTCATGTACGGGTCGTAGTACGAATCCAGCCACTGGGTGTCGCCGAAGTCGACCAGCATCCGGCTGCGGTAGGTTCCGGACAGGCGCAGTTGCGAGTTCTTCCACGGCATGCGCCAGATCACCGAACCATTGAGCGACCAGTCCGGCTGGTACAGCAGCCGGTCCAGGCGTCGCTCGGTGCCATCGGTGATGCGGTAGTTGGTCCTGCCTTCCAGCCGCGTGGCGTTGAAGTACATGTCGAAGCGCTGGCGGCCCCATTGCAGGTTGCGGTTGGCCACCGCGAACTCGACGCCGCGCAGCCTGGACTCATCGGTGTTCATCGGTTGGGTCACCCGGTAACGGGTATCGCCCACGTTCTCGAAGGTGGTCAGGGTGTAGATGTCGTCCTTGATTACCTTGTCGAACAACGCCACCGAGACCAGGCCGTTGTTGCCGTTGAAGTACAGGTCCCATGCAAGGTCGATGTTGGTGGAACGGCGCGGCTGCAGGTTCGCATTGCCCTGCTTGATGGTGCAGAAGCCCCTGCCCTCCTCGTCATCGCCACAGCTGGTGCTGGTGGCCTGGGCAATGTTGCTCGGCGTCGGCCGGCCCAGCGTGCGGCTGGCGGAGAAGCGCAGGCGCTGGTCCTCGCTCAGCTTGAACGTCGCATTCAACGAGGGCAACAGGTTGTTGTAGCCACCGCTCGTGTTGCGGAAGGCGGAGGTATAGGTGGTGCCGCCATCATTGCTGAACGGGCTGTAGGCATCGAAGCGGGTGTGGTCATAGCGCAGGCCACCGATCAGCAGCAGCCGGTCCCAGGCGTAGTGCGCGGACACGTACGCATTGGTGATGTCCTCCACGTACTTGTAGTCACTGGTGAAGTTGGCATTCGGATACGCCGCATTGTTGTTGCCCAGTTCCGGTAGCAGTTCCTCGTTCCACTTGCGGTTGTCGATCAGCGGGAAGCCCGGCACGCTGCCCAGCAGCGTCGATCCCGGATACAGGTAATCGTTGAGCGTGGCGCTGCTCCTGAAGTAGTCGAAGTCGATGTCCTGCCAGATCTTAAGGTGGCGGTATTCCGCGCCGGTGGCCAGGCCGAAGCCACGCGCATCGGCGTCGATGTTGTAGCTGAAGTCGGCGCGCAGGTTGTCGATGCTCTCCTTGGCATCGCGCGGGGAGACATAGGCCTGCGCCGGATTGAGCTTGAACGCCGAGCTGGTCAACAGGCTGGAATCGGACACCGCCACCGCGTTGGGGAAACCGTGGCTGTCGTTCTCGTAGTCGACGAACAGGCTGCTTGGGTAGGCGCGCACACCCCAGTAGACCTGGTTGTTGTGGAAAGTCTCTTCGGTATGGCCGCCACGCAGGCTCAGCCGCGAACGGTCGCCGATGTCCCAGTTGAAGCTGGCGATGGCGCCGCGGTTGCTGCGGTCCCATCGGTCGTGTCGGTTCTTGATGTAGATGCTGTTGATCTGGGTGGTGCCGCTGTCCTCGGTCTGGTTGCGAATCGGAAACTTGGCGTTGCCGTACAGGTCGGTCTTGTTCATCGTCGAGTTCTCGTAGAACCGGTACGAGTACAGCAGCAGCGATGCGTAGAACGGATCGTCCGACGGCTTCCATTCCAGCTTGGCCGAGCCGCCGAAGTTGGTGATGAAGTTGGTGTAGGTGCCGGTGCTGAAATTGCCGGGCGCACGCAGCCCGTTCCAGCCCTTGGCCTCATCCGGCCCGGTGGTGCCGTCGGTGAGGTACTTGCCGGCGTCGTTGTAGTAGTAGTTCGACTCCACCCAGCGCTTGACGCTGTTGCGCGAACGCTGCTCATAGCGTGCCACCGCGACGATGCCGAACTCCTGCCCGGCGCCGAACTGGTTGGAGAACACCATCTTGGCGCTCTTGCCGAAGTGGCCCAGGGTTTCGTGGTTGCCGCCAGCGCTGCGCTCGACGTTGGTCTCGGCCGTGGAATAGATACCTGCCACGTCGGCAAACACGTACTTGCCGGACCGGTCGAAGGCACTGCGGCTGATGATGTCGATCACGCCGCCGATCGCATCCGGTGCCTGCTCCGCACTGAAGCTCTTGTAGATGTCGGTACGGGTGCCGATGTCGCTGGGAATCAGCTGCAGGTTGTTCATGCGTTCGCCGGAGCCACTGCCACCCACGCTGGCAATCGCGATGCCATCGATGGTGGTGTAGTTGAGGTTGGCCTGTACGCCGCGCACCGTCACGTAACGTGGCTCGCCGGCATCCTCCACCGCACTCAGGCCTGGAGCGGCCATCAGGCTCTCGGCCAGGGTCTCGTCGCCGTAGCTGTCCATTTCGTCGTAGACCACCGAATCCTTGATCACCGGTGAGGTCTTCTTCTGGTCGATCACCTCGTGCGCGGCAATCACCTTCACCGTGTCCAGGGTCGGCGCCACCACCGCCTCGGCCTCGCGCGGCTTCGGTGCGGCGGGGTTCGGCGCGTTGCGTACCGGTGCCGGATCGATGGCGATGACATTGCCATCCACCACGGTGTAGCCCAGGCCGGTACCGGCCAGCAGTGCATCCAGCGCCTGCCTGACGGTGGCACCGCGCGGCACCGCACCGGCCATGCGGGCATCGCCATCGGCCGAGTACAGGAACTGCACCCCGGAACTGCGTGACAACTGCTCCAGTGCACGCGCCAACGGCTGTGCCGCGATCGGCGTGGACACACGCGCCTCCAGGCCATCGGCGGCGGCGGCGAAGGCCAATGGCATGCTGCCGGGAGACAGGGCGAGGATGATCGACAGGTAGAGCGTGTTGCGCATCACGGGTCCTTGGAAGAGAGAAGGCAGCAGGCGCCGCTGCGCGGATCGGCAGCGGCTTCTCCCAAGTAAGAGCCCGCATCCACCAAAATGGAGAACGCGGATTCAATGAATTTTTTCTGACAGTCCACGGCCACCTCGGCCTCAGCGGCTGCCAACCCGCACTGTGTCGCCCTCGCGGCTCACCACGAAGCGCGGGTCACGTTCGAGGAAGTCCTGCAGCGCACCGATGCGATGCGCATCGAGGCTGCCGGACAACCGTGCCGATGCCGCGCCCTCGTCCAGCACGCGCACCTGCACCTGGTTGTGCCGGTTGAAGGCAGCAGCCACTTCGTCCAAGCGCTCGTCAAGGAAGGACACTTTGTGCTGCTGCCAGTCCAGCAGCATCGACAGTGGCATGTCCAATGACTCCACCGCATGGCTGCGCGCGTCGACCTGCACCACCCGGCCCTGCCCCAACTGGGCCAGGCGGCGGGCGCCCGCGCCCTGGCTCCAGACCTCGACCTCGCCGGAAACCACACCGATGCGCGTGCTCTGCAGCCGTCGCGACACGTCGAAGACTGTGCCGATGTCCCGGATCTCCAGGCCGTTCACCTGCACCTCGAACGGGCGGCGGTCGCGTGCGATGTCGAACGTCGCCTCGCCCTGCAGCAGTTCCGCCTTGCGACTGAACCAGCCCATGCGTACCCGCAGGCGGCTGTCCGCGTTGAGCCGCACCTGTGTCCGGTCAGGCAGCACCAGGCCACGCAGTTCACCGTGGTCGGCGCTGTACAGCTGTTCGGTGGGCATCAACTGCGGAACCAGGCCCACGCCGAGCAGGGCGATGCAGGCTGCGGCAGCCACCCACCCGCGCGTGCGGCGGCGCAGCGGCGCAGCGTGCGGCGCGGCGGGGGCACTATCGAACAGAGGCACCACTTTGGCGGCCGCCTGCCGTGGCGGCGCCGGCGCCTCTTCCGGCAACGGCGATTGCAGTGCCTCGCCGACCTGCCGGTGCAGCGCGAGGGCGTGCATATAGGCGCGCACGTGCTCAGGCGAGCGCTTCATCCAGTCCAGGAACGCAACCCGCTCGGCCTCGTCCAGCACTCCCTCGCGATTGCGCAGGAACCAGTCCATTGCCTCGCAGGCGACCGTGTCGTCGGCCATGGGCGATGCGTTTCGGTTCATGCGTGCTCCCTGGCGCCCAGCGCCTTCCTGCAGGCCTCCAGACCCTTGCCGATGTGCTTGCGCACCATGTGCACCGACACCTGCAACTGCTGGCTGACTGCCGGGCAGTCCAGCCCGTCGCGGTAATGCAGCTCCATCACCCGTCGCGTGGTCGCCGGCAGACGAGCGATGGTGCTGCGGATATCGTTCCAGCGCTGCGCGCGCTCGAACTCGCCCTCGATGTCTTCTTCGCTTTTCAACACTTCGGCCAGCTGATCCACGTCTTCCAGCGGCGGCAGCGACAAACGCGCGCGCGCGTGCTCGCGTGCCAGGTTGGCCGCGACCGTGAACAGGTAGGCCTCCGGGTTCTCGATCGCTGCGGCATTCTCGCCGGTGGCCCGCAGCAGCCGCAGGTACACCTCCTGCGCCAGGTCCTCGGCGTCTTCGCTGGCAGAGCCGCGACGCAGGAAGAAGCCACGCAGCAGCCGTCGGCGCAGCGCGTAGCTCTTCTCCCAGATCCTCACGCTGTTCACGGCCGGCCAACCACCCCGAGGCTGGAAAGCCACGCAGGGTGACGACCATCGATGACAGTGGCGTTGCAGCAGGCGGCCATGCCAGGCACTCTCCGCCCGGCACATTCGCCCATGATATGGCGCACCGTGCCAACCCTTGCTTGCCAGAGACCCAAGCCGGGCCCGCCTATCGAAGCCGCGGGGCCGGGCCTACGCTTGCCTCCCCGGTGGCCGCGACGGTCGCCCTTCGCGTCACGGCCCCGCCATTGCGACCCCGCTCCAGTGCTGTGCGCCCTGCCGGTGTTGTCGCCCAGGCAGAGCCGGCGCCCTCTGGAGACACTCATGAACCAAGCCCTGACCCCCTTCGATACCGACCCGCTGGAAACGCGGGAGTGGCGGGAATCACTGGAGGCGGTGATGCAGGCCGGTGGCCGGCCACGCGCGCATTACCTGATCGACCAGCTCAGCGAGCTGGATGCGCAGCGGCACGGCGATCTGCATGCGCGCGCGTGGACCGCCTACGTCAACACCATCCCGCCGGAGCGCCAGCCGGCCTACCCGGGCGACCTGGCCATCGAGCGCCGCCTGAACGCGATGATCCGCTGGAATGCGATGGTGATGGTGCTGCGCGCCGGCAAGCACTCCAACGTCGGCGGCCACATCGCCACCTACCAGTCGGCGGCGGTGCTGTACGACGTGGGCTTCGACCACTTCTTCCGTGGCCGTACCGACACCTTCGACGGCGACATGATCTACATCCAGGGCCATTCCGCGCCGGGCATCTATGGCCGTGCGTACGTGGAAGGGCGCATCGATCCGGCACGGATGGACAACTTCCGCCGCGAAGCCGGTCGTGACGGCCTGTCTTCGTATCCACACCCGCGCCTGATGCCGGAGTTCTGGCAGTTCCCCACCGTGTCGATGGGGTTGGGCCCGCTGACCGCCGCCTACCAGGCGCGCTACATGCGTTACCTCGAGTACCGCGGCCTGAAGCAGCACCAGGACCGCAAGGTCTGGGCCTTCCTCGGCGACGGCGAGATGGACCAGCCCGAATCGCTGGCGGCGATTTCGCTGGCCGGCCGCGAGCGGCTGGACAACATCGTATTCGTGGTCAACTGCAACCTGCAGCGCCTGGATGGTCCGGTGCGCGGCAACGCCAAGGTCATCCAGGAACTGGAAGGCACGTTCCGCGCGGCCGGCTGGAACGTGATCAAGCTGATCTGGGGCAGTGGCTGGGACGACCTGCTGGCCCGCGACCACAGCGGCCTGCTACGCCAGCGCATGATGGAATGCGTGGATGGCGACTACCAGACCTTCAAGTCGCAGAGCGGTGCTTACGTGCGCGAGCATTTCTTCGGCCGTTACCCCGAGCTGCTGGAGCTGGTCGCGCACATGAGCGACGACGACATCTGGGCGCTGGCACGTGGCGGCCACGATCCGCATAAGGTGTACGCCGCCTACAAGCAGGCGGTGAACACCCGCGGCCGGCCGACGGTGATCCTGGCCAAGACGGTCAAGGGTTTCGGCATGGGCGAAGCCGGCGAAGGCCAGAACATCAACCACCAGCTGAAGAAGATGAGCGCCGATGCAGTACGCGCCTTCCGCGACCGCTTCAACCTGCCGGTCAGCGACGAGCAGCTGGAGGAGATGCCCTATCTGCGCCCGGAACCGGGCAGCGCCGAGGCCGCCTACTTCGCCGAACGCCGCCGCATCCAGGGTGGGCAGCTGCCGGCGCGCCTGGCCAAGGTGGATCCGCTGCCGCTGCCGCCGCTGTCGATCTTCAACACCCAGCTGCAGGGCAGTGGCGATCGCGGCCAGTCCACCACCATGGGCTTCGTGCGCATCCTCACCAGCCTGCTGAAGGACCCGGATCTGGGCAAGCTGGTGATTCCGATCGTGCCCGATGAATCGCGCACCTTCGGCATGGAAGGCCTGTTCCGCCAGATCGGCATCCACTCCTACCTGGGCCAGCTGTACACCCCGCAGGATGCCGGCCAGCTGAGCTATTACAAGGAAGCCAAGGACGGTCAGATCCTGCAGGAAGGCATCAACGAATCCGGTGCGATCTGTTCATGGATCGCCGCCGGCACTGCCTACAGCAACCACGGCCTGGCCACGATTCCGTTCTACATCTTCTATTCGATGTTCGGCCTGCAGCGCGTCGGTGACCTGGCCTGGGCCGCTGCCGACGCGCGTACCCGCGGCTTCCTGCTCGGTGCCACGTCGGGCCGCACCACGCTGATGGGCGAAGGCCTGCAGCACGACGACGGCCACAGCCACGTGCTGTCGTCGGTGATTCCGAGCTGCGTGTCCTACGACCCGACCTACAACTACGAACTGGCGGTGATCATCCACGACGGCCTGCGCCGCATGTATGTCGACCGGGAAGACATCTACTACTACATCACCGTACTCAACGAGAACTACCCGCAGCCGGCACTGCCCGAAGGCACCGAAGCCGGCATCCTGAAGGGCCTGTACCTGCTGCATCCGGCAGCCGCCGACAACGCCTTGCAGCCACGCGTGCAGCTGATGGGCAGCGGCTCGATCCTGCGCGAAGTGGAAGCCGCGGCAGACCTGCTGCAGCAGGACTTCGGCATCGCCAGCGATGTGTGGAGCGCGACCAGCCTGACCGAACTGCGCCGCGACGGGCTGTCCGCCGAGCGCTGGAACCTGCTGCATCCGGCCGAAGAACCGCGCGTGCCCTACGTGCAGCAATGCCTGCAGGGTCATGAAGGCCCGGTGGTGGTGGCCACCGACTACATGAAGATCGTCGGCGACCAGATCCGTCCCTTCATCAACGACCGCCGCTTCACCGCATTGGGCACCGATGGCTTCGGCCGCTCCGACACGCGTGAATCGCTGCGCACATTCTTCGAAGTGGATCGCCACTTCATCGTACTGGCGGCCCTGAAGTCGCTGGCCGACGAAGGCCGCATCGAACGCTCGCGGATGCAGGACGCGATCGACAAGTACGGCATCGACACCGGCAAGCGCGATCCGGCCGCCGCCGTGTAGGGCCGTTGCATTCACCACGCCTGCCCTGCGGGCGTGGTGAATGCAGCATCGCTACGGCATGCGCTTGAACAGGTTGGTCTGCAGGATCGGCGTACCGTCATGACCGTAGAACGCCTTGGTCTCGGTCATCGTCGCCTGGTCATCCGCCACGGTGTAGATGCGGGTGGAGGCCGGCGTGCCATGGTCCACCAGCTGCATCACCAGCGTGTTCGGTGCAGGCAGTTTCAGGTTGGCCTTGTCCGCGCCATAGGTGCCGGACAGGGCGCCGGGCGTGCCATCCAGGGCCAGCGTGCCGTCGGATTTCATGGTCTTGCCGTCGTTCAGGACGATGTCCACGTGCGAGCTCCAGCGGCCACCACCGGCGTCCTTGAACTCGAGCACCACGTGCTTCGGGCGCTGCGCTTCGGGTAGCGCAGACGTGGCGATATCCAGCGACCAGCGCCCCAGCAGGGGGGAAGGCGAAGTCTCCACTGCCAGCGCCGGAACGGCGGGGAGTGAAAGCGCAGACAACAACACAGCGGACAACAGCTTCATACGTTGCTCCGTTCCAGTGAAGAAGATTCTGCGTGACGCGTTGTGGGGCGCAGCGCCTCGGATCGTGCACAGCATCGGCGCCCGGCGCAAGGCGGGGCGCTGAACACGCGGCAACCTCATTCGCGCCCCCGCGATTTCGGTCTGGCGGCAAGGTCTCATCCGTCCTTGCCGATACAAAGAGTTACGTTATAACATTTCACTTCGCCTTCACGAGTCCTGCCATGCGTCGCCACCTGCTTGCTGCTGCCATTCTGTTCGCCGTCCACACCGCCCAGGCCGCGGACGAACCCACCCTCCCCACCCTCCAGGTCCAGGCCTCCCAGCCCTCGCGCATCGACAGCCGGGTCACCGTCGACAATCCGCAGGCGCAGAACCGCACCCTCGGCGGCCTGCTCGAACACGTCTCCGGCGTGCAGAGCACCGCCTTCGGGCCGAACGCGGGCGCCCCGGTCATCCGCAGCCTCAGTGGCAACCGCGTGCAGATCCTGCAGGACGGCCAGTCCATCCTCGGCATGAACGCGATCAGCGGCGACATCAACATTCCGTTCGATCCACTGTTCGTGCGCAGCGTCACCGTCAACAAGTCCTCGGACACGGTGCGCTATGGCGGCAATGCGATCGGCGGCAGCGTGGAGATCGATTCGGGCCTGATCTCGCGCAGCATGGAAGACAAGGACCAGTCGATGGAACTGGTCCTGCGCAAGGGCTTCAATGCCGCCGATGCGCAGGGCTTCCGCATGAACTTCAACAACCAGCGCAACCTCTCGACCAACCTGCAGGTCTCGCGCCAGCGCATCTCGCACTACGACATCCCCGGCAACAGCAAGGCCCGTGTCTGCAACACCCGACTGTTCCCGCCGACCGGCGGCGTCAACTCGGCGCTGGCCGACAGCTGCCAGAAGGAAGCACGCGTACAGCAGATCTACAACAAGGCCTCGCAGCCTTACATCGACCAGTTCATGACCGAGAATCCTGACTGGGCCGATGGTGAATTCTCGTTCTACACCAACAATCCGACTTCGGTCTGGCAGCGCCGCACCTACATCAATCCGGTCAACCCGGCCTACGTACCCGGCACGCCTTCGTACGTGCAGAAGCAGATCAACAACGACGTGACGCCCGATTACCATCACCGGTTGGGCAACGGCTACGCGAGAAATTCGCAGGTGGCGCTCGGGTCGACCCTGTTCTTCGACCGTGGTTACGTGGGTATCAGCATCGATGCCAAGGACAGCGAGTACGGCGTGCCGGGGTTCTCGATGCAGAACCTGTCGTTCGGTTCCAACTATGCCAACGGGCTGCCGGTGGGGGTGGTGATCAAGCAGGAACGCTATGCACTGGAAGCCCTGCTGCGCAATCCGCTGCCGTGGTTCGAGCGCGCCGAACTGCGCGTTTCCAAGCTGGACAACACCTCGGGCGAGCGGCTGGGTGCCACCCGCGCCAACGACTACGATTTCGAGAGCACCCAGGCCGAGCTGCTGCTCAGCCATCAGCGCGTCGGTCCGCTCAGCGGCATGCTGGGTTTCAGCCACCAGTCGCGTGATGTCACCGGCAGTGGCTCGCTGCGCTACCTGCCTGACGTCGACACCCGCAGCAACGCGGTGTTCCTGAAGGAGACGCTGGACTTCGGCTGGGCCAGTTTCGACGCTGGCGTGCGCCACGAGCGCGTTGACCATGACCTGCAACCAAGCCGCTTCAAGATCGCGCGCAATGCCGCCAACACGAAACTGCAGGACCGCGACTACCGGCTCAACAGCTACAGCCTCGGCTCGTACGTCGAGCTCGGTCCGTTGTTCGCCGCCAAGGTGCGCTACTCGTCCTCGCAGCGCGCACCGGAGATCAACGAGTTGTACGCGAGCAATGCTCACTATTCGGTGATGACCCAGGAAGAAGGCAACCAG
This sequence comes from Stenotrophomonas sp., assembly GCF_059505245.1. Taxonomy (NCBI): domain Bacteria; kingdom Pseudomonadati; phylum Pseudomonadota; class Gammaproteobacteria; order Lysobacterales; family Lysobacteraceae; genus Stenotrophomonas; species Stenotrophomonas sp. The sequence continues at coordinate 24,369 of NZ_JCACKF010000026.1, forward strand.
AACCTCGAACCGGAGCGCGCGAAGAACCTGGAACTGACCGGCCTGTTCCACCTTGGTGGTTTCGAACTGTCGGCCACCGCGTACCGGATGCGGTACGAGAACTACCTCTACCTCGGCTATTCCGGCCTGCAGACCGCCAACCGCCTGCCGCTGAAGTACTGGAAGCAGACCGACACCACGGTGAAGGGCTTCGAGATCGACGCGTCGCAGGCATTGGACCTGGGCCGCTATGGCACGTTGAACGTCTCCGCCTTCGCCGACCTGGTGAAGAACAAGGCCGACCACCCGGATTCGCTGCGCGCCCACAACGACGGCGAGTATCTGCCGAACATGCCGACCAACCGCTACGGCGCCAACCTGCAGTGGCAGCGCGAAGGCTGGAAGGCACAACTGTCCAGCACCTACTACGACGCGCAGAAGTACCTGGGTCGCAATGTCAGTGAGGAAATTCCGCTCGACGCATTCAACCTGGTCGACCTGCAGGTCAGCCGCGAACTTCCAGTGCGCAACAGCTACATCGCAGGCGTGGAAGTGTTCGTCAATGGCAGCAACCTGCTCAATGAAGAAGCGCGGCCGCACAACTCGCCGCTGAAGTACATCGCGCCCCTGCCGGGGCGGGGCTTCCAGGTCGGCGTGACGATACGGCTCTGAAGGCCGGCCATAAAGAAAAACGCCTGCAGATCGAGGATCTGCAGGCGCTTCTTTGTATCTGGCGGAGTGAGAGGGATTCGAACCCTCGATAGAGCTTTTGACCCTATACTCCCTTAGCAGGGGAGCCCCTTCGGCCACTCGGGCATCACTCCGGGGTATTCTCCGCGTCTGGTGCGTTGCACCTCAGCGGGGCGTGAATCATAACGTTAATCGAGTGCGAAGGTAAAGCGTTATTCGGCAGAATTTTCGCTACCGGTGCCACCGGCTTCATCACCACGCTGGATGCGCTGGTAGATCTCTTCGCGATGCACAGCGACGTCCTTCGGCGCAGTGATGCCGATACGCACCTGGTTACCCTTGACGCCAAGCACGGTGACGCTCACCGAGTCACCGATCATCAGGGTTTCGCCGACGCGGCGAGTCAGGATCAACATTTTTGTAAGTCTCCATGGAACCGTGTGGAAGGGTATCCCCCACCGGCTTGACGCTCCGTCAAGAAGCGCTACCACGACAAAGGGAAAAGATTCGCAATGGTACCGTCAGCCGTCCCGCTCCTACAAGGAGGGGGACGGCGGGGTTCATCACAGGCGGGGGCTGACCCATTCGACGACTGCAGCCAGCGCAGTGGCAAGGGCGGGCCCGTCCTCGCCACCACCCTGGGCGAGGTCCGGGCGTCCGCCGCCCTTGCCCCCGATCTGACCGGCGATATGGGACAACAGTTCCCCGGCCTTGACTTTGCCCATTGCGCTGCCGTTCACACCCGCGACCAGGGCGGCCTTGCCGTCCTGGGCACCGGCCAGCACGATCACCGCGTCGCCCAGCTGCTGCTTCAGGCGGTCCATGGCGTCACGCAGGGCCTTGGCGTCGAAGCCCTCCAGGCGGGCAGCCAGCACCTTCACGCCGGCGACCTCGACGGCCTGACCGGACAGGTCGGCCGTGGCACCGGCCGCGACCTTGGCCTTCACGGCCTCCAGTTCGCGTTCCAGCTGCTTCTGGCGCTGGCCGAGGGCACGGATCTTCTCGACCACGTCGGCAGCGCTGCCACCGAGCAGTTCAGCGGCCTCGGCCAGGCGGGCCTCTTCGGCGTCCACGTAGTCCAGGGCGCCCTGGCCGGTAACCGCCTCGATGCGGCGCACGCCGGCGGAAACACCGCCCTCGGAGGTGATCTTGAACAGACCGATGTCGCCGGTACGGTTGACGTGGGTGCCACCGCACAGCTCGGTGGAGTAGTCACCCATCTTCAGCACGCGCACATGCTCACCGTACTTCTCGCCGAACAGGGCCATCGCGCCGAAGTCCAGCGCTTCCTGCATGGCCATGGTGTGCACTTCAGCGGCGTTGTTGGCACGCACCTGCTGGTTGACCTTGCGCTCGATCACCGCCAGCTCTTCCGCGCTGATCGGCTGGAAGTGCGAGAAGTCGAAACGCAGGCGGTCCGGCGCGACCAGCGAGCCCTTCTGCTGCACGTGGGTGCCCAGCACTTCGCGCAGCGCGGCGTGCAGCAGGTGGGTGGCCGAGTGGTTGAGGATGGTGGCGCCACGGCGCTCGCCATCGACCTGGCCGGACAGTACATCGCCGACCTTCAGGCCGCCTTCGGACAAGGTGCCGACGTGGCCATGGAACTGGCCGGCGAACTTCTGGGTGTCCTCCACCGCCAGGCGCACGCCGTTGCCGGCCAGCACGCCGGTGTCACCGACCTGGCCGCCGGATTCGGCATAGAACGGGGTCTGGTTGGTGATGACGATGACCGAATCACCGGCATCGGCCGACTGCACCGGACGACCGTCCTTGAGCAGGGCCAGCACGCTCAGGCCGTCGGCCTGCAGGCGGTCATAGCCCAGGAACAGGGTCGGGCTCAGCGTTGCCACCAGCTCGGCCGGCAGGGTCACGCCGCCGCCGAACTTGCCGGCCGCCCGTGCGGTTTCGCGCTGCTGTTCCATCGCGGCATCGAAGCCGGCGATGTCGACGGTCAGGTCGCGCTCGCGCGCGATGTCCTGGGTCAGGTCGAGCGGGAAGCCATAAGTGTCGTACAGGCGGAACGCGTCAACGCCCGGGATCACGCCATTGCTGGCCTTGCCGGCCACGTCCTCGAAGATCTTCATGCCGGCATCGAGGGTTTCCGCGAAACGCTCTTCCTCGGCCTGCAGCGCACGGGTGACGGTGTCCACCGCTGCCGGCAGTTCGGGATAGGCCTCGCCCATCTGCTCGACCAGGGTCGGTACCAGCTTGCTGAAGAACGGCTGGCGCACACCCAGCATCCAGCCATGGCGCAGGGCGCGGCGGATGATACGGCGCAGCACGTAACCGCGGCCTTCGTTGGACGGCAGCACGCCATCGACGATCAGGAACGAACAGGCACGGATGTGGTCGGCAATCACGCGCAGCGACTTGTTCTCCAGGTCGGCGGTGCCGGTCAGCTCGGAAGCCTTGCGGATCAGCGCCTGGAACAGGTCGATCTCATAGTTGGTGTGCACGTGCTGCAGGATCGCCGCCAGGCGCTCCAGGCCCATGCCGGTATCCACGCACGGCGCCGGCAGCGGCACCAGGGTGCCGTCGGGCTGGCGGTCGAACTGCATGAACACCAGGTTCCAGATCTCGATGAAACGGTCGCCGTCTTCGTCCGGGGAACCCGGGGGACCACCGGCAATATGATCACCGTGGTCGTAGAAGATCTCGGTGCACGGGCCGCACGGGCCGGTGTCGGCCATCTGCCAGAAGTTGTCCGAAGCGAACGGCGCGCCCTTGTTGTCGCCGATGCGTACGATGCGCTCTTCCGGAACGCCGACCATGTCGCGCCACAGTTCGTAGGCTTCGTCGTCGGTCTGGTACACGGTGACCAGCAGGCGTTCGGCCGGCAGCTTCCAGACCTGGGTCAGCAGCTCCCAGGCCCAGGCGATCGCGTCCTTCTTGAAGTAGTCGCCGAACGACCAGTTGCCCAGCATTTCGAAGAAGGTGTGGTGGCGCGCGGTGTAGCCGACCTGGTCGAGGTCGTTGTGCTTGCCGCCCGCGCGCAGGCAGCGCTGCACGTCGGCCGCGCGCACGTAGCTGCGCTTTTCCGCGCCAAGGAACACGTCCTTGAACTGCACCATGCCGGAGTTGGTGAACAGCAGGGTAGGATCATTGCCCGGCACCAGCGGCGCCGACGGCACGATGGTGTGGCCTTTACCCTTGAAGAATTCAAGGAAGTCGCTGCGGATCTGGGATGTCGTGAATTTGGCGGATGCGTTCATTGGGGGCTGGCAGTCTGCGGGCCGGCGGACCCGGACCACCGGCCGCGTTGGCCAGGGTCGCGAGGGACCGCCGAAAACCTAAAGGGTATCAGGCCCGGCGCCGCCAGTCTCAGTCATCCGGGTCGTAGCGGGTCGCGCGGCGGATGCTGTCGCCGTCGAAGCCCCGCCGGGCCAGCAGATCGGCAGCCTTGCGCCGCTGCGTCAGGTCCTGCGGGCCGGCCTCGCCAAAGCGTCGGCGGACCAGATCACGGGCGTTTTCCTGCCAGTCGCCTTCGTAGCTGTCCATCGCTGCGGCAATCGCGGCACTGTCCAGGCCATGGGTCCCCAGCTCGGCGCGGACATGGATCGGCCCATAACCGGTGTTGGCGCGCATCCTCACCAGGTTCTCGGCAAAACGGGTGTCGTCCTGCCAGCCGGCCTCGGTCAACTTGGCGACAGCGGCCTGCGCGGCTTCGTCTTCGATGCCACGGGCCGTCAGCTTGCGGGTGAGTTCCTTGCGCGAGTGCTCGCGGCGGACCAGCAGGCCCAACGCCCGTTGCACGGGGGTCTGCTCACGAGGCCGGCGCTTGCGGCCGGTCGGAATGTCTTCGGCGTCGGACATGGGTACTCCAAGGGTGGCGCCATCCGTGGCGCCCAGCCCATCCCTGGGCGATTCGAACCTGCGGGACAGGGCGACGTCACTGACGGCGCCACCCTGCCCCACAGCAAGCCTTATTCGTCTTCGCCTTCGTCGTCGCCTTCCTCGCGGGCCGCTTCGGCCGGCTGGAATTTCTCGCGCAGCTCGGCCTCGAGCTTGGCGGCGACAGTCGGGTTGTCGCGCAGGTAGCCGCGGGCGTTGTCCTTGCCCTGGCCAATGCGTTCTTCACCGTAGCTGTACCAGGCGCCAGCCTTCTCCACCAGCTTGGCATCCACACCCATGTCGATCAGCTCGCCTTCACGGCTGATGCCTTCGCCATACAGGATCTCGGTGATGACCTGCTTGAACGGAGGTGCCAGCTTGTTCTTGACGACCTTGATCTTGGTCTGGTTACCGATGATCTCGTCACCCTTCTTGATCGCGCCGATACGGCGGATGTCCAGGCGGACCGAGGCGTAGAACTTGAGCGCGTTGCCGCCGGTGGTGGTTTCCGGGCTCTGGCCCGGCATCATCACGCCGATCTTCATGCGCAGCTGGTTGATGAAGATCACCAGGGTGTTGGAGCGCTTGATGTTACCGGTCAGCTTGCGCAGCGCCTGGCTCATCAGGCGGGCCTGCAGGCCTGGCAGCTGGTCGCCCATCTCGCCTTCGATTTCGGCCTTCGGGGTCAGCGCGGCGACCGAGTCGATCACCAGGATGTCCACCGAACCCGAACGGACCAGCATGTCGGCGATTTCCAGCGCCTGCTCACCGGTGTCCGGCTGCGACAGCAGCAGGTCGTCCACGTTCACGCCCAGCTTGGCGGCGTAGATCGGGTCCAGCGCGTGCTCGGCGTCGATGAAGGCCGCGGTGCCGCCCATCTTCTGGCATTCGGCGATGGCCTGCAGGGTCAGGGTGGTCTTGCCCGAGGATTCCGGCCCGTAGATCTCAACGACACGTCCCTTCGGCAGACCACCAATGCCCAGCGCGATGTCGAGCATCAGCGAACCGGTCGGGATGGCTTCGACGGGCTCGACCACGCGGTCGCCCATGCGCATCACCGAGCCCTTGCCGAACTGCTTTTCGATCTGGCCCAGAGCTGCAGCGAGGGCGCGCTTCTTGTTCTCGTCCATCGGATTGGTCCTTGCAGAGGTCGTGTCGTTGGAGGTGCTGTCTTTGGGGGTCTTCTTTGCCATGGGTTCACTTTAAGTCGGACGTATCGCACAGGCTGAGATTCTGCCCGGCGCTCTGAAAAGAATTATCGGACATCCGTACCAACCTCAGTGGAACCAGAGAATCGCCACAAAAGACCGCGGGGTAATGCGCTACGGAACGGGTCAACGGTTGGGCCGCAACAGGCCGCAATAGAGGCCCTCGATCGCGAAGTCCTGATCCGGCAGCACCTCGATCGGCTTGTAGTCGGGATTGCGCGGCAGCAGGCGGATGCGATCCTTGGCGATCTTCAGCAGCTTGACCGTGATCTCGTCATCGATGCGGGCCACCACGATCTGCCCGGAATGGGCGTCGCGGGTGCGGTGCACGCCGATCAGGTCACCGTCGAAGATGCCCTCATCGATCATCGAGTCGCCCTGCACCTTCAGCAGGTAGTCCGGCGCCGGCGAGAAGAACACCCGGTCCAGCACCACGAAATCGTCCGAGCCGATGTCGGCACCGATCGGCAGGCCGGCCGCAACCCGGCCCAGCACCGGCAGCCGCAGCACGCTGTCGGCCAGGCCCGGCTCGGCCAGCTTCTCGACCGGCGGTGCCTGCACCAGGCGGATGCCGCGGGCCTGACCCGGGATGCGACGGATCGCACCGGCCTGCTCCAGGGCTTCCAGGTGGTACTGGGCCGCGCGCACGCCCTTGAAGCCGAATGCGCGTGCGATTTCAGTCTGCGACGGCGGTGCGCCTTCGCTCTCGATACGCTCGGCGATCAACTGCAGGATCGCCTGCTGGGTGTCGGTCAGGTCCATGGTTAGTAGTATTACTACTAATATGCGCGACTGCAAGTGCCGGGGCGATACGGGATGGTGCGTGCCTGTTGGGCCGAGGCACGCTTGGCAAGCGCGCGAACGCCCGGCCTGCGGGCAAAAGCAAATGCAGCCGACTGGCAGTCGGCGCTACAGGAATCGCTGCGCGATTCCGCGGTTCCCAGCGGGAACCGCTGCGGCAAGCACACTAGGTGTGCTTGCCGCTTCTCCATATCGAAACCAGGATCCATACGCCGCAGAAGCCGGCGCCGATGAATCCGCACACGCCCAGCGCCAGCAACCAGCGGCTGGAAACCCCGCCGACGCTGTGCATCACGATCGACGAGCCGATGATCAGCGCGGCCGTGATCACGCCCACCACCAGTCGGTTCGCGGCCCGGTTCACCTGCTCGCCAAAGCCCTGCAGCGCGGTGGTCTCCACCTTCAGCTGGAGGCGCCCACGGCGCGCCGCCTGGACCAGCTTGCGCAGGTCGCGCGGCAACTCGCCAGCGAAGTCGACCAGGCCCAACAGGCTGCGCCGGCCGCGCTTGAGCAGCGCCCTGGGCGCATAACGCTGCAGCACCACACGCTCCAGGAACGGGCGGGCGGCGCTGGCCATGTCGAAATCCGGATCCAGCTGCCGGCCCATGCCTTCCAGGGTCAGGAAGGCCTTGATCATCAGTGCCAGGTCGGCCGGCAGGGTCAGGCTGTAGCTGCGCAGCAGCTGGGTGATGTCGCCCAGCATCAGGCCGATGCGCAGGTCCTTCAGCGGCACGCCACGGTACTGGTCGACGAACTGGCTGATGTCGTGCTGCAGCCGGTTCTCGTCCACTTCCACGCCGCCGGCCCAGTCCAGCAGCACGTCGGCCACGCCCTGCGGGTCCTGCTCGACCAGGCCGTGCAGCAGTTGCGCGACCTGGAAGCGGCGCACTTCGGACAGCGCGCCGACCATGCCGAAATCGATCACGCCGATGCGGCCGTCACGCAGGTAGATGATGTTGCCGGGGTGTGGATCGGCGTGGAAGCTGCCGTCCTCCAGCACCATCTTGAGCACGATGCCGGCACCACGCCGCGCCAGCTCGCGCCGGTCCAGGCCCGCCGCATCGACGCCGGCCAGATCGCGGCCGGGAATGCCGTCGACGAAGTCCTGCACGTTCAAGCTCTCGCAGGTCCACTGCCAGTGCACCTTCGGAATCAGTATGTCGTCACGGCCGCTGAAGTTGCGCGCGATGCGTTCGGCATTGCGGCATTCGGCGGCAAAATCCAGCTCGCGGCGCAGCGATACGGTGAACTGCTGCACGACCTCGGCCGGGCGATAGCGACGCAGGTCCGGCAACCGGGCCTCGACGATCTCGGCCAGCCGCGCCAGCAGCCGCAGGTCGGCCTCGACCACGTCGCGGATGCCGGGACGCCGCACCTTCAGCACCACCTCACGACCATCATGCAGCCGCGCGCGATGGGCCTGCGCCAGCGAGGCGGCGGCCATCGGGGTTTCGTCAAGGAAGGCGAATACCTCCGCCGGCGACGCGCCCAGGTCGGCTTCGAGCTGCCCGCGGATCTCGGCGTACGGCAGCGCCGGCACCGCGTTCTGCAGTTCGGACAGCTCGGCAATCCACTCCGGCGGCAACAGGTCGACGCGCGTTGCCAGCACCTGGCCAAGCTTGACGAAGGTCGGGCCAAGATCCTGCATCGCACTGCGCACGCGCACCGGTGCGGTCATCCGCAGCAGCTCCTGCCGGTCCTCGTTCCAGTGCAACAGGCGCCCTGCCCGCTCCAGCGTGCTGGCCAGGCCGATGCGCCGCACCACGTCGCCGAAGCCGTAGCGGATCAGGACAACGGCGATTTCCTGCAGTCGGCCCAGGTCACGGACCGTGCCCAGCGTTTCCCACATCATGCGTGCTCCGGACGGTTACCGGAGCAGCATGTCACAGCTGGGCGTCGATACCGTGCAATGCCGCCGCCACGGTTTGCCGGCGGATGGCTTCGCGGTCGCCATCGAACTGGAACAGCTCGGCGCGGGCGTAACCACCGCGGCGCTTCCAGCCGATCCAGACACTGCCGACTGGCTTGTCCGGACTGCCACCGCCGGGGCCGGCGATACCGGTCACCGCCACGGCGATGCCGGCACCGGAATTGACCAGCGCACCGGACACCATCTCCAGAACGGTTTCGCGACTGACCGCGCCGAACTGTTCCAGCGTCTGCGCACGCACGCCCAGCAGGCGCTGCTTGGCTTCATAGCTGTAGACCACCATGCCGCAGTCGAAGAACGCCGAAGAACCGGCGATGTCGGTCATGCACTTGGCGATCCAGCCGCCACTGCAGCTTTCGGCCGTGACCAGCTGCAGCGAGGCCTGTTGCAGGCGCTGCCCGAGCGCGGCGGACTGGGCATTGAGATCGGCGTCGGTGGGGATGGACATCGGCATGACGGTGGGGTGAAGAACCCCGTTGTACCGCAGATGACAGCCGGATGTCGCGCCCCTCCGGCACGATTGCGTTGCCGGCCAGCGGCCGGCACCACCAGCCATGGGCCGCTAGCTCACCACTCCGGCAGTTTCTCCGGCAGCAGCGCCCGGATCGGCGCGCCATCGGCACTGGCGGCCAGCTTCTCGGCTTCGGCAATCGGCAGGTCCACCTGCAGCAGCCAGCCCTCTTCATCGGCCTGTTCGCTGCGGATCACTTCCAGCTGGTGCAGGCGCGCACGCAGGCGGCCGGCATCCGGCGGCAGGCGCAATTCACCGGTCACGTGCTGCAGGCCAAGGCGCTTGCCCAGCACTGCCTGCAGCAGCTCAAGGCCCTGCCCGTCACGCGCGGAAATCCAGACACGTTCACGACGCGACTCGTCGGGCACGCCATCCTGGCCATCGTGGCGGACGTCGGCACCGTCGATGCGATCGATCTTGTTGAACACCAGCAGCTGCGGCAGGTCACCGGCACCGACCGCGGTCAGCACCTCGTCCACCTGGGCGATGCGCTCCTCGCGGTGCGGATCGGCGGCGTCGACCACATGCAGCAGGAAATCGGCCTCGCGTGCCTCGGACAGCGTCGAGCGGAACGCGGCGACCAGATCATGCGGCAGGTCGCGGACGAAACCGACGGTGTCGGCCAGCACCACGCTGCCGCCCGGGACCGCGATGCGGCGCACGGTCGGGTCCAGCGTGGCGAACAGCTGGTCGGCGGCATAGGCCTCGGCGCCGGTCATGGCGTTGAACAGGGTCGATTTGCCGGCGTTGGTGTAGCCCACCAGGGCCACGCGCGGCAGCTCGCTGCGCACACGCGCACGGCGCATCTGGGTGCGCTGCACTTCAACCTTCTCCAGGCGCTTCTGCAGCTGCTCGACCCGCTTCTGCAACAGGCGGCGGTCGGTTTCCAGCTGGGTTTCACCCGGGCCACGCAGGCCGATCGAACCGCCGCGCTGGCGCTCCAGGTGGGTCCAGCCGCGAACCAATCGCGTAGCCAAGTGACGCAGCTGCGCCAGCTCGACCTGCAGCTTGCCCTCGTGGCTGTGTGCACGCTGGGCAAAGATGTCCAGGATCAGACCGGTGCGGTCGATCACCCGGCGCTCGAGGAAGCGTTCCAGGTTGCGCTCCTGACCCGGGCTCAGCGCATGGTTGACCAGGATCAGGTCGGCGCCACTGGCATCGGCCGCGGCCTTGATCTCGTCCAGCTTGCCGCTGCCGATCAGGGTTGACGGATTCGGACGGTCCAGGCGCGCGGTGATCGTCGCGGCGATGCTGGCCCCAGCCGAGCGGGCCAGATCACCGAACTCTTCCAGCACATCGTCTTCCAGCTTGCCGAAATGGGGCTGGATCAACAGGGCGTGTTCGCCCTTTTTCGAGCGGTCAAACATTCACCGCTCCGGTATTACTCGTCTGCTTCATCACCTGCCTGACCACCTTCACCCGACTGCACGTAACCACCGCCCGGACCGACCTTCACGTTGCGTGCCGGAACCACCGTGGAAATGGCGTGCTTGTAGACCATCTGACTGACCGTGTTGCGCAGCAGGACCACGAACTGGTCGAACGACTCGATCGTGCCCTGCAGCTTGATGCCGTTCACCAGGTACACCGAAACCGGCACGCGCTCGCGCCGCAGTGCGTTCAAGAAAGGATCCTGCAGCGATTGCCCCTTGGACATTGCACACTCCTGATTATTGTTCTTATTGGGTTGCCGACGGTTGCCACGGCCCCCGAGCCGCCCGCCGACCGATGATGTTACACGGCTGGCGGGAGTTCAGCGTGCGACGAAGGCCGACACCGCGCCGGCAAGGCGCTCCTGGTCGATATGGGGGTCGAACCAGCGCGCATCAAGCTCGCCGCGCAGCCACGTCAGCTGGCGCTTGGCCAGCTGGCGGGTGGCGAAGATCGCCTTGTCACGGAAACGGGCGGCATCACCCTCCCCGTCCAGGTACTCCCAGGCCTGGCGATAGCCGACCGCACGCACCGCCGGCAGGTCCAACGGGGCCTCCACGGCGGCCATTTCCGGCATCGCGCGCAGTGCCCGCACTTCGTCCAGGAAGCCCTGCGCCAGCATGGTGTCGAAGCGCGCCTCGATGCGCTGGTGCAGTACCGCGCGGTCACGCGGGGCCAGGATCAGCTTGAGGGTGCGCACCGGCAGCGGCGCCACGCCCGGACGGCGCTGCCATTCAGTGATGGGCGTGCCGGTCAGGCGATAGACCTCCAGTGCCCGCTGGATGCGTTGCGGGTCGGTGGCATGGATGCGTGCGGCGGCGGCCGGATCGACCTCGGCCAGCTCTGCGTGCAATGCCGCCCAGCCCCGCTCGGCCGCCTCGGTGGTGAGTGCTTCGCGCATCACCGGGTCGGCCTCCGGCATCGGCGACAGGCCCTGCAGCAGGGCCCGGAAGTACAGCCCCGTGCCACCTGCCAGGATCGGCGTTTTGCCGCGTGCCACGATGTCGGCCACGACCCGGCCGGCATCGGCGGCGAACTCGGCCGCCGAGTAGGTCTGCCACGGATCGCGCAGGTCCAGCAGATGGTGCGGCGCCTGCGCCCGCTCGGCCGCATCAGGCTTGGCCGAGCCGATGTCCAGGTGGCGGTATACCAGCGCCGAATCGACGCTGACGATTTCGCCGTCCAGTTGCTGTGCCAAAGCGATTGCGGTGGCGGTCTTGCCACTGGCGGTCGGCCCCATCACGGCGATCGCCAGCGGCCGCCGATCGACGCCCATCAGTCTTCGTCCGGCCAGCGGATCGTCGGCGCAGCGTCGGCACGCGGCGTCGGCACGGCCTCCACTGCCTGCCAGATCTTCAGCGCATCGACGGTGGCCGCCACGTCATGCACGCGCACGATGCGCGCGCCACGCTGGACCGCGATCAGGTGCGCGGCCACCGAAGCCGCCACGCGTTCGGAGGGCGTGTCGCGGCCAGTGAGTTCTCCCAGGCTGCGCTTGCGTGACAGGCCGGCCAGCACCGGCACCCCCAGTTCCAGGAAGCGCTCCGAACGCGCCAGCAGGGTCATGTTGTGGGCGGTGCTCTTGCCGAAGCCAAAACCAAGGTCGATCAGCAGGTTCTTCTTCGCAATGCCCGCCATCTCGGCAGCGAACAGGCGCTGCACCAGGAAACCATGCACCTCGGCGACCACGTCGTCGTAGTGCGGATCGGCCTGCATGTGGCCCGGCTCGCCCTGCATGTGCATCAGCACCACCGGCACGCCGGTTTCGGCGGCAGCTTCAAGCGCACCGCCCTGGCGCAGGGCGAAGATGTCGTTGATCATGCCAGCGCCAGCGGCCACCGCCGCGCGCATCACCTCCGGCTTGAAGGTATCGATGCTGATCGGCACCCGGGTGCGGGCGGCCAGCTGCTCGATTACCGGAATCACCCGGCGCAGCTCCTCCTCGACCGAGACCGGCGCAGCGCCCGGACGGGTCGATTCGCCGCCGATATCGAGCAGGTCGGCGCCCTCCTCGACCAGCTTCAGGCCATGGGCGACCGCAGCCTCGGTGGTGTCATGCGCGCCGCCATCGGAGAAGGAGTCCGGGGTGACGTTGACGATGCCCATGACCCGGGCACGGTCGAGGCGCAGGATGCGGCCGGCGCAATCGAGCTGGGGCGAGGTATCGAACATGGGCAATCCTGCAGGGACGACGGCGGGTAGTTTAGTTCGGCAGGGCGGCGCCCTGCACCCGCAGAGGCCCGGGCTACAGCAACAGCCGAAGCAACAGCCGGAGCAACAGCAGGTGTACTGAGGGATGGCGTGGGGTCAGATCCGTTTTCCTACGGAAAACGGATCTGACCCCGAATTGATTCGATATCTGACAGAGATTCATCCACGCATGGCGTGGATCTACCGTGTCGACCAAGGTCGACACCTACCAACAGCGGCCGGAATCTGTCAGAGGTGGGGCGGTGTGGGAGTGCGGGGTGTCAGCCGCGTGGATGCGGCTGCCAAGCCTACAGGGACGTACTTGCGGCGTCCCCGCCCTCCGACACCGCCCCACCAAATCGCGGAATGCAGCTGTTGCTGTTGCTGCTGAGGTTGCCGGCCAGCGGCCGGCACTACCGCGGGTGCAGGGCGCAGCCCTGCCGCGGCGCCGTCAACGCCGCCGACGCTTGCGGTCCACGTACAGGGTTCTGGCGATGCTCAGCACGATGCCGACACCGATACCCACCACGCAGCCCAGCAGCAGGTTGTCGGCGCCCAGCCCTACGCCCACGCCGACCACGGTGGCGATGATCATTTCGGCGGTGTGGGAAATCGGTTCAGGCTTCGGGGCGGACATGCAGGCTCCAGCATCAGTTCGGTTCGGAAGGGGCCGAAGGCCCGGAAACGACAAGGCCGGGTTTCCCCGGCCTCGTCTGGTGTTACGTGCAGCGGGCCGTCAATGCGATTCGGCCGGGCCTGCGATCGGCGGCAGCGGGCGGGCGTCGCCGCCCTTGTCGTTGCCACCGTCCTTGTTCGACTTGCTCCAGCCCGCCGGCGGCGGCGGATCGCGGCCTTCCATGATGGCGTCGATCTGCGGTGCGTCGATGGTCTCGTACTGCAGCAGCAGCTGCGACATCGCATGCAGCTTGTCGATGTTCTCGGTCAACAGCTGGGTCGTGCGGGCATAGGCCTTGTCGAGGATGTTGCGCACTTCCTCGTCGATCCGGCGCGCCGTGTCGTTGGACACGCTCTTGTGCTGGGTGACCGAACGCCCCAGGAACACTTCGTCGTCCTCTTCGCCATAGGCGATCGGGCCGAGCTGCTCCGACAGGCCCCACTTGGTGACCATGTTGCGGGCCATCTTGGTTGCGCGCTCGATGTCGTTGGAGGCGCCGGTGGTGACCTTGTCCTCGCCGAAGATCAGCTCTTCGGCGACACGGCCGCCGTACAGGGAGCACAGCTGCGACTGGATCGCCACGCGGTTCATCGAGTACTTGTCGCCTTCCGGCAGGTACATCGTCACGCCAAGCGCACGGCCGCGCGGAATGATGGTGACCTTGTAGACCGGATCGTGCTCGGGCACCAGGCGGCCGACGATGGCGTGACCCGCTTCGTGGTACGCGGTCAGGGTCTTCTCGTCCTCGCTCATGGCCATCGAGCGGCGCTCGGCACCCATCAGGATCTTGTCGCGGGCACGGTCGAAGTGGTCCATGCGGACTTCCTTCTCGTTGCCGCGCGCAGCGAACAGGGCCGCCTCGTTGCAGAGGTTGGCCAGGTCGGCGCCGGAGAAGCCCGGGGTACCACGTGCGATCACCATCGGCTCGACATCGTCGGCCAGCGGCAGCTTGCGCATGTGGACCTTCAGGATGTGCTCGCGGCCCTTCACGTCCGGCAGGCCGACCACCACCTGGCGGTCGAAACGGCCCGGACGCAGCAGCGCCGGATCCAGCACGTCCGGACGGTTGGTCGCGGCGATCACGATCACGCCTTCGCCGCCTTCAAAACCGTCCATCTCGACCAGCAGCTGGTTCAGGGTCTGCTCGCGCTCGTCATGACCGCCGCCCAGGCCGGCGCCACGGTGGCGACCGACGGCGTCGATTTCGTCGATGAAGATGATGCACGGGGCGTTCTTCTTGGCCTGCTCGAACATGTCACGCACGCGGCTGGCGCCCACGCCGACGAACATTTCCACGAAGTCCGAACCGGAGATCGAGAAGAACGGCACCTTGGCTTCGCCGGCAATGGCCTTGGCCAGCAGCGTCTTGCCGGTACCTGGCGGGCCCACCATCAGCACGCCGCGCGGAATCTTGCCGCCCAGCTTGGTGAACTTGGACGGGTCGCGCAGGAAGTCGACCAGCTCGCCCACTTCTTCCTTGGCCTCGTCGCAGCCGGCGACGTCGGCGAAGGTGACCTTGATCTGGTCCTCGCCCTGCAGCTTGGCGCGCGACTTGCCGAAGGACATCGCGCCCTTGGCACCGCCACCACCGCCCTGCATCTGGCGCATGATGAACAACCAGAAGCCGATGATCAGGATGACCGGAAGGAAATTCATCAGGATCGCGCCCAGGGAGATGCCGCTGGACGGCTCCTCCTGCACGATCTCCACGTTCTTGGTGCGCAGCACGTTGATCAGGTCACGATCGAACGGCGCGGTGATGGTGGACGACTGCCCACCGCGGGTGGTGTAGGTCAGCTGGCTGGTGCCGCCGCGCATGTCGCCGCCGAAGGCGACCTTCTGCACGTTGCCGCTGTCCACCTGGTCCAGGAACTGCGAGTACGACGCGCCCTGCGCGCCGGCCCCGGAGGACTTCGGCGAGAAGCTCTGGAAGACCACCATCAGCACGACGGCGACGACCACCCATAGCAGGAGGTTCTTGGTCAAGTCGTTCATCCTCATTGGCTCCGGTGTTCCTCTCAGTGCTGGCGTTGCGTGGGGGTCGAACTTGCGTACGTTGCGAGCTTACTTCATGTGGGCGCGTTTTCCCTGACCCAAGGCATACACCTCGGGAGAGCGCTTGCGCGACGCCTCCGGCTTGCGGATGGAGACCTTGTCGTAACGGCGGCGCATGTCGCGCACGTAGTCGTCAAAGCCCTCACCCTGGAACAGCTTGATCAGGAACGCCCCACCGGTCTTCAGGTGGTTGTCGGCAAAATCCAGGGCCAGCTCCGCCAGGTGCATCATCCGCGGCTGGTCGACCGCACCTACACCACTCTTATTGGGGGCCATGTCCGACAGCACAAGGTCTACCGGCTGATCCCCGAGCATGGCTTCAAACTGCGATAGGACGGCTTCTTCCCTGAAGTCACCATGAAGGAACTCCACGCCGGCCAGCGGCGGCATGTCCAGGATGTCCAGCGCCAGCACGCGACCGGTGTCCCCGATCTGTCTCCGAACCTGCTGAGACCAGCCGCCGGGGGCCGCGCCAAGGTCGACCACCACCATGTGCGGCTTCAGCAGGCGGTCACGTTCGAGCAGCTCCTCGAGCTTGTAGGCGGCGCGCGAGCGCATGCCCTCGGCCTGCGCCTTCTTCACGAAGGGGTCGGAGAAGTGTTCCTTGAGCCAGCGCTGGCTGCTTTTGCTGCGGGTAGCCATTGAAAATAGGGGCTGATGGGGTCCTCATGATACCCTGATCGTCCCATTCAACCGTGTTTTCCTGCATGTCCATCGCCCTGACCGCCTCCCAGACCCGTTTCCTGCGCGGCCAAGCCCACGACCTGAAGGCCCTGCTGCAGACCGGCGGCAAGGGTGTGACCCCAGCCTTCATCGCTGAGCTGAACGAAGTGCTGGAGCGCCACGAACTGGTCAAGGTGAAGGTCGCCGCAGAGGATCGCGACGCCCGTGACGCGATGATCGGCGAGATCGTCGAAGCCACCGAAAGCGCGCTGGTGCAACGCATCGGCCACGTCGCGGTGCTGTACCGCCCGAGCAAGGAACAGCGCCAGATCGTGCTGCCGCGCGGCTGATCGTCCTACCGTCATGCAGCTGAACCACGAACCGCCGGATTACGCCTACAGCCTGCGTGCCGCAGATGGCCGCTCGGCCAAGGTGAATGACCAGGTGCTGGGCGGCAGTTTCTTCCTCACCCCGGACCAACTGGTCACGCACTGGCCGGTGGCAAGTGCCGCCGCGCTGCAGTTGGCGGACCTGGAGCCGATCCTGGTGCTGAATCCGGCGCTGATCGTGCTCGGCACGGGAGACCGTCAGGTATTCCCGCCCGCGGTGGTGATGGCCGCCTGTCTGTCGCGTGGCATCGGCCTGGAGGTGATGAACAATCCGGCCGCCGCGCGCACCTTCAACATTCTGGCCGGCGAAGGCCGCAAGGTCGCGGCCGCCTTCATCCTGGAAGGCTGAGGTCGAGCCGCCGGGTGCGCCCGGGCGCTAGCTGCCCGAAGGTGTGCAGCGGAACGCGGAGAACGCCTGCAGCCGACCGATCAGGTTGCCACCCTGCCCCCAGCGGATATCCATGACCTTCCAGTCCGGGCCCTGCCGCTGCAGCAGGACCCGGTCGGTCCAGCGATAGTCGCCCACGGCCATGTCGACATGGACCCAGGTGGCGTCACCGCTCGATCCGGGCGCTCCCACCGTTATCGTCTCCGGCCGGTCCGGCGCCAACAGATACGGGCTCTGGTCGAGCATGTGCGGCTTCTCATCGGGCGCGGCCAGTGCGGTGCAGGCCTGTTCATATGCACGCTGCGCATCGATGGCTGAGCGGAGGGCATCACCCAGCAGCGGAGCAATCGCCGTTTCGTTCGACTGCGGCGCCTGGATGGCGTCGTAGAGGCGAGTGACCACGTCACGTGGATCGCTGGCGGCGGTCGCCAACGGCGCGGCGATGAGCAGCGCGAAAAGGGCTGTTGGGCGAGACATGCGGCACCGGATCGGGAGGCTGGTTCCGTTGAAGCATGCCGCTTCCCTGGCTTGTCGGGA
The DNA here is from genome assembly GCF_059505245.1 of Stenotrophomonas sp. Lineage (NCBI taxonomy): Bacteria > Pseudomonadati > Pseudomonadota > Gammaproteobacteria > Lysobacterales > Lysobacteraceae > Stenotrophomonas > Stenotrophomonas sp. The sequence goes on from NZ_JCACKF010000026.1 coordinate 41,648, forward strand.
AGCTTGAGATGTGCCACTCAAGGTCGCAAACGGCCACCCACGGCGGCCAGCGTACAGTGAGTCGAGCACGGCTCGACGCTACAGGTCGGGAACGCCGAGCATTGCCCGGCGCCACCCGTCCCACTACCTCAACGCGCCGGCAGGTACTGCTGCGGGTCGACCGGCTTGCCGTTGTAGCGGATCTCGAAGTGGACCATGTCGCGGTTCGCACCGGTGCGGCCCATCTCGGCGATCTGCTCACCGGCCTTCACGCTCTGCCCTTCATTCACCAGGCGCTTGCGGTTGTGGCCATAGGCCGACAGCCACTGGTCGCTGTGCTTGATGATGATCAGCTCGCCGTAGCCGACCAGGCCGGCGCCGGAGTACACCACCACACCGTTGGCGGTGGCCTTGACCGGCTGGCCGCTGGTACCGGCGATGTCCACGCCCTGCTTGGTCGCATCGCCGGCAACGTAGCGGCCGACGATCGCGCCATCGGCCGGCCAGCGCCAGGCGATGTTGCTCTTCACCGGACCGGCCGGCGCCGGAGTTGGCGCCGTGCTGCCGGCGCTGCTGCCACCCGAGCGCGGCGCGGTGACCACCGTGGTCGGCGCGCGGCCGCCGCTGGCACCGGCCGGATACAGCCGGATCACCTGCCCCGGATGGATGGTCGAGGGGTTGTCCAGGCTGTTCCAGGCAATCAGGTCGGCCGGGGTGATGTCATGGATGCGGGCCAGCGCATAGATGGTGTCGCCCTTGCGCACCACCACGGTCTGCCCGGGCTTGGGCACCGAGGTCTTCGGCGTGGTCACGCCACCACCGGTGCTGCCACCACCAGGACGAACCACAGTGGCGGTGCCGCAGGCGGCCAGGGTGGAAACCAGCAACGCCAGCGCGCCGATGCGCACTCCCTTGCTCAGACGATCAGGACTCATGCGAACTTCGACCTCCATACAAGCCAGGCGATCAGCACCACCACCAACGCGGTGGCGATCCAGCCCAGCGGTTCAATCCAGCGACGCAGTGCCGCTTCAGCACGCGCACCACCGATACAGATGACCGCAGCCAGCACGAACACGCGCTTGCCGCGACCGATCAGCATGCTCAACAGGTACTGCGGCATCGGTACGCCGACGATACCCGATGCCCACGTGAAGACCTTCATCGGGATGGGCATGAAGCCGCCCAGCACCAGGAAGGTGAACACCGCCCACGGCGATTCGGCCATCTTCGCCTGCACGGTGGTGATGCCCTGCTCGATCGCCGGCAGCATGCCCAGCACTTCAAACAGCGGCTTGATCGCCTCGAAAGCGTAGTGACCCAGCGCGTAGCCGACCAGCGCACCGACCATCGAGCCGGCCAGGCTGAGGGTGGCAAACCACCAGCCGCGCTTGGGCTGGGCCACGCACATCGGCGCCAGCATCACCTCCGGCATCACCGGGAAGATGATCGCCTCGAAGAAGCTCAACACCGTCAGATAGGTCGGCGCGCGTTCGTGCGCCGCCCACTTCATCGCCCGCTCGTACAGCGGCCCGAAAATCTTCATGCAACCCTGCTCCGTGGATTAGTCGAGCATGCCAGACAGCAGCGGCACGAACGTGACCGGCGCCAGCACGTGTTGTTCGATGCTGCCGTCGGCCTTGCGGTCCAGCTGTACCAGCGACTGCGCCCCAGGGCCACCGACCGGCGCCACCAGGCGGCCGCCTTCGGCCAGCTGCTCGATCAGGGCGTCGACCAGTGCCGGCGCCGCCGCAGTGACCACGATGGCATCGAACGGGCCGTGCTCGGCCCAGCCGACGCGGCCGTCGTCGTGCTTGGTGCGGATGTTCATGCCCAGCGCACGGAAGCGCTTGCGGGCCTGGCGCAGCAGATCACCAATGCGCTCCACGGTGTAGACCTCCAGGCCCAACGCGCCAAGGATGGCGGCCTGGTAGCCGGAACCGGTACCGACTTCCAGCACCCGCTTCGGCGCGACCTGGAGCACTGCCTCGGTCATCCGCGCAACCACCCAGGGCTGCGAGATGGTCTGGCCATGGCCGATCGGCAGCGCGGTGTCTTCATAGGCACGCGAGGCCAGGGCTTCATCGATGAACAGATGGCGCGGCACCACCCGGATCGCGTTCAAGGTCGGCTCGTCGACGATGCCGGCTTCGCGCAGGCGGTCGACCAGGCGGTCACGCACGCGCTGCGAGGTCATGCCGATACCGACGGCTTCCGGCTGCAATCGCAGGCGTGGGCTCATGCCGGCTGGTCCAGCGCGGCGCTGAGGCCGCCGACCCAGCTGGCGACCTTCTCCAGCGCCTGGTAGCGGGTGAGGTCGACCTGGATCGGGGTGATCGAGATGTGGCCGGTGCGCACCGCGTGGAAATCGGTACCTGGACCGGAATCCTGCTCACGGCCGGCAGGGCCGATCCAGTACACCTCGTTGCCGCGCGGATCCTTCTGCGCGATGCAGCCTTCGGCACGATGGCGGTTGCCGAGGCGGGTGACCTCGAAGCCCTTCACCTCGCTCCACGGCAGGTCCGGCACGTTGACGTTGAGGATGGTGTCGGCCGGCAGCGGATCGGCCTTGAGCCGGGCGACAATCTCCACCGCAGCACGCGCGGCGGTCTCGAAGTGCTTCGGATCGTGGTTGCGGCTGACCAGCGAGACCGCCACCGCCGGCAGGCCGAGGAAGCGACCTTCCATCGCCGCCGAGACGGTGCCGGAATAGATCACGTCGTCGCCGAGATTGGCAGCGTTGTTGATGCCGGACACGACAATGTCAGGCTCGAATTCAAGCAGGCCGGTCAGCGCCAGGTGCACGCAGTCGGTGGGTGTACCGGCCACCGAAACGGTGTAATGGTCGATGCGCTTGAGCCGGATCGGCAGGTCCAGGGTCAGCGAGTTGCTGGCGCCGGAGCGATCGCGGTCGGGCGCAACCACCGTGACTTCGTGACCGGCCTCGCGCAGGACCGCGGCAAGCATCCGGATGCCTGCGGCGTCGACACCATCGTCATTGCTGACCAGGATTCGCATCTTCGATTTAACCGCTTGATTTTCCAAGAATTCGATTCCATCACCGTGCAGTGTGGGCGGGACCGTCGCGCTCCCCTGCGGAAGCGGTCGACCCTGCAAGGGCATCGTCTATTGTGCCGCATGCGGGCCGCCGGTCCTACCCTGTCAGCGGTCACGGCCGACATGGAACCATCATAGGCAGACCTGCGCCGGCGGTTTACCCTGTGCGCATGTCGCACCCTGATGATGAAGATCCGGCCGCATTGTTCCGTGCGGCCATCGGCGAAGTGAAGCCGCTGCGCAAGGATGCCGAGCCGGCACCTGCCGCGCCCCGGCCGAAACCGCGTGCGCGCATGGCCGAACGTGACGAGGCCGAAGCGGCCGGCGAGTTCGCCCGGCTGCTGCGCGACAGTGCGCCACTGGAAGCCGGCGACGTGGCCAGCTATCGCCGCGACAACCTGCCACCACGCCTGTTCCAGCGCCTCAAGCGCGGCCAGTACTCGGTGCAGGACGAACTGGATCTGCACGGCGCCACCGCCGCACAGGCCGAAGCCCTGCTGCGCCAGTTCCTGCTGGAAGCGCATGCACACGAGTACGGCTGCGTGCGCATCATCCACGGCAAGGGACTGCAGTCCGATGGCGGCGCACCGGTGCTGAAGAACCTGGTCGATCGCCTGCTGCGGCTGCGCAACGACGTGCTGGCATTCCATTCGGCACCGACCGGACAAGGCGGCACCGGCGCGGTACTGGTGCTGCTGGCGCGGCGTTGAAAAGGGGACGGAGGGAATTAAGTCGTTTGTGCCACAAACGACTTAATTCCCTCCGTCCCCTTTTTTCTGTCAGGCCTGCGAGGCGTCTTCGACGGGGCCGAGTTCGTGCAGCACGGCGGTGGCGTAGCAGCCTGGCGGCAACGCGAACGACAGTTCCAGCACGTCGTCGGCCAGCCACTGGTGCTGCAGCAGCGCCGGACGCAGGCGCAACGCGCGGCGCTCCTGCTTCAGGCGCGCATCTTCCAGGCCGGCCCGCAGTGCCTTCGACTCGTCGTCGTCCAGCGCGGCCAGCTCCAGCTCACGCGCAGCGTCGGTGCTGCGCAGCTCGCCTTCGCCCCACAACGGCGCGCTGGGATGGATGTCGAAACGCGCCAGCCGCTCGGCCAGCACATCCGTGTACGGCTCGGGGCCGAACACACTGCGACTGCCATCGAGCATCCAGACTTCGCCATCGAGCGGCTGGTCCCAGCTGCCCTGCTCCACGCGCGCGGCCAGCACGCGGTTGAACAGCGCCGAACGGGCTGCAGAGAGCAGCAGCGAACGCTGGTCCTTGCGCATGCGGCGGCCACCGAACATCGCCAGTGCAGCCGGCACGTTGCCACCGTCGCGGCCGAAACGCTGTTCACCAAACCAGTTCGGCAGGCCGCGCGCGGCAATCTGCTGCAGGCGCTCGCTGATCGCGGCGGCATCGCCCTGCACCTCGCGCAGCACCAGCTTGAAGCGGTTGCCGGCCAGGGCGCCGCGCTGCAGCTTGCGGTTGTGCCAGGTTGCCTCGATGACTTCGATTTCGTCACTGGCCAACTCGGCCAGGTCCGGCGCAATGCGCTTGGGCAGGTGCACGCTGAAACGCTGGGTGGTGACCGCGTGGCGGTCTTTCATGCCGGCGTAACTCACCGCCATTTCCGGCAGGCCCGCCCATTTTGCCAGTACCTTGGCCACATGCACGGTGTTGGCGCCGCGCTTGCGGATGTGCAGCAGCAGATGCTCGCCTTCACCGCTCGCCTCGAACGCCGGCAGTTCATCCACCTGGAAATCGTCCGGCGTGGTGCGGATGCGCGCCGTCAACAACGGCGCACCAAACGCCAACGGCAGCGGGATCATGCCGCCACCAGCAACACGACCGCCTGCGCGGCGATGCCTTCACCACGGCCGGTGAAGCCCAGCTTCTCCGAGGTGGTGGCCTTGACGCTGACCGCGTCCAGCGGCAGCTGCAGCAACCCACCGATGCGCTCACGCATCGCAAGCGCATGCGGGCCGACCTTCGGCCGCTCGCAGATCACGGTGATGTCGGTGTTGCCGACGCGCCAGCCGCGCTCACGCAGCAGGCTGTCGCAGTGGCGCACGAACTCGCTGCTGTCGGCCCCCTTCCAGCGGTCGTCACTGGGCGGGAAATGCTGGCCGATATCGCCCAGCGCCAGTGCGCCGAGCATGGCATCGCAGAGGGCGTGCAGGATCACGTCGCCGTCGCTGTGTGCAAGCACGCCGCAGCTGTGCGGCACGTTCACTCCGCCAAGCATGATGTGGTCGCCTTCACCGAAGGCATGGACGTCGTAGCCCTGGCCGATGCGGACGGGCGGGAACGGTGCGGTGCTCATGGATGCAACCCTTGCTGCAGGGCCGCGCGGACGGTCAGCCGGCGCGGCGGGAAAGTACGAATTCAAACCGGTCCAGATCGGCCGGGGTGGTGACCTTGAAGTTGTCCTCGCTGCCTTCCACCAGCAGCGGGCGCTGGCCCTGGCGCTCCATGGCCATGGCCTCATCGGTGACTTCAACACCGGCGGCGGCGGCTTCGGACAGCGCGCGGCTGAGCTGGTGGCGGCGGAACAGTTGTGGTGTCAGTGCGCGCCACAGCCGCTCGCGCGGCTCGGTGCCATCGATGCCACCGTCGTCGCCCGCACGCTTGAGGGTGTCGCGTACCGGTGCGGCCAGGATCGCCCCGACCGGATCGGCACGACCGACTTCAAGCAGGCGGCCGAGATCGACCAGGGACAGGTTCGGCCGCGCGGCATCGTGGACCAGCACGAATTCATCAGCGCGCACCGTCTCCGGCAGCGCCTGCAGGCCAGCCAGCACCGAAGCGGCACGGGTCGCGCCACCGATGCAGGTCAGCACCGGCTTGCCCGCCCACTCGTTCCAGCCGGGCCAGTCGGCGTCGTCCGGGCCGATCACTACCATTGCCCCGGCTACGGCCGGATGCGCCAGCAGGGCGTCCAGGGTATGGGCGAGCAGGATCTGCCCGCCCGCCTGCAGGTACTGCTTGGGCAACGGCGCGCCAAAGCGGGTGCCACGGCCAGCAGCCGGAACCACGACCCAGATCGCCGCACTCATGGCACGTCCGCCGGGTGGTCGCCAACCTGCGCACTGACACCTGCCGCAGGCTGCGCCGGGTGCACCGGCGCATCCTCGACCACGCGATAGAACTTCTCGCCGGGCTTGATCATGCCCAGCTCGCTGCGCGCGCGTTCCTCGATGGCGGACTGGCCTTCCTTGAGGTCCTTCACTTCCGCAGCGAGCGCATCATTGCGCTGCTGCAGGCCCTCATTGTCCCGCTCCTGGTTGGCGACCTGGGCTTCGAGCATCATCACTTCACCCGAATTGCCCGGACCAAACCAGAAGCGGTACTGCAGCCAGCCCAGCAACAGGGCCAGCACCAGCAGCATCCAGCGCCAGTCGCGCATCGGCTCAGCGCTTCAGCGAAACGAACGCGTCACGACCGGCGTAACGCGCGCCGGCGCCGAGGGCTTCCTCGATGCGCAGCAGCTGGTTGTACTTGGCCACGCGATCGCTGCGGCACAGCGAACCGGTCTTGATCTGGGTGGCGGTGGTGGCCACTGCGATGTCGGCGATGGTGGTGTCTTCGGTTTCGCCCGAACGGTGCGAGACCACGGCGGCGTAGCCTGCACGATCGGCCATGGCGATCGCTTCCAGGGTTTCGCTGAGGGTGCCGATCTGGTTGACCTTGATCAGGATCGCATTGGCAGTGCCCGAGTCGATGCCTTCCTGGAAGATCTTCGGGTTGGTCACGAACAGGTCGTCGCCAACCAGCTGCACCTTCTTGCCGATGCGGTCGGTCAGCAGCTTCCAGCCGGCCCAGTCGTTCTCGGCCAGGCCATCTTCAATCGTGATGATCGGGTACTGCGCGGCCCAGTCGGCGAGGAAGTCGACGAACTGCTCGGAGGTCAGGCGCTTGTTCTCGCCGACCAGGTTGTACTTGCCGTTCTCGAAGAACTCGCTGGAGGCCACGTCCAGGCCCAGCAGCACGTCTTCACCGGCGGTGTAGCCCGCCTTGCCGATCGCTTCGAGAATGGTGTCCAGCGCTTCGACGTTGCTGCGGAAGTCCGGCGCGAAGCCACCTTCGTCGCCGACCGCGGTGCTCAGGCCGTGGCCCTTCAGCACCGACTTCAGCGAATGGAAGATTTCGGTACCGGCACGCAGCGCTTCGGAGAACGAGGTGAAGCCGACCGGCAGCACCATGAACTCCTGGAAGTCGACGTTGTTGTCGGCATGCGCGCCGCCATTGATGATGTTCATCATCGGCACCGGCAGCGCCGGGGTCACGCCGGTCCTGGCAGCCAGGTACTGCCACAGTGCCTGCTTGTTCGATGCAGCGGCGGCATGCGCGGCGGCCATCGAAACACCCAGCAGCGCGTTGGCACCCAGGCGGCCCTTGTTCTCGGTGCCGTCCAGATCGATCAGGCGACGGTCGAGGCCGGCCTGGTCGGTAGCCTCAAAGCCCTTCAGCGCGGCGGCAATCGTGGTGTTGACGTTGTCGACGGCCTTGCGCACGCCCTTGCCCAGATAACGGGTCTTGTCACCGTCACGCAGCTCGACCGCTTCCTTGGTGCCGGTCGAGGCGCCGGAGGGAACCGCGGCACGACCGAACGAACCGTCCTCCAGGATGACTTCGGCTTCCAGCGTGGGGTTGCCACGGCTGTCAAGGATTTCACGGGCGTGGATGCTGCGGATCGTACTCATGGTCGGGCCGGTTACCTGTCTGGAGAGGGGGCGACAAAACGAATGCCGCGTGATTATCCCCGGCTGCCCGCCACTTGCCAAATGGCCTGGGCGGCATCAGCCCCAGCTGGACCCGATCACGATCAGGGCCAGCGACACCAGCATCACCAGCAACGCACCGGCCACCGCCGCCGCGATGGGTCCACGACGGCGTCGCCAGGCGAGCACCATCGCCACCAGGCTGCCGACGAAAGACGCACCCAGCGCGACCAGCGCGGCCACGATCCAGTACTGCATGGCCTGGATGGCATGGTTTCCGTCACCCGGCGAGCCGAAGCTGGCCGCAAAGGCCATTACTCCCAGCAGCAGGGACGCCCAGGCGAGCACGGACAGCCCCAGCGCGACCAGGCCCCAGGGCCAGCCGCGCGCCGACGTGCTCGTATTCATCAAAGCAATCCGTAGAACAGGGCGCCGAGCCACAGCGAAAGCAGGATGATCGCAAAGCCAGCCGCCACTTTGCCGCGATTCAGCCGCCAGGCCAGCACCGCGGCCGCGAGGCAGCCCGCGGCACCGAACAGCTCAGCGACCAGCAGCGCAATGAAATACGCACGCAGATCAAGCGCGCTGCTGCCATCACCCGGGGGGCGCACCGACGCCGCACCGATCAGCACCAGGCCAAACATGCCCACGGTGAACAGCACGGCCAGGCCCAGTGCGATCAGGCCCCAGGACCACTGTTTCCAGTGCCGGCGATGACGCTGGGCTTCCAGCGCCACCCTCGGGTCACGACTCACGCGAAGCGCGAGAAGCCGTGCTTCTTGGTCACCGCGTCGAGCTCCATCAGGGTCTCGAGCAGCGCTTCCATCTGGTCCAGCGGCCACGCGTTGGGGCCATCGGACAGGGCCTTGGACGGATCCGGATGGGTCTCGGCGAACAGGCCGGAGATGCCCACCGCGACGGCAGCACGGGCCAGCACCGGCACGTGCTCACGCTGGCCACCGGAACTGGTGCCCTGCCCGCCCGGCAACTGCACCGAGTGGGTGGCATCGAACACCACCGGGCAACCGGTATCGCGCATCACCGCCAGCGAGCGCATGTCGCTGACCAGGTTGTTGTAGCCGAAGCTGGCACCGCGCTCGCAGACCATGATCTGCTCGTTGCCGGTGGCCTTGGCCTTCTCCACGACCGGCTTCATGTCCCAGGGCGCCAGGAACTGGCCCTTCTTGATGTTGACCGGCTTGCCGGCCGAGCACACCTTGCGGATGAAGTCGGTCTGGCGGACCAGGAACGCCGGGGTCTGCAGCACATCCACCACCGAGGCCACTTCGTCCATCGGGGTGTACTCATGGACGTCGGTCAGCACCGGCACGCCGATCTGCTTCCTGACCTCGGCCAGGACCTTCAGGCCCTCTTCCATGCCCGGGCCGCGGAACGCGGTGCCCGAGGTGCGGTTGGCCTTGTCGAAGCTGGACTTGAAGATGAAGTTGACGCCGAGCTTGTCGGTGACTTCCTTCAGCTTGCCGGCGGTATCGAGCTGCAGCTGCATCGACTCGATCACGCAGGGGCCGGCGATCAGGAACAGGGGCTGGTCCAGCCCGACCTCGAATCCACACAGTTTCATGGCGTTTCCTTGTTGTCCGCAGCACCGGCCGGGCCGGTGCGCTGGGGGTTGAAGCATGCAGGATGGGGGCCGAAGCCCCCATTCACAAGTCAGGCGCGCGCTTCGGAAAGCAGCTTGCCGCCGGCCTTGCGCTCGCGCGCGGCACGGATGAAACCGATGAACAGCGGGTGGCCATCACGCGGCGTGGACAGGAATTCCGGGTGCGCCTGGCAGGCCAGGAACCACGGATGCGCGTCGCGCGGCAGTTCGACCACTTCCACCAGGGTGTCGTCCATCGACTTGCCGGCGATCACCAGGCCGGCATCTTCCAGCTGGGTGCGGTAACGGTTGTTGAACTCGTAGCGGTGGCGGTGGCGCTCGGCGACGACGTCCTTGCCGTACAGCTCACGGGCCAGCGTGCCCGGCTTCAGGCGCTGTTCCTGCAGGCCCAGGCGCATGGTGCCGCCGAGGTCGCTCTTGTCGTCACGCTTCTCGACATCGCCGGTGGCGGTGCGCCATTCGGTGATCAGGCCGATCACCGGGTTCGGCGACTGGCGGTCGTTCTCGGTGCTGTTGGCGCCTTCCAGGCCGACCACGTTGCGCGCGTAATCGACGACGGCCGCCTGCATGCCGTAGCAGATGCCGAAGTACGGCACGTGCTGCTCGCGGGCGAACTTCGAGGTCAGCACCTTGCCTTCGAAACCACGGTCACCGAAGCCACCCGGCACCAGGATGCCGTCGACATCGGCCAGTGCGGCCATGTCGGTGCCTTCCAGATCCTGTGCTTCCAGCCACTTCAGGTTGACCTTGGTGCGCTGGCGCAGGCCGCCGTGCTTCAGTGCTTCGCCGACCGACTTGTAGGCATCCTGGTGATCCACGTACTTGCCGACCACGGCGATGGTCACTTCATCCAGCGGATGCAGGGTCGCATCGACTGCGTCCTCCCACATCGACAGATCGACCGGACCGGCCTTGTCGGCCAGCTTCAGCTGGTTGACCACGATCTCGTCCAGGCCCTGCGCGTGCAGGCCCGACGGAATGCGATACAGCACGTCCACGTCCGGCACGCTGATCACTGCGCGCTCGGAGACGTTGGTGAACTGGGCGATCTTGCGGCGCTCCGAATCCGGCACGGCCTGCTCGGAACGGCACAGCAGCACGTCCGGCTGGATGCCGATCGAACGCAGTTCCTTCACCGAATGCTGGGTCGGCTTGGTCTTCAGCTCACCGGCGGCGCCGATGTACGGCACCAGGGTGAGGTGCATGAACAGCGCCTTCTCCGGGCCACGCTCGGTGCGCACCTGGCGGATCGCTTCCAGGAACGGCAGCGACTCGATGTCGCCGACGGTGCCACCGATCTCGACCAGCGCCACGTCGTAGCCTTCGGTGGCTTCGTCGATGCAGCGACGGATCTCGTCGGTGATGTGCGGAATGACCTGCACGGTCGCGCCCAGGTAGTCGCCGCGGCGCTCCTTGCGGATCACGTTCTCGTAGATGCGGCCGGTGGTGACCGAGTTCTTGCGGCTCAGGCGGGTGCGCACGAAGCGCTCGTAGTGGCCCAGGTCGAGGTCGGTCTCGGCGCCGTCGTCGGTGACATACACCTCACCGTGCTGGAACGGGCTCATGGTGCCCGGGTCGACGTTGATGTACGGGTCGAGCTTCATCATCGTGACCTTCAGGCCACGGGCTTCGAGAATGGCGGCCAGCGACGCGGCGGCAATGCCTTTGCCGAGCGAGGACACCACGCCGCCGGTTACGAAAATCAAGGGAGTCATGGCTGCAAGCATCCTGTCTGGAAATGGAAAACGGCAACACCACGCGCACCCGGAGGGCGGGCATGGTGCTCGGAGGGGGTTTTCCGGTTCGCTGGGACAGCGAGGGAGGTGCGGATCCGTGCGGCGGCAGGCGCCGGACGGGGACCATCGTGCGAGGTCGGGGCGGCCGTGCCGGCCAAATCGACCGTCACCTGCGACCCGCCATGCTGGAAGCCACGCTTGGCCGCTCCAGCCCATTCGCAAAGGGTGGACACGCACTTACTCCCGGAAAGCCATAGTTTACAGATTGATGGCCGCCAACCCAAGGGGCAGACGCCACGTTCCTAAAAAGAAACGCCCCGCTGAGCGGGGCGTTCCGTTGCGCACCCCTTGTCGCAAGGGCGCTTGGCAGGTTGCGGGATCAGCGCTTCTTGCGCGCTTCTTCCTCTTCTTCCTTCTGCGGGGCCGGCTGGCCCTGCGCCTTCATTTCGGCATTGGCCTGGGCACGACGCTTGGCCTTGGCATCGGCCTCGGCCTGCGCCTTGTCGGCCTGGTCACCCTGCTGCGGGGCCGGCTGGCCCGCGTTCTGCGCCACCACCAGCGGCACTGCAACGGCGGCAGCGGCCAGGATTGCAACGGTCAGCAACTTCTTCATGAGGTCCTCCTCGCGGTATGGCTTGGATGTTTCGACCCGATGGGGCCGCCGGCGTTCAGATTCCAGCGGCTGCCATTTTACCCCCTCCCCGGCGCCGAGGCTGAACCGCAGGCGTGCAAAATCGCCGTCCAGACCGCACACTTGCGCGTCGCTCCGCGCTTTAGAAGATAGATGAACGCCCGCTATAACGCCGCCGATATTGAAGTCCTGTCCGGCCTTGACCCGGTCAAGCGCCGTCCCGGCATGTATACCGACACCGCGCGCCCGAACCACCTGGCGCAGGAAGTGATCGACAACTCGGTGGACGAGGCCCTCGCCGGCCATGCCCGCTCGATCGAGATCACCCTGTACAAGGACGGCAGCGTGGAGGTCAGCGATGACGGCCGCGGCATGCCGGTGGACATCCATCCGGAAGAGAATATCCCGGGCGTCGAACTGATCCTCACCCGCCTGCATGCAGGCGGCAAGTTCAGCAACAACAACTACACCTTCTCCGGCGGCCTGCATGGCGTCGGCGTCAGCGTGGTCAACGCGCTGTCGACCCTGGTGGAGGTGCACATCAAGCGCGAAGGTGCCGAACACCGCATCACCTTCCGCAATGGCGACCGCGCCACGCCGCTGGAGGTGGTCGGCACCGTCGGCAAGAAGAACACCGGTACCCGCGTGCGCTTCTGGCCGGACCCGAAGTACTTCGACACGCCCAAGTTCGCGGTGCGCGCGTTGAAGCACCTGCTGCGCGCCAAGGCCGTGCTGTGCCCGGGCCTGACCGTCAAGCTGACCGACGAAGCCACCGGTGAAGTCGATACCTGGCACTACGAAGACGGCCTGCGCGACTACCTGAAGCTGGAACTGGGCGATCGCGAATCGCTGCCGGCCGACCTGTTCGTCGGCAACCTCAAGAAGGACACCGAGGTGGTGGACTGGGCCGTGGCCTGGCTGCCGGAAGGTGAGCTGGTCCAGGAAAGCTATGTCAACCTGATTCCGACCGCCCAGCATGGCACCCACGTCAACGGCCTGCGTACCGGCCTGACCGAGGCGCTGCGCGAGTTCTGCGACTTCCGCAACCTGCTGCCACGCGGCGTCAAGCTGGCCCCGGAAGACGTGTGGGACCGGGTGTCGTTCGTGCTGTCGCTGAAGATGACCGACCCGCAGTTCAGCGGCCAGACCAAGGAACGCCTGTCCTCGCGCCAGGCCGCCGGCTTTGTAGAGGGCGCCGCGCACGATGCGTTCAGCCTGTTGCTGAACCAGAACGTGGAGCTGGGCGAGAAGATCGCGCAGATCGCCATCGAGCGCGCCAGTGCGCGCCTGAAGACCGAGAAGCTGGTCGTCCGCAAGAAGGTCACGCAGGGCCCGGCCCTGCCCGGCAAGCTGGCCGACTGCATCAGCCAGGACCTGTCGCGCACCGAGCTGTTCCTGGTGGAAGGTGACTCGGCAGGCGGCAGCGCCAAGCAGGCGCGCGACAAGGATTTCCAGGCGATCCTGCCGCTGCGCGGCAAGATCCTCAACACCTGGGAAGTGTCGTCCAACAGCGTGCTGGCCTCCGAAGAAGTGCACAACCTGGCCGTGGCCATCGGCTGCGACCCCGGCAAGGACGACATCACCGGCCTGCGCTACGGCAAGGTGGTGATCCTGGCCGACGCGGACTCCGACGGCCTGCATATCGCCACCCTGCTGACCGCGCTGTTCCTCAGGCATTTCCCGGCGCTGGTCGATGCCGGCCACGTGTTCGTGGCAATGCCGCCGCTGTTCCGCATCGACGTGGGCAAGCAGGTGTTCTACGCCCTGGATGAGGAAGAGAAGCGTTCGATGCTGGACAAGATCGAGCGCGAGAAGATCAAGGGCGCAGTCAACGTCACCCGCTTCAAGGGCCTGGGCGAGATGAACCCGAACCAGCTGCGCGAGTCGACCATCCATCCGGATACGCGCCGCCTGGTGCAACTGACCGTGGACGATGGCGAGCAGACCCGTTCGCTGATGGACATGCTGCTGGCCAAGAAGCGCGCGTCCGACCGCAAGGGCTGGCTGGAGTCGAAGGGCGATCTGGCTTCGCTGGAAGTCTGATCCGGAGCGGGGTCGGATCCCTTTCCGCAGGAAAGGGCTCTGACCCGGTTGGCGGCAGTGGGGTCAGAGCCGTTTCCTGTCAGGAAACGGATCCGACCCCATGCGCTCCGACCCCATCCGCCCCCATCGGCAAACCCGGCAGCGCCATAATGCGCGTCCACCCGTGTGGACCATCGTATTGGCCAGCCACTCGCTGCTGTTCCCCGGCCTGCCGCTGCACAGTGCACGGCTGGTCCTGAGCCCGATCCGTCGTGACGACGCCGCCGCGCTGTTCACGCTGCAGTCCAACCCGGATGTCATGCGATGGTGGAACCATCCAGCCTGGACGCGACTGGCCGAAGCGCGCGAGCAGATCGACGATGACCTCGCCGCCCATGCCATCGGCACCCAGCTGAAGCTGGCCGTGCGCGAGTCGCTGGAAGGTCCGCTGCTGGGCATCTGCGTGGTATTCGCGGTGGACCGCGATGCGGCGCGCGCCGAGATCGGCTACCTGCTGGCACCCGATCGCCAGGGCCAGGGCTATATGCACGAGGCCCTGCAACAGGTACTGGCCTACCTGTTCCGCACCCTGCACCTGCATCGGGTGGAAGCCGAGATCGACCCGCGCAATGCGCCGTCCGCGCACGTGTTGGAACGCCTGGGCTTCCACCGCGAGGGGGTGCTGCGCCAGCGCTGGCGCATCCAGGGGCAGCTGGCCGACTCGGCCGTCTACGGCCTGCTGGCCGATGACGACGCCGCAGCCACCCTCCCCGCTTGACCCAATCTGGCCAGTAGCGGGCTCAACGCACGGCCATGCCTTTGGACACATACGGCATGGCCCGCCACCGGCCTAGCATCGGAACCCCCTTCCGCTGCCGAACCGGTGCCATGAAGTCCCTGCTGCACACTGCCGCGCTCTGCGTCGGCCTGCTCATCGCCCCTGCCAGCGTGCTGGCCGCGCCCGACGCCGAGGGCAAGCCCGACCCGAAAGACGACAAGACCGAAGCGCCTGCGCTGCCCGCCGACGCCTCGGCCCGCCAGAGCATGCGCCTGGCCGGCCGCACCCTGGACTACACCGCCACCGTCGGCACCCTGCCGGTACGCGATGCCAAGGGCAAGGTGATCGCCGATGTGGTGTTCACCGCCTACACGATGCCGGGCAAGGACCGGCCGGTGACCTTCGCGCTCAATGGCGGCCCCGGTGCGTCGTCGGTGTACCTCAACATGGGCGCGATCGGGCCCAAGGTGGTGACCTTCGGCTCCGAGGGTGACAGCGCATCGGCGCCGGCCACCCTGCACGACAACCCGGGCACCTGGCTGGACTTCACCGATCTGGTGTTCATCGATCCGGTCGGTACCGGCTTCAGCCGCGCGCGGATCGGCGACGATGAAGCCAAGAAAGCGCTCTACAACCCCAGTGCCGACGTCGAATACCTGTCGCGCTCGATCTACGACTGGCTGCTGCGCAACCAGCGCATGGCCTCGCGCAAGTACCTGACCGGCGAGAGCTACGGTGGCTACCGCGGCCCGCGCATCACCCACTTCCTGCAGACCCGGCTGGGCGTGGCGATGAACGGGCTGGTGCTGGTCTCGCCCTACCTGAGCCCGACCCTGGAAGACAACGCCGATGTCTCGCCGATGGCGTGGATGCAGACGCTGCCGTCGATCGCCGCGGCGCACCTGGAGCGCCAGGGCAAGCTGACCGATGCGGCGATGCGCGAGGTGGTGGAGTACACCCGTGGCGATTACGCCACCGCGTTGATGAAGGGCCGCAGCGATCCGCAGGCTACGGAAGCCATGCTGCGCCGGGTCACCGCGCTGACCGGACTGGACCCGCAGTTCGTGCGCCGCGCTGGCGGGCGCCTGGAAACCCAGGCCTACCTGCGTGAAGTGTTCCGCGACAAGGGCACGCTGGGCAGCCGCTACGACTCCAACGTGACCGCGTTCGATCCGTTCCCGAATGATCCGGAGCAGCGCGCCAACGACCCACTGCTGGACAGCATCATCGCGCCGACCACCACGGCGATGGTCGACTTCGTGACGCGCGTGGTCGGCTGGAAAGTAGATGCGCGCTACCAGGCGCTGAACTACGACGTGAACCGGCTGTGGGACCGCAATGGCGAACTGCGCCAGGGTGCGGTGACCCAGCTGCGCCAGGCGGTGGCGATCGACCCGCATCTGCAGGTGCTGATCGTGCATGGCTGGAATGACCTGTCGTGCCCGTTCATGGGCTCGATCCTGACCGTGGACCAGATGCCGACGATGGGCAGCAATCCGGACCGGGTGCAGGTGCGCAGTTATCCGGGCGGGCACATGTTCTACAGCCGGGCCGACAGCCAGGCGGCGTTCCGCAAGGATGTACAGGCGTTGTTCCAGCGTAATTGAAGGGGTTTGGCCGGGCCTGCGGCCCGGCACCCGCTGACAGCCACGGCAACGGCAACTACAAAAGCTGGCTTCCTGAGGGCTGTTGGTGGGTGCCGACCGTTGGTCGGCACGGGGCGGATCCCGTTGCTTGGCAACGGGCCCTGACCCTGATTCTGCTCTGGTAGGTGTCGACCTTGGTCGACACGGTGGGTGCGGAAAAATTCTTGCCCATGAAAAAGCCCGCCTGATATGGCGGGCTTTTCGTTTACAACCTTGGCGTGGCGATCAGGTCCAGCCGAACAGCTCGAACAGCTTCAGGATCAGGTACGCACAGCCACCGGCCGCCGGGATGGTCAGGATCCAGGCCCAGACGATGCGCTCGATCACGCCGAACTTCAGCGAGCGCGGGTTCTTGGCGAAGCCGACGCCCATGATCGCGGTGGAGATGCTGTGCGTGGTCGAGACCGGCATGCCGAAGTGGGCCGCCAGGGTCAGGATGGTGGCCGAGCTGGTCTCCGCGGCGAAGCCGTGGATCGGGTGCAGCTTGACCATCTTGTGGCCCAGGGTCTTGATGATCTTCCAGCCGCCCGAAGCGGTACCGGCCGCCATCACCACCGCGCAGGTCAGCACGATCCACATCGCGATGCCGTCACCGGCATGCGCGTCCGGGTGCATGAAGGCCAGCCAGGACGGCAGGTCGTTCAATGCGCCGGTGGCTTCGGCACCGATCAGGGTCATGGCGATGATGCCCATGGTCTTCTGCGCGTCGTTGTGGCCGTGGGCGAAGCCCATGTAGGCCGCCGAGGCGATCTGCGCCTTGCCGAAGAAGGCGTTGACGATGCGCGGACGGGCCAGGCGGCCGATGGCACCACCGATCTTGGCCAGGCCGGCTATCAGCGCCCACAGCAGCACCATCACCACGATGCCGAGCAGGAAACCGGCGATCGGCGAGGTGATCATCGGCACGAACACCTTCCACAGCAGGCCCTTGTTCTGCGCCCAGCTGCCCAGGCGCTCGGACCAGATCAGCGCGTCCCAGTTGTTGTGGGCGGCGGCCAGGCCGGCGCCGCAGAGGCCACCGATCAGGGCGTGCGAGGACGAGGACGGCAGGCCCTTCCACCAGGTGATCAGGTTCCAGATGATGCCGCCCAGCAGGGCGCACAGGATCACCTGCGGGGTGACCTCGACCACGTTGGTGTTGAGCAGGCCCGAGGCGATGGTCAGCGCCACCGCGGTACCGGTCAGTGCACCGATGAGGTTCATGAAGGCAGCCAGCATCACCGCCCAGCCGGGCGAGAGCACCTTGGTCGCCACCACGGTGGCAATGGAGTTGGCAGTGTCGTGGAAGCCGTTGATGAACTCGAAGACGAGCGCGGCCAGGATCACCACCAGGACAAGGGTCAACATGCGGCGGCGTCCGTCAGCTGTTCTTCAACACGATCTGGTACGCCACCACGCCAGCCTCGCGGCAGCGGTCGATGGCCTTTTCCAGGATCTCGAAGAATTCCTTCAGCAGGAACATCTGCAGGTTGTCCAGGCGGCCCGAATAGATGTCGCGGTACAGCTCGAGCATCAGGCGGTCGGCCTCGTTCTCCAGCGAGCGCAGCTTCTCGTTGAGCGCGGTCATCCGGTCCAGGTTCATGTGGCGCAGATCGGCCACCATCTCCACCACCACGCCGGCGGCCTGTTCGAGCATCGCCGCGCGCGGCGCGAAGTCGATGTGCTCCAAGTGCGTCGTGGCCAGCGAATAGCGATCGGCGAACTTCTCGATCTGCTTGGGAATCTTGTACAGCGCCGAGCCCAGCGCTTCGATGTCTTCGCGCTCGATCGGGGTCATGAAGCTGTCCACCAGCGCCTGGCTGATCTTGTCCGAGGCCGCGCGTTCGCGCAGGCGGGCCAGCTTGAAGGCGTCCAGCGCGGGCTGGCGGTCGGCCTCGCGCAGCATGGAATGCAGCGCCTTGGCGGCGTCGGAAGCCGCGACGGCAGCCTCATCGAGCAGGGTGTAGAACTGTTTGCCGGAACCGAAAATGGTCTGCAGAGAGAACATTGAGAAACCTGTCAGCCGTCGCGGGAAGGACGGCACCAGATGGAATTATGACGGCTAGATGACCATCACGGGTATCCCCGCCCCCTTTCGAGGCCTTGGAACCCCCAACCTGAACAGGCGGTTGCCACCCTGCCATGCCCCTTTGCTAAGATGCCAGCGCGCCTTCGGGCGCACCTTATGGACGACGACCCTTATCCCCCTGCGCCGCGCCGGACCCCGTTCCTGAGCGCCTGCCGCCATCGCCAGCACCCGCCCTCCCTGCCACCAACCGGGGACGACGCCCGTGTTTGAAATGATCCTGATTGTCTTCGCGCTTGTTCTGCTGAACGGCTTCTTCGCCATGTCCGAGATGTCGGTCATGACCTCGCGCAAGAGCCGCCTGAAGCAGATGGCTGCCACCTCCAAGCGCGCGGCCAAGGCGCTGGAGCTGTCCGAGAAGCCGGAGAGCTTCCTGTCCACCGTGCAGATCGGCATCACCGTGATCGGCGTGCTGACCGGCTACCTCGGCGGTGAGGCGCTGGGCGAGGCCTTCGCCGGCTGGATCCAGGGGCTGATGCCGGGGTTTGCGTACGCGGGCAACATCGGTACCGCGCTGGCCGTCAGCCTGATCACCTTCATCACGCTGATCTTCGGCGAACTGGTGCCCAAGCGCCTGGCGCTGACCCGCTCGGAGGCCATTGCCGGCCTGGTCGCGATGCCGATGAGCTGGCTGGCCAAGCTGGCCCTGCCCTTCGTCTGGCTGCTGTCCAAGACCACCCAGCTGGTGCTGCGCCTGTTCGGCCTGGGCAAGGACGAAGTCGCCTCGGTGACTGAAGAAGAGATCCGCATGCTGGTGGCCGAGAGCCACGAAGCCGGTGTGATCGACGCCCACGAGCGTGACATGATGAACCGCGTCATGCGCCTGGGCGACCGCACCGCCGACAGCCTGGTGACCCCGCGCAACCGCATTGCCTGGCTGGACACCCAGGCCGGGCTGGAGCGCAACCTGGAAATCATGGCCGAGCACGAGTTCTCGCGGTACCCGGTGTACCGCGACAACGACATGGACGTGGTCGGCGTACTTGAACTGAAATCGCTGGCCACGCGCATGGCACGTGGCGACAACGCGCTGTTCCAGACGCTGCGCGAACCGCTCTACGTGTCCGAATCGACCCACGCGATGAAGCTGCTGGAGATCTTCCGCGAGGAACAGCAGTCGATGGCGCTGGTGGTGGACGAGTACGGCGAGATCCAGGGCCTGGTGACCATCAGCGACCTGATGGGCGCCGTGGTCGGCCGCCTGCAGGCGGTGGAGAATGCCGATGAAGACGCGCTGGTGGTGACCCGCGAGGACGGTTCGCTGCTGGTGGACGGCTCGCTGCCGATCGAAGACCTGCGCGAACTGATCGGCAGCAACGAGCTGCCCGATGCCGAGGACGGCGATTACTACACCCTGGCCGGCATGTGCATCCACTACTTCGGCCGCATCCCGCACGCAGGCGAGTACTTCGACTGGGCCGGCTGGCGCTTCGAAGTGGTCGACCTGGACGGTGCGCGGGTGGACAAGCTGCTGCTGCGCACGCTGTCCGACGAGCAGGCCGATGAGCTCACCGCCTGAGGCCGGCCAGGGTCCAGGCGCCGAGCGCCCGGCCTACCGCAACGAGGGCATCCGCACCCTGCTGGAGATGTTCGCTTCCGGCGACCCGGCCGAGCACATGCCGCTCGGCCAGATCCTGAGCAACCTGCAGCAGAGCGCGTTCGGCGTGTTCCTGTTCGTGGCGATCCTGCCCTCGTTCATCCCGATCCCGGGCATGGGTGGCGCGGTCAGCGGCCCACTGGTGATCCTGATCGGCCTGCAGATGCTGTTCTGCCTGCGCCGGCCGTGGCTGCCCGGCTTCATTGCCCGCCGCGGACCCAAGCGCGGCACCATGCACCGTTTCCTGGACCGCATCGACCGCCCACTGCGGCGCCTGGACAGGATGCTGAGGCCACGCCTGCCGCAGCTGTTGACACCCCTCCCCGCCCACGCCTTCAGCGGCCTGCTGCTGGTGCTGCTGGGCCTGCTGCTCTCGTTGCCGATCCCCTTCACCAATTTCCTGTTCGGCTTCCAGCTGCTGCTGTTCTCGCTGGCGCTGCTGGAACGCGATGGCGCGCTGATGCTGTTCAACTGGATCGCCGCGTTGGCGGCGATCGCGTTCTTCGGCTTCAGTTCGGGACAGCTGGTGGGCTACACGGTGGACCTGTTCCAGCGCTGGTTCTGAGCCGGAATCCGGTAGAGCCGGCCGCTGGCCGGCTGCCACGTTTCCAGGTCTGCCGGCCAGCGTCCGGCACTACCAATACCGGATATCGATCCTCACCGAAGATCGATGAAGCCATTGTCGGCCAACTGCGCCGGCTCGTCCTGCACCGCCGACAGCACGAAATTCAACGCCTTGCCCAGCAGCGTGCCCGGACCATCCCAATACTCGGCCGAGTCGGCCCGCACGTGGATCAGGCGCAGGTTCGGGTCGTCCTTGCCGCCCGGGAAAAACAGCTTCATCGCCGGCGACCACAGTTCCTCGATCTTCGCGCGGTCGTCAACGATGCGCGCGCGCCCCGCCACAGACACATAGGTGTTCTTCGATGGCGAGGCATAGGCCACGTTGACGTGCGGATCAAGCGCGATCTCGGCAACCTTCGGGCTGTCGGCGGTGATGACGAACCACAGGTCACCGTCGAAGGTGACCTGCTGGGTGGCCAGCGGCCGGCTGTAGAGTCGTCCGTCGACGCCGGTGGTGGTGAACATCGCCACCTCCACGTCCTTGATCAGTTCGGCCAGCTGGGCGATGTGTTCGGCGCGGGTATCCGCCATGGGAGGCTCCAATGGGTAGAGCCCCCATCAGACCCGTCGCGGCTGCAACGGGCCGTGACGCCATTGTTCAGCCCGCGTGGCGGGCATGCCAGGCCTGCATCGCCAGTTCGAACGAACGCAGGCGCGCACGGTGGTCATGCAGGTTGGCGGTGAGCATCAGCTCGTCCGGCGAGTGGCGCTCAACGAACGCGGCGATGCCATCGGCCACCTGCTGCGGATCGCCGAGCACGGTGCAGGCCAGGGCCCGCTCCACGCCGAGCTTTTCGTGCGGCTCCCAGAAGGCTTCGATGTCGTCGATCGGCGCCGGAATCTTGCCCGGCCGGCCGCGGCGCAGGTTGACGAAACTCTGCTGCTGGCTGGTGAACAGGCGGCGCGATTCGGCCTCGCTGTCACTGGCGACGACATTCAGGGCCAGCATCGCGTGCGGCTGGTTCAACGTGGCCGAGGGGCGGAACTCTCGGCGGTACACCGCCAGCGCCTCGTCCATGGCATCGGGCGCGAAGTGCGAGGCAAACGCATAGGGCAGGCCCATCGCGGCGGCCATGCGCGCGCCGAACAGGCTGGACCCCAGGATCCAGGTCGGCACCCGCAGGCCACCGCCCGGAACCGCCTGCACCGCCTGCCCGGGCTGTACCGGCTCGAAGTAGTGCAGCAGTTCGCGCACGTCCTGCGGGAACTGGTCGGCGCTGTCGAAGTAGCGGCGCAGTGCACGCGCGGTGGGCTGATCGGTGCCCGGCGCACGGCCGAGGCCGAGATCGATGCGGTCCGGATACAGCGAAGCCAGCGTGCCGAACTGCTCGGCCACCTGCAGCGGCGCATGGTTGGGCAGCATGATGCCGCCGGCACCGACGCGGATACGCCGGGTGCCGCCCGCGACGTGGCCGATCAGCACGGCCGTGGCCGCGCTGGCGATGCCGGGCATGTTGTGGTGTTCGGCCAGCCAGTAACGGCGGTAGCCCAGCGCATCGGCGTGCTGGGCCAGTTCCAGCATGTTGGCGAAGGCGGCGGTGGTGTCACTGCCCTCGCAGACCGGGGCCAGGTCAAGGATCGACAACGGGATCATCAGCGGTTTTCCGTCTCAGGATCTCCCCTGCATGGGGTCGGCCAGGCGCAGCGGCCAGTGACGGTGGCGGGATGCTGATTCCCGCGGAGCCGGTTCAGGGCTGACCCGGCCGATCCGGGGTGCCCTGATCCGCGGCGCCAAGCGCGATTGGTAGTGCCGGCCGCTGGCCGGCAGGCAAAGTGCCCTGGCAGCCGGCCAGCGGCCGGCTCTACCGAAGCGTGTCAGAACGC
Source organism: Stenotrophomonas sp. (assembly GCF_059505245.1). Lineage (NCBI taxonomy): Bacteria > Pseudomonadati > Pseudomonadota > Gammaproteobacteria > Lysobacterales > Lysobacteraceae > Stenotrophomonas > Stenotrophomonas sp. Next base: position 63,931 of record NZ_JCACKF010000026.1, read on the forward strand.
GCTGGGGCGCGGCTCCGGCAGCGGCTGGTCGACCATCGGGTTCAGTTCGGCATCCAGCGCCACGCGCTCGTCGAACACGAAACAGCGGCCTTCATAACCTTCGCCGCCGACCTCCTCGAAGTAGCCGAGGATGCCGCCATCGAGCTGCAGCACGTTGTCCATGCCATCGTTGGCCATCCACAGTGCGGCCTTCTCGCAGCGGATGCCGCCGGTGCAGAAACTGACCACGGTGCTGTCCTTCAGCGCCTCGCGATGCGGCGCCAGCGCCTCGGGCAGGTCGGTGAACTTGTGGATGGGCAGCACCAGCGCATCCTTGAAGGTGCCGTACTCCACTTCCTGCAGGTTGCGGGTATCGAGCATCACCACCGGCTTGCCGGCGTCATCGTGGCCCTGCCGCAGCCAGCGCTGCACGGTGGCCGGATCGACCGCCGGTGCACGCGGATAGTCCAGCGGCTGGCCGTCATCGCGGCGGAAGCTGATGATCTCGTCCTTCACCTTGGCCTTCAGCCGCGCGAACGGCTGGTGCTCGCTCAGGCTGGTCTTGACCCGCATCCCGGCAAAACGCGCATCGGCATGCAGCGCGGCGTAGAAATCCTCGACCGCCTCCGGCGCGCCGGCCAGGAACAGGTTCAGTCCCTCACCCGCCACCAGGATCGTGCCCCGCAACCCGGCCGCCTGGGCACGCGCCAGCAGCTGGTCGCACAGGGCCTGGGGGGCGTCGATGACGGCGAAATGGTAGGCAGCGGTGTTGGCGATCATCCTGCCATTTTAGCGCCTCCAGCCCGCACAGACAGATTCAGGGGTCAGAGCCCTCTGCGCAGCAGAGGGATCCGACCCCAAGCCCGGCAGACACCCGGAATCTGTCAGAGGCGGGGCGGTGTGGGCAGGCGGGACCGTTGGCGCCATGGATGGCGCCATCGAGCCCCCAGGGATGGGTTTACGGCGTGTCC
>NZ_JCACKF010000027.1:0-20517 GCF_059505245.1 Stenotrophomonas sp.
GGGTCCGGTTGCGGGAGTGTCCGCGGCATGGATGCCGCGGCCAAGCCCCCATGGACGGGTTTACGGCGTCTCCCGCAACCGGACCCACCCCGCCATCCCACGGATAGCCCGCTGTCGCTGTTGCTGTTGCTTCGGCCGTTGCCCTGGCTCGTAGCAGGTGCAGGGCGCAGCCCTGCAGACAACACCCCCTCCCTGAGCATTCCGCGCAGTGGTTTGAGCGCCGTGCACACGCCGGCCACGGCACGCTGGGCACAACGGAACCGCCCGTCATCCACCGAGAACCGCCATGATCCTGCGTCCCCTGCCGCTGCGCGGCGCCCTGCTGCTGGCCCTGTCGTCCCTGCCGCTGGCTGCACTGGCCGAAGCCACCTCGCCCGCTCCCACCCAGCAGGTGCCCGGCGTCTACCACCAGCGCGTTGGTGCGCTGCAGGTCACCGCCCTGTTCGACGGCGTGGTCGCGCTGGGCCGGCAGGAAGTGGTCGACGTGCCGCCGACACTGGTCAGCCGCCTGTTGGAAGGCCGCTACGTACCGGAAGACAAGAAGGGCCTGCAGACCGCGATCAACGCCTTCCTGGTGCGCCAGGGCAACCACCTGACCCTGGTCGATACCGGCACCGCGCAGTGCTTCGGCCCCGGCCTGGGCCAGGTGCTGGGCAACCTGCGCGCCTCCGGCGTGGACCCGGCCGAGGTGGACGAGGTGCTGCTGACCCACGCCCACCCGGACCATCTGTGCGGCGTGCTCGACGCGCAGGGCAAGCCGGCCTACCCGAATGCCACGGTGTGGTTGTCCAAGGCCGATGCCGATTACTGGCTCAGCCCGGCCAGCGAGGCCACGGCGCCGAAGGGCGTGCGCTTCGCCTTCCCGCTGGCACGCAACGCGGTCGCGCCCTACCAGGCCAGCGGCCACCTGCGCACGTTCAGCCCCGGCGATGCCCTGCCCGGTGGCGCGGTGGCGATGGACACCCACGGCCATACCCCCGGCCATGTCTCCTACCGGTTCGACAGCCAGGGCCAGTCACTGCTGGTGTGGGGTGATGTGCTGCACTTCCATGCGGTGCAGTTCGCGCACCCGGAAGCGGCATTCGAGGCCGATTCGGACCGCAAGGCGGCCATCGCCAGCCGTCGCGGGCTGCTGCAGCAGGCCACCGCCAACGGTTGGTGGGTGGCCGGTGCGCACCTGCCGTTCCCGGGCCTGGGCCATGTGCGTGGTGAGGACCAGGCCTATGCGTGGGTGCCGGCGGAGTATTCGCCGTTGTGAGGGTGTGCCGACCAAGGTCGGCACCCACCCGATCGGGTAGCGCCCGGCTGCCCGGTAGCGCCCGGCTGCCAGCCGGGCGACCGTAAATGCCTTATTCCAGCCCCAGCCAGCCGCCGATCACGCCGCGGGCTTCGTCCACGCCGGTGCGGTCCTCGCCGGAGAACACCTGCACGCTGACGCTGTCGCCATAGGCCGATTGCAGCTCCTTGCGAACCTTCTGCAGGGACTGCATCTGCTGGCTGCGGCTGAGCTTGTCGGCCTTGGTCAGCAGCGCGTGCGCCGGCAGGCCACGCTGCACGGCATAGGACAGCATCTGCCGGTCGTAGTCCTTCAACGGATGGCGGATGTCCATCACCACCACCAGCCCCTTCAGGGCTTCGCGGGTGCGGAAATACTTGTCGATGAAGGCCTGCCAGTGCGCCTGCAGGTCCAGCGGCACCTTGGCGTAGCCATAACCTGGCAGGTCGACCAGATGTGCTTCCGGGGTGACCTGGAAGAACACCAGCTGCTGGGTACGGCCAGGGGTCTTGGAGACACGGGCCAGGGCGTTCTGGCGGGTCAGCGCGTTGAGCGCACTGGACTTGCCGGCGTTGGAGCGGCCGGCGAAGGCCACTTCAGCCCCTTCGTCGGGCGGCAGCTGCCGCACGTTGTGGGCCGAAAGGTGGTAACGGGCGCGTTCGATGAGCAATGACATGTGCCTAGGATCGCATGTTGCGGCGCCGCGCGCCCGTGCCGGCGGCCTCTGCGGGCATTTTGCTGCACTGCTGCGTTGACCGTGCGCGGAAACGGCGTTGATAATCCGGGCGATGCCGGCGGCCACCGCCCGGCCCGGTCCATACGGAGCTTCAGCATGCGCCACGCTCGCGTTCTTGCCGTATCCGCCCTTGCCACTGCTGTAGTCGTTGCCGCTGCTGCGTTCGCGCAGACCACGTTGACCCCGCTGCCCGACAACGGGCCGATCAACACCGCCTCGCTGGAGGTGGATTTCAGCAAGACCCACTGGGGCGATGCCAAGGCCGGCCAGACCAAGGCGACGGCCTGTGCGGCCTGCCATGGCGCCGACGGCAATTCCACGGTGGAGATGTATCCGTCCATCGCTGGCCAGAGCGAACGCTACGTGGCCCAGCAGATGGCCCTGATCGCCAATGGCCAGCGCAGTTCCGGCGCCGCGGTGGCGATGGTGCCGTTCGTGCAGAACCTCACCCCGCAGGACATGCGCGATATCGGCGCCTACTTCGCCACGCAGAAGGCCAACGCGGGCATCGCCGATGACACGGCGGTCACCGACGGCCCCTACAAGGGCATGAAGTTCTACGAGATCGGCCAGCAGCTGTACCGCGGCGGCGATGCCAAGCGCGGCCTGCCGGCCTGCATGGCCTGCCACGGCCCCAGCGGTGCCGGCAATCCCGGCCCGGCCTATCCGCACCTCGGTGGGCAGCACGCCAGCTATGTCGCGCGCCGCCTGCAGGAGTACCAGGCCGGCCAGACCAACGAGACCGACAAGGCGCACTTCCAGATCATGGCCACGGTCGCGCAGAAGCTCAGCGAGCAGGAGGTGCAGGCGCTGTCGAGCTACCTGCAGGGCCTGCACAACAAGGCCGACGATGTGGCCGCTGCGGCCACGCCGACGCAACCGGCTGCCGCCCCCTGACCACCACTGGTCGGCCCGGGCCGCGACGCCGGCCCACGGCTGCGGTATGTTTCCTTCACGCCGGCGACCGCGCCGGCGTTGCTTTTTTCAACGGAGATGCGTGTCGATGAGGTTGATTTCCCGCCTGCTGTTGTCCGTGCTGGTGCTGCTGCCGCTGGCAGCCTGCGCCGCCACCCCCGCCAATGCCCCGCTGGTCGAGGGCAAAGACTACGAGCGCATCGCCCAGCCAGGCCCGTTCCAGCCGCTGGCCGGCAAGATCGAAGTGGTCGAGGTCTTCGGCTATACCTGCCCGCACTGCGCCCATTTCGAACCGCAGCTGGAAGCCTGGGCGGCCAAGCTGCCGGCCGACGTGCGTTTCACCCCGGTGCCGGCGGCCTTCGGTGGCGCCTGGGATGCCTGGGCACTGGCCTACTACGCCGCCGACGAAGTCGGCGTGGCCAAGCGCAGCCACGCTGCCGTGTTCAAGGCCCTGCACGAGCAGGGATCGCTGCCGATGCAGAACGTCTCGGCCGATGAGCTCGCCACGTTCTACAAGGCCTACGGCGTGACCCCGGACCGCTACCTCCAGGCGCTGCGCGGCGATGCCGTGCAGAAGAAGGTCGAGGCCGCGCGCGCGTTCGCCCAGCGCACCAAGATCCCGGGCACTCCGGCCATCATCATCAACGGCCAGTACCTGGTGCGGGGCAACAGCTTCGACGACCAGCTGCGCATCGCCTCGGCGCTGATCGCGCAGGCCCGCGCCGCCCGCGGCCGCTGAACCAACGCCCACCCTCGACACGGCGCTGTCGCCGCCGCATGTCATCATTTCCCCCTGGCTGGCGCCTGGCGCCGGCCCCCACCTTTCCAGATGCTGGAGACGTTTCCATGAAGATCCGTTACGCCCTCGCCCTCGCAGCGCTGCTGCCGATCCTGGCTGCCTGCAAGGCTGATGACGGCAGCACCAACACCACCGCGGCCCCGGCCGCACCGGCAGCCGCCCCGGCCACCACCGAACCGGCCGCTGCGCCGGCCACGGGCAGCGAAGGCACCGCTCCGGCTGCCGCCGAAGGCGAAAAGGCCCCGGCCGAAGCCGCCCCCGCCGCGGCGCCGGCCCCGACCACCGCCGCGCTGACCGGCCCGGCCCCGGTGGAAGGCGCCGATTACCAGGTGATCCCGAACGGCCAGCCGTTCCAGCCGGCTGCCGGCAAGATCGAAGTGACCGAGATCTTCGGCTACGTCTGCCCGGCCTGCGCCGCATTCCAGCCGCTGGTCGGCCCGTGGAAGGCCGGCCTGCCCAGCGACGTGAACTTCGTCTACGTGCCGGCCATGTTCGGCGGCACCTGGGATGACTACGCCCGTGCCTTCTACGCCGCGCAGACCCTGGGCGTGCAGGAAAAGACCCACGAAGCGCTGTACGCCGCCATCCACTCGCAGAAGACCCTGAAGGGCGAGCGCGGCCGTGACTCGGTGGAAGACATCGCCAAGTTCTACGCCGCCTATGGCGTGGATCCGAAGCAGTTCGCCGCCACCATGGGCAGCTTCGCGGTGAACGCCAAGACCAACTCGGCCAAGCAGTTCGCCCAGCGCAGCCAGATCAGCGGCACCCCGTCGATCATCGTCAACGGCAAGTATCTGGTGAAGGGCAAGAGCTTCCCGGACATGCTGCGCATCGCCGACCACCTGATCGCCCGCGAACGCGGTGCGGCCCAGGCTCACTGATCCAAGAGAAGCATTTCCCGGCCGTGAATTCCCCCCGTACACGGACCCTGCGCTTGCTGACGGCCAACATCCAGGCCGGCTCAAGTACCCGCCGCTACAGCGACTATGTGACCCGCAGCTGGTCACATGCGCTGCCGGCGGGGCGCAAGCGCAGCAGCCTGGACGCGATCGCCACCCTGGCGCGCGACCATGACATCGTCGGCCTGCAGGAGGCCGACCCGGGCAGCCTGCGCTCGGGCTTCACCAACCAGACCCACTACCTGGCCCAGCGCGCCGGCTTCAACTACTGGAGCCACCAGCCGAACCGGCGCATGGGCGGCGTGGCATCCAGTGCCAATGGCCTGCTGAGCAAGCTGGAACCGGTGGAAGTGCAGGACCATGCCCTGCCCGGCCGCATCGGCGGGCGCGGCGTGCTGCTGGCCAAGTTCGGCGATGGTACCGATGGCCTGGCGGTGGCGGTGGCGCATCTGTCACTGGGCGCGGGCTCGCGGATGTCGCAGCTGGGCTTCATCGCCGAGCTGCTGTCCGACCACCCCAACGCGGTGCTGATGGGCGACTTCAACTGCCTGGCCGAACGCCCGGAAATGCAGGTGCTGTACCAGAAGACCCGGCTGCAGCCCCCGGGCTGCATCGTGCCGACCTTCCCCAGCTGGCGCCCCGACCGCGCCATCGACCACATCCTGGTCAGCAGTGGCCTGCAGACTCGTACCGTGGAAGCCGTACCAGCCGCGTTCTCCGATCACCTCGCCCTGGCGATGCAGATCGACGTCCCGGCCGACACCCTGCGCTGACTCGCCCTTACGGTAGGTGCGGACCGTTGGTCCGCACGCTCTGCGCCGGGCGCCGCCCGGCGCCCCCTAAATCGGGGCATAAACGACTTAATCCCCTCCGTCCCCTTTTTTCAGGCGGTGACGGGTGCCTTCAGGCGCCGCGCGGTCATCGTGCTGCCCACCGAGGCCAGCACCGTGCAGCCGATCGCCAGCCACTGCAGCCCATGCAGGTGCTCGTGCAGCAGAAGCATGGCCCACAGCGCGGCCACCGCCGGTTCCATGCTGATCAGGATGCCGAAGGTCTCCTTCGGCAGGCGCTTGAGCGCCATCATCTCCAGTGACATCGGGATCGCGCTGGACACCAGCGCCACCAGCAGCCCGGCGGCCAGGATCTTCGGGTCGAGCAGCGCGGCACCGGCATGCGCCACGCCCACCGGCACCACCACCAGGGATGCCGCCAGCAGCCCCAGCGACACCGAATGCCCGGCATGCAGGTGGCCGGCACGCTTGCCGAACACGATGTACAGGCCCCAGCACGCCGCAGCCCCCATCGCATACAGCACGCCAGCGGGATCCAGCGCCGGACCACCGCCGATCGGCAGCAGCAACAGCAGCCCCACCGCCGCACAGCCCACCCAGAGGAAATCGATCGGCCGTCGCGACGACAGCATGGCCACCGTCAGCGGCCCGGTGAATTCGATGGCCACCGCGATGCCGAAGGGAATGGTGCGCAGGGCCATGTAGAACAGCAGGTTCATCAGGCCCAGGGTGAGGCCGTAGCGCAGGATGGTGATGGCATCCGGGCGGCTGGTCTTCCAGCGCCACGGCCGCCAGAACAGCAGCAGCAACAGCGCCGAGAAGCCCACGCGCAGCGCGCTGGTGCCCTGCGCGCCGATCAGCGGGAACAGGTGTTTTGCGTAGGAGGTGCCGATGGCCAGCGAGGTGACCGAGCCGAGCACCGCCAGCGCCGGCAACATCGGCGCGAGTCGTGAGGTCTGCATGGGCAAAGTCTATTGCGCCAGCGCCGAGCACTTGGCTCAATTGACAGCCCGTTCGTGCAACTTCTGCTCGCCATGGCCACCGCCCCCGTGCTCGACAGCTTCGACCGCGCCATCCTCGACCTGCTGCAGCGGGACAACACCCTGCCGCAGCGCGAAATCGCCGAGGCCGTGCACCTGTCCACGCCGGCCGTGCAGCGCCGCATCAAGCGCCTGCAGGACAGCGGCGTGATCGCGGCCAATGTGGCGGTGATCGCCGCCGCCCAGGTCGGGCGGCCACTGACCATCATCGTCGAAGTGCGCGTGGTCAGCGAGCAACGTGATCACGTGGCGCCGTTCAAGCGCCGCGTGCAGGACGACCCGGCGGTGCAGCAGTGCTACGCGATCACCGGCGATGGCGATTTCCTGCTGCTGCTTTCGGCGGCGTCGATGGAAGAGTACGAGGCCATTACCGAGCGGTTGTTCGGCGGCGATGACAACATCGAGCGCTTCCGTACGTCGGTCGCGCTGGGGACGTTGAAGCGCAGTTTCGAAGTGCCGCTGGCCCCGGTTCTGTAGCGCTGAGCCATGCTCGACTGCGCTTTGACCGCACAGCAACAGCCGCCGAGGATGGCTCGGCGCTACAGTCGGAGACCATGGACACATCGCCCTCCCCCGCCCGTCGCCTGCGCCGCTGGTTGCTGCGCGGCCTGTGGCTGGCCATCGCCCTCATTGCCGCGATGGCGCTGTGGAACAGCCCATGGGCCGCTGCGCCGAAGCTGCTGTGGACACTCTCTCGTATGCCGCCGGCCACGCAACTGGCGGTGCCGGTGGACGGCGTGCGGCCACGCCAGATCGCCGACACCTTCGGCGCACCACGTGGCCGTGACCGCTCCCACGCCGGCATCGACATCTTCGCCAAGCGCGGCACCCCGGTGCGCAGTGCCACCGCTGGCGTCGTCGTGGATGTCAGCGAGCGCGGCCTCGGTGGCCGCCAGGTCTGGGTGATCGGGCCCGGGCGCGAACGTTACTACTACGCGCATCTGGACGACTGGGCCGAGGGCCTGTCGCGCGGCCAGGTGGTCCAGGCCGGCGACCTGATCGGGCATGTAGGCGACAGCGGCAACGCCAAGGGCACGCCACCCCACCTGCACTGGGGCATCTACGGCGCCGATGGCGCGCGCGATCCACTGCCGCTGCTGCGCTGAATCCCATCTACTGCGTCGCGCCCTGCGCGAGCGTCTTCCTCGTTCATGATTTGTAAATAGGAATAGTTCGTATTACCATTTATTTCGTTTCCGGTGGTGCCAGGACGGCCTGCCCGCCCGTTTCCCACCCGTAGCGCCTCGCCTTCTGGATGCCGGCCGAGCGCGCGTGCTCGTCCAGGACCCCCATGACCCGTTCCGCCTTCCGTATCCCGCAGCCGCAGCGGCTGTCCGTTGCCGTGCTCGCCATTCTCAGCGCCGTGGCCCCGGCCGCCTTCGCCGACACCGCCGCCGACCCGACCACGCTGGACAAGGTCGTGGTCAAGGGCGAACGCGCCGAAGGCTATTCGGTGCGCCGCACCTCGGCCGGTACCCGCTTCGACCTGGCTCCGCGCGAGATCCCGCAGTCGGTCAGCATCATCAGCCACCAGCGCATCGAAGATCAGAAGCTCGACGACATCATCGACGTGCTGGCCAACACCACCGGCGTGACCAGCACCCAGTCCGACAGCGAGCGCACCGAGTTCTACGCGCGTGGGTTCTACATCGATGCCTACCAGTTCGACGGCCTGCCGACGCAGATGGTGCAGAACTGGAGCTACGGTGATTCCGGCCTGGATCTGGCGCTGTACGACCGCGTGGAAGTGGTGCGCGGCGCCACCGGCCTGCTCAGCGGCGCCGGCAACCCGTCCGCTTCGGTGAACCTGATCCGCAAGCATGCCGACAGCGCCGAGCTGACCGGCAGCGTGTCGGTGAACGTCGGCAGCTGGGGCCGCACCCGCACCACGGTGGATGTGGGCAGCGCGCTCAACGCCAGCGGCAGCGTGCGCGGGCGCGTGATCGGCAGCTATCTGGATACCGACGGCCAGATGGACCGCTACAACCAGCGCAAGACGCTGGGCTACGCCGTCATCGATGCCGACCTGACCCCGGACACCCAGCTGAGCGTGGGCTACGACTACCAGCAGAAGCGCGCCAATGGTGCGACCTGGGGCGGCTTCCCGATGTGGTACGCCGATGGCAGCCCGACCAACTACCCGACCTCGTTCAATCCGTCGCCGGACTGGACCTACTGGGACACCACCAGCAAGCGCGCGTTTGCCACCCTGCAGCACGCCTTCAGCAACGGCTGGAAGTTCAGGATCGGCGCCACCCACGACCGCACCAACGCCGACGACAAGCTGTTCTATCCGTCCTACACCGCGTTCGACAAGGCCACCGGCACCGGCGTCACGCCGATGGCCGGCTTCTACAACACCGAGCGCAAGGTCGATGGCATCGATGGCTACATCGACGGCCCGTTCCAGCTGTTCGGCCGCGAGCACCAGTTCATGGCCGGCCTGAGCTACAACAAGCGCGAATTCGCCAACTACGGTGACTTCCAGATGGGTGGCCCCGGCACCGGCTGGAATCCCTTCAGCTCCTATCTCGACTGGACCGGCAACATCGCCCAGCCGAACTGGAACCCGCTGGCGCTGGCCAGCCAGGGCACCATCACCCAGAAGGCCAGCTATGCCGCCACCCGTCTGTCGCTGGCTGATCCGCTGAAGCTGATCCTCGGTGCGCGCTACACCAACTGGAAGAGCGAAGGCGAGAACGACGACCGCGAACACAAGGTGACCACCCCGTACGCCGGCCTGGTGTATGACATCAACGATACCTACTCCGCGTACGCCAGCTACACCGAGATCTTCCAGCCGCAGACCGCACGTGACCGCAACGACCGTTATCTCGACCCGGTCGACGGCAAGAGCTACGAGGTGGGCGTCAAGGGTGCCTGGTTCGACAACCGGCTGAACGCCTCGCTGGCGGTGTTCCGCATCGAGCAGGACAACGTCGCCCAGGTCACCAGCGAGCCGATCATCGGCCGTCCGGGTGAGTTCGCCTCGATCGCCGCACGCGGCACCGTCAGCCGTGGCTTCGAATTCGAAGTGAACGGCGAACTGGCACCGGGCTGGAACGCGACCTTCGGTGCTTCGCGCTATGTGGCCAAGGACATCAGCGGCGCCGACATCAACGCCAACCTGCCGCAGACCGCATTGAAGCTGTTCACCAGCTACACCCCGCAGTCGCTGCAGGAACTGACCATCGGTGGCGGTGCCAACTGGCAGAACCGCATCTATTACGCCGCGCCGGTGGTGGGTCGCTTCGAGCAGGAAGGTTACGCACTTGTCAGCGCCTTCGTGCGCTACCGCATCTCGCCGGAGTTCAGCGTGCAGGCCAACCTCAACAACCTGCTGGACAAGAAGTACTACTCGCAGATCACCGGCTACGGTGCGTACGGCGATGGCCGCAATGGCTCGCTGACGTTCACCTGGGCGTTCTGATCAGACGCGGGGTTCGCACGCCCCGCACCTGTAGAGCCGAGCCCATGCTCGGCTCAGAGAATCAGCCGAGCGCGGGCTCGGCTCTACACCCGCAAGGCAGCGCCGGAACTGACCGGCGCTGCCACCGTCACATCAGAAGCGCAGGTCCGCGCGCAGGTACCAGTAACGGCCACGCGGGATGTCGTAGGTCGAAGCGTCGTAGCCGTTCAACGAGCACGACAGGCAGATCGGCGGATCCTTGTCGAACACGTTGTTCAGGCCCGCGGTCAGCTGCAGCCCCTTCATCCAGTCGATCTTGTAGCCCACCTGCATGTCGTGGAAGGTGGTGGCCGACAGCGTGTTGGTGCCCGCAGCCTGGTTGCTGCACACCGGGAAGGCCGCCGCATCGCCGCAGTTCTCGGTCAGCTCGGAGATGTGGCGCACCGTCCAGTTGGCACTCCAGCGATCCATCGTCCAGCCGAGGCTGGCATTGCTGGTCCACTCCGGGATCGAGCTGTCGGCCACTTCCACGCCCGGCTTCTGCGGCTGCTTCTGCCCGGCCGCGCCAGTGGCCTCGTAACGGCCGACGAAGGTGTTCTTCCACCCCAGCTTGAACTGGCCGATGGAGGTCTGCGGCAGCGTCCAGAACAGATCCACGTCCCAACCGTCGGTCTTGATCGAACCCAGGTTGGTCAGGCGGTTGTTGAAGCTGCTGACCGCACCGGTGCTGGCACGGGTGATGCCGTTGCAGTAGATCGGGTCCAGTGTATCCACGCACAGGTCCAGCTGGGTCTGCGCGTTGATGGCCTGGATCGCACCATCGATGGCATGGCGGTAGAAAGTGACTTCCACATCGAAGCGCTCCGACCACGAGGCGTTGTTGCCGAACCACGGGCTCCACACGAAGCCCGCGCTGAAGCTGCGCGAGCGTTCCGGGTCCAGCTCGCGGTTGCCGCCGGTGGTCACCGAGATCTGCGAGTTGGCCTGCTGGAAGCCGGCCGGGACGCCCAGTGCAGCACAGTTGGCCGCGCTGCCACGCGGCGGCGTGCCGCCCAGGCCCACCGAGCACGGATCGAACAGCTGCAGGTCGGCACGTGCGGCAGAGCCGTACAGCTCACCGATGGACGGTGCGCGGAAGCCCTCGGCGTACGTGGTGCGCAGCACGAAGTCATCGGTCACCTGCCAGCGCAGGCCGTACTTGGGCGTGAACTCGCCGCCGAAAGTGGAGTAGTCCGAATAGCGGCCGGCCAGGCTCAGGTCCAGCTTCTTGCCGAACGAGGAGTCGGCGAAGATCGGCACGCTCAACTCCAGGTAGGCCTCGTTGACGTCGTAGGAACCGGAGGTCGGTTGCGACGGCACGCCGTTGTAGTGGCCGATCACCGTCAGCGGATCGGGCTGGTAGGCGCCCTTGTACTTGCGGTACTCGAAGCCGGTGGCGAAGGACACCGGACCGGCCGGCAGCGAGAACAGCTCGCTGGACAGGTTGGCGGTGAACAGGCTCAGTTCGTTCTGGCTGCGGTCGCGCACCACCGGCTGGATCCACTTCAGCATGTCCGGGGTGATCGAACCGGCGCCACCGAAGATGTTCAACGGCACGCAGCCAGGCGTGGCCGCGCACACCGCGGGATCGCCCAGCGCCATGTTCACCTTGTAGATGTCATAGCTGCCGTAGTTGGTCTGCTCGGCCTTGTTCTTGCTGTACATGCCGTTGACGTCCCAGTACCAGCTGCGGTCGGCGGCATGGAAGTCACCGACCAGGCCGGTGGCGAAGTAGGTGGTGTCCACTTTCTGCTTGAACACGCGCGCACCGCCCTCCACCGGGCGACGACCGATCAGGCTCATGTTGTCGCCGGAGACGAGATCGAAGCCGAACGGGTTGTACGGGTTCAGGCGCGAGACCACGATGTTGTCGGCCAACGGATTGCCGGTGGCGCCATCGGGGCCGAAGAACAGCGGCTCGGGGCCGGCCTGGTTGGTCGACTCGCGGCGGTTGCCCAGCGCCTTGATGTACCACTGCACGTTGTCGGTGATGTCAAAGCGGAACTGGCCGAACAGGCCTTTGCGCTCCGACGGCGTCAGCACCATGTTGTATTCGGCGAAGTTGAAGCGGTCGGCGGTGGTGAAGCAGTGATAGTCATCCGTGCGGCTGCAGCCGGCACTGCCGTCGTACCGCGGATTGCTCACGCCGGTATTGGGCACGATGTTCTGCACCGCACCGGTGTTCGGGTCGGTGAACATGAAACGGCCCTGCGGAATACCACCGCTGCCGAACGCCAGGCCCGTACCGGGAATGGGGAAGCGTGACTGCTCGCGATCCTTGGCGAATACCGGGTCCTGCTTGGTCCAGCTGGCGCCCAGGAACAGGCTGAAGCGATCGCCACTCTTGCCCCAGGCCAGGTCCACGCCCTTCTGCGTGCCGTCGCCCTTGCTGTACTCGCCGTAGTTCAGCGTCACCTGCCCACCATCGAAATCGCGGCGGGTGATGATGTTGACCACGCCGGCGATGGCATCGGAGCCGTACAGCGACGAAGCACCGTCCTCCAGCACCTCGATGCGCTCGACGATGGCCAGCGGAATGGTGTTGAGGTCGGTGGCCGAGCCCACACCGGACGCCGACGATTCATTGACCCAGCGGATGCCGTCGACCAGCACCAGCACGCGCTTGGCACCCAGGTGGCGCAGATCGACCTGCGCCGAGCCGGCACCCACGCCACTGCCATCGGGCGGGAAACCGAAGTTGCCGGACGAGTTGAACTTGGCGTTGAGCGCAGAGCCGGAACCGGTGAGCTGCTGCAGCACTTCGCCGATCGAGGTCAGGCCGGTGCGTTCGATGTCGCCACGGGTCAGGGTCTGGATCGGGACCTGGCCCTCTACTTCAGCGCGCTTGATGCGGGTACCGGTGACTTCCACCGCGTCGAGGTTGGTGGTGGATTGTGCAGCGGCACCCAGGGGTGCCAAGGCCATCACGCACAGCGTGACGGCAACCGCCAACGGGCGGTGGTGCAGGTGCTTCATTCGCTCTCTCTCCAAAGGAATGTCGGGACATGGACTGCCGCGCTCCCCCCTGCATGGCGGCAGCGTCTCCTTTGTAAACAAGCGGTAAAAATCACGGCGTGATGATCGACACTCTTTCACGCGGAATTGACGCAATTGACAGCCATTTACGTCAGATGAGGACCGATTAGAACCGGACGGTACTGTTCACCGCCCTCCACTTTGATGCCGGCTGCGTCAGCGCGCGCCGAGATCCGCCACAGCTCATCAAGGGGACTTGTCGGTGCGGGCGCTAGTGACCGGGCGCGTCGACGCGCAGCCCATGCTGGCTCACGGCCAGCAGCACGCGTGCCATGTCTTCGTAGTCGGTGTCGTCAGCGGTCGCCAGGTGCACCCAGGGGCGATGCTGCTGCGGCATCTGCTGCGCCTGCACCAGGTGCCGCTGCAACGCGACAGCGTCGAGCGGCTGGCCATTCCAGAACATCGCTCCCGCCGCGTCGATGCGCAGGTGGATCGGCTGGGGTGAGGACGCCGGCCAGGGTGGGCACGAGGTGCGCTGCTGGAACGCCAGGAGGCCGGTCGCCTGCGCCATCGGCAGCGTGGTGATCACCAGCGCCAGCAGCACCAGTAACACATCCACCAGCGGTGCCAGATTGGGGGTGGCCATCAGTGAGGCCGCGTGCTGTGTCCCGTATCGCATGCCACGTTCCCTCGCAGGAAGAGCGGCCTGCCGATGGCAGGCCGCCCGTTGCCGGACTCACCGCACGAAACTCACCGCACGAAGGCAATGCGCTCCATGCCAGTGGCTTCGGCCGCAGCCAATATCCGCGCCATGCCTTCGTACTCGGCCGCCGGATCGGTGGCGATGCGCAGCTCCGGCAGGTTGCCGGCATGCTCGCCGGCCTGCGCCTGCAGGCGCCCCTGCAGATCGCCGATCGCCATCGGCTGGCCATCCCAGCTCAGCTGGTTCGACGCATCCAGTCGCAGCTCGATCGGCGGCGGCGGTTCGGGGCGATCGATCGTGCGATCGGTGGCCTGTGGCAACTGCACGGGAATCGGCCGGGCCACGATCGGCGCGGTTACGATGAAGATGATCAACAGCACCAGCATCACATCCACCAGTGGCGTGACATTGATGTCCGCCAGCGGGCCGCTTCTTCCTGCGCTACTGAACGCCATGTGCCGCTCCCTGCAGCCGGGCGGTTCGCCCAAGGCCGACGTTACGACGCCTGCGCCCGCCTGCGGCAGGAGCCTGTGCGGAGTCATTCAGCTATCGTTGCCCACGCATTGCGTGCACGCAATGCGAAACTGAATTCAGCCACTGCCCGCTATGCTGCATGCCATGACCCGACGCTCTTCGACCGCCCTGTCCCTGCTGCCCTTGGCCACCACGCTGCTGATCGGCTGCGCCAATGCCCAGTCCCTCGATGCCCAGAACGCGCAGTTGAAAGCCGCGATCGCGGCCGCCGAACGCGGCCAGTTCGATCCTGGCCAGGCCGCTGCGCTCAGCCGCCATCCGGCGTATGGCTGGCTGGAGTACGCCAACCTGCGCCGCAACATCGACACCGTCGATACCGCGCAGGCACAGGCCTTCCTCAAGCGCTATGAGGGCCAGGCCGTGGCCAGCACGTTCCGCAGCGTGTGGCTGCCCTCGCTCGCCCGCCGCCAGGACTGGCCGACCCTGCTGGCCAACTGGGCGCCCACCGACAACGCCGGCCTGCGCTGTGCGCAGCTGACCGCGCGCCAGGTGACCGGCAAGGTCGATCCGCAGTGGATCAGCGAAGCACAGGAGCTGTGGCGCAAGAACGGCAAGCCGCTGCCGGACAGCTGCGATGCGGTGTTCACCGTGCTGCAGGCACAAGGCGGCCTGAGCGACGCCCTGCGCTGGGAACGGATCGATGCTGCCGCCGACGCGCAGCAGCCCGCCGTGATGCGCAGCGCGGCCCGCGGCCTGCCTGCCACTGACCTGGCACTGGCCAACACTTACGCCGCCTTCGTCGACAAGCCCAACGCCAGCGCCCTGAACTGGCCCCGCAACGAGCGCAGCCGGCGCATCGCCACCGATGGCCTGGCCAAGCTGGCCAAGGCCGACCCGGCCGCCACCGAACAGCAGCTGCCGCAGTACGCGCAGGCACTGGGGCTGAGTGCCGCCCAGCAGGGCCAGGTGCTGTACCAGATCGCGCTGTGGACGGTGGCGTCCTACCTGCCCGATTCGGCACGCCGCCTCAACGCGGTGCCGGAGTCGGCCTATGACGAACGCCTGCACGAGTGGCGCGTGCGCGAAGCGATGTCCCGCGGCGACTGGACCGCGGCGCTGACCGCCATCCGCAAGATGGGCAGCAAGCAGCGCAGCGACCCGCGCTGGCGCTACTTCGAAGGCCGCATGCTGGAGAAGACCGGCCAGGCCCAGCAGGCGCAGCCGCTGTT
This sequence comes from Stenotrophomonas sp., assembly GCF_059505245.1. NCBI lineage: Bacteria > Pseudomonadati > Pseudomonadota > Gammaproteobacteria > Lysobacterales > Lysobacteraceae > Stenotrophomonas > Stenotrophomonas sp. Next base: position 15,287 of record NZ_JCACKF010000027.1, read on the forward strand.
CCGCGAGGCCGCGCGTGCATCGACCTTCCACGGCTTCCTCGCCGCCGACAAGCTGCAGCAGGGCTACACGCTGTGCCCGTGGCAGCCCAACGACAGCGCGCAGGCTCAGGCGGTGATCGCGCGCGACCCGGCCATCCAGCGCGCAATGGCGTTGTACCAGATCGATCGCGCTGGCTGGGCCGTGGCCGAATGGAACAGTGCACTGTCGCGCTTCGATGACACCCAGCGTCGCCTCGCCGTGCGCGTGGCGCAGGACAACGGCTGGTTCGACCGCGCCGTGTTCGCGCTCGGCAAGCAGCCGCAGGAGCAGCGCCTGTACGACCTGCGCTTCCCGCTGCACCACGACGCCACCATCCGCCGCGAATCGGCACGCAACGCAATCGACCCGGCCTGGGTGGCGGCGGAGATCCGCGCCGAGAGCACCTTCACCCCGCGTGCGCGCTCGCCTGCCAACGCCATGGGCCTGATGCAGGTGCTGCCAGCCACCGGTGCCGGCGTGGCCAAGTCGATCGGCCTGACCGGCTACGGCGGCGCCGACAGCTTGTACGACCCGGACACCAACATCGCCATCGGCACCGCCTACCTGCGCCAGCTGATGAACAAGTACGACGGCGTGCCCTACGTGACCATCGCCGCGTACAACGCCGGCCCGACCCCGACCGCACGCTGGCAGAGCCAGCGCCCGGGCTTTGATCCGGACCTGTGGATCGAGACCATCAGCTACAAGGAAACCCGCGAGTACGTGGCCCGCGTGCTGGCCTTCAGCGTGATCTACGACTGGCGCCTCAATGGTGATGCGCTGCCGCTGAGCGATCGCCTGATGGGCCGCCTGGTGGACAAGCGCAAGCGCTTCAGCTGCGCCGCCAACGCCGACCAGGGCGGCGATTGATCGCAACACAGTACTGCCGGCCGCTGGCCGGCATTCCCCGGCATCCACTCGCTGGGGAGGGAAACGATGAGCCTGCTGGCCTGGATCGGGCTGGACGCTGTATCGGTAGTGCAGGCCGCCGGCCGGCAGCTTCGGGGTGACTGCGGTTGCCGGCCAGCGGCCGGCACTACCGGTGCGTCTGCGCCGGGCATGCGATGATTCCAGCCATGAAGATCTATCTTGTCGGCGGCGCCGTGCGTGACCGCCTGCTGCAGCGACCTGCCGGCGACCATGACTGGGTGGTGGTCGGCGCCACGCCCGCGCAGATGGAAGCGCAGGGCTTCACCGCCGTCGGCCGCGATTTCCCGGTGTTCCTGCACCCGAAAACAGGTGAGGAATACGCGCTGGCGCGCACCGAGCGCAAATCCGGCCGTGGCTACCGCGGCTTCGTGGTCGATGCCGACCCGGCAGTGACGCTGGAAGAAGACCTGCAGCGCCGCGACTTCACCATCAACGCGATTGCCTGCGACGAAGACACCGGCACGCTGGTCGATCCCTACGGCGGTGTGCGCGATATCGAGCAACGCGTGCTGCGCCATGTCGGCCCCGCGTTCGTGGAAGATCCATTGCGTGTGCTGCGCGCGGCGCGCTTCATGGCGCGCTTCGCACCACTGGGCTTCACCGTCGCCGAAGAGACCATGGCGCTGATGCGCGAGGTCGCCGCCAGCGGCGAGCTGGACGCGCTGGTGCCCGAGCGCGTCTGGCAGGAGCTGCGCAAGGCGCTGGTCAGTGAACGGCCCTCCGCCTTCCTGCGCACGCTGCACGATGCGCAGGCACTGGGCCCGATCCTGCCCGAGCTGGAAGCGCTGTATGGCGTGCCGCAACGTGCTGAGTTCCACCCTGAAGTCGATACCGGCATCCACCAGGAAATGGTCAGCGACATGGCTGCCAGGCTGGCGCCGGGCGATGACCTGGTCGGCTTTGCCGCGCTTACCCATGACCTGGGCAAGGGCCTGACCCCGCCGGAGGAATGGCCGCGCCACATCATGCACGAGCAACGCGGCATCAAGCCGCTGAAGGCCTTGTGCGCACGATTGAAGATTCCCGCCGAACACCAGCAGCTGGCCGAAGCGGTGTGTCGCGAGCACTTGAACGTGCACCGCATCGACGAACTGCGCGATGCCACCGTGCTGGAACTGCTGGGCCGCTGTGATGCGCTGCGCCGGCCGGAACGCGTGGCCCGCATCGCACTGTGCTGCGAGGCCGACAAGCGCGGCCGGCTCGGCTTCGAGGACGCCGACTACCCCCAGGGCGAAACGCTCAAGCGCCTGCACCAGGCGGCGCTGTCAGTGCAGGCGCGGGATCTGGATACCACGCATCTGAAGGGCCCGGCCATCGGCGAAGCGCTGGCCAAGGCGCGGGTGAAAGCCATCGCCGCCGCCCGCTGATCCGCAACCGCCGTGGCGGCCTCGCACCGACTCCCATGGGTAGTGCCGGCCGCTGGCCGGCACCCCTATATCACTGGCTTCAGTGCGCCATCCCACGGGTAATCGCCGCCGCACGCTGCTTCAGCTGGGCCACGGCATCGGGAATCATCTCCATGCCCACGTCCAGGCCCGGGTTCAGCACCAGGCCGACGCCGTCGCCGATACCGGCCAGCAGCGCGTGCACCGCGATCGGCATGGCATGGGCAAACTGCGGCAGCTGCTCGTGCCACAGGCCGGCGCGCTCGGGCGCGGTGAACACCGCGAACATCGGCTCGCCGCTCTCGCTGGTCAGCACCAGCGGCGAGATGCTCTCGTCCCAGGCGCCATCCTCACCAATGGCCTTGTCCAGCAGCACGAACGCCGTCGAGGTCAGCAGGCCGTCGAGGAACTGCGCTGCGGTCAGCGTGCCGTCCTGGGCCTGCAGCAGGCGCACCTCGAGATCGTTGAGGGGTTCGAACGGGGTGTCGTGGTCCATGGTCGGTTCCGGTACGTGGTTGCAGGGCAGACTTTAACAGGCCCGGTCCTCAACCGATGTATCCGTGCCGCCACATCCAACCGGCCACCGCCAGCGCAGCGACCCCCACCAGCATCAACGGCAGGCCGAAGCGGTGCCGCCACGGGATCGGCACCCCGCCCAGCTGCTGGTCCATGGTCTCGGTATCCAGCACCCAGCCGTGCTCGCACCGGGTACAGGCCAGCTCGTAGCGCCGCTGGTAGGTGAACCCGAACAGCAGGTCGATGCGCGCCATTTTGTAGCGCAGCTGCGGAGCGAACTCGGTTTCCGTCTGGCAGCGCAGGCAGTGGTGCGCTTCGGTGGGGCCGACGATCAGCACCCGTTCCTGTTGGCCGATCAGGATCATGTCCGGTTGACCTGGCAGGCGGGCTGGGCCAGCAGCCAGGCCTGGGCGGCGGCCACAGTGGCCGCGTCACCCTCGACGCGCTGGTCGGGTTCGATCTTCAGGCCATCGCCACGATCATTGCGGTCCCGCATCACGCTGGTGGTCAGCAGCAGGCGACTGCCATCGGCAAGCGTGTGCACGACATTGCCGGTGGAGACGCCCGCGGTCGGCTGGCCGAAACTCCGCGCCTGCGGGCGGCCACGCCACGCCAGCACCGAGGCCTCGCCCGAACTGCCGGTGCGGGGCCCGAACAGCACCGCCACCGGTGCGCCAGGCTGCCGCACTACATGGCCGGACTGGCCGAAGTCCAGCAGCGGCCTGCCCGCCAGCTGCACCGCAGTCGCCGTCAACGTCCAGCGCTGCGGCCCTTGCGCGGTTTCGAACGCGCCGACGTCCTCATTGTTCACCACCGAGGTGCGCAGCAGCGGTGCCATGCCCAGCAGCATCGGCCACATGGAGCCGCCACCGTTGTCCCGCAGGTCAACGATCCAGCCACAGCGCGCGCCGTCGTCCTTGCTGCGGATGACCTGCTGCCACCGCGCGGCACGCTGGATGTCCTGGCGGAATTTTTCCTGCGGCGTCGCGCCCGGCGAGGAGGCATAGCCCTCGATGACCACCCAGCCGATGCGCGCATCCACCGCATCAGCGGCCTTGGCCCGGTCCACGGCGGCGGCACCGGCCTGCTGCGCACGCGCGAGGGATTCGCGCTGACGCTGGGTCGTGGTCCACGCACCATGGTGGCCGGTGCTGAGCGCAATGGCTTCGCGCAGAACGGCCAGCCGTTGCGCGGGATCCCCCTGCGCCGATTGCAGGCGGATGCGGATGGCGGGCCAGTCCACCCGATCGCGATACAGCGCCTGGCGTTCAAGCAGATTGAGGATCTCGGCCTGGGCCTCCGGCGAGGGCACCTCGACCGCGCCTGGCGTATCGGCCATGGCGACGGTCGCCAGCAACACGAGCATCAGCGCGCCGATGCGACGCACTCCCTTGCGAACCTGCATGCGACGCTTCCTTGTCGTTGAATCAGGACCGCAGCATAACCGGGGCATGATCGCTTGCGCCACGCGCGAACTGTCGTATTTGCCTCCTCCGCAGATTGCAGGCAGACACGCTCACTGCGATCACAACATTACAACTTTGCCCATGTCATCGCGGCGTACAACACGCCAAGGTGGCTTTGCCGGCGCCTCCTGCGCTGGTCGGGATTGGCGTCCTGAATGAAGTTTTTCACGAGCAGGCTTGCAACGTCGTTGCCGGCCCGAACAATGCACCGTCCGTCGTTCTGCGGCGGGCGGTGCGAGGGGATCCCCGGATCCGCCGGCGTCATTCCTCGTGAAGAGCTTCACCGGCACGCCAACCCGCACCGCCCGCCACCTTGCATCCCGCAGGTGGCCTCGCCTCGTGAGGTTGCCGCCATGAACACGCCCCACCCCACCTATCCACGCCTGCATGCACTGCTCGGCGGTGCACTGCCCGGCCTGCAGCTGTCCAACGCCGCAGCCGAAGCGTTGGAAGGTGCGCTCGCCGAAGTCAACGAACAAGCGCCGCCATCGGCGTTCTTCACCCGGTTGCGCGGCATCGCTCACAACCACGCAGCCGACGGCCAGGCGTGGCGCGAGCAGCAACTCAGCGAGGCGCGCGGCCGGGACTTGGCCGAGGCAACGCGCTGCCTGGCGGCAGTGTCTGCGTGTGGGGGCATCTTGTTGGCGGCGCAGTCGGCACGCGAGATGGATGATGCGCAGGCGCAGTGTCCGCCGCAGGTGGAGGAAGGGCTGCTACATGCGGTGGTCGTGTTGGCCGATCATGCCGGGGCGTTGGTGGAACCGGATGCATGCGCACCGCTGTTGTAGAGCCGAGCCTATGCTCGGCTGCGCGGAGGTCATGGCGTCGGTGGGATTCGTGCCGACCAAGGTCGGCACCTGCCAGAGCAACGTCATGGCGCCGGTGGGATTCGTGCCGACCAAGGTCGGCACCTAC
>NZ_JCACKF010000027.1:20617-60062 GCF_059505245.1 Stenotrophomonas sp.
TTCGTGCCGACCAAGGTCGGCACCTACCAGAGCGGCGTCATGGCGTCGGTGGGATCCGTGCCGCCCAAGGTCGGCACCTACCAGAGCGGCGTCATGGCGTCGGTGGGATTCGTGCCGACCAAGGTCGGCACCTACCAGAGCAGCGTCGTGGCGTCGGTGGGACTCGTGCCGACCAAGGTCGGCACCTACCCAAGGTTGCGGTTGTCACCAGTCCGCACGCAGGCCGATGTTGCCTTCGATGATGCGGCGCTTCTCGTTGCGGTCGCTGCCCAGTTCACGCGTGTAGTCGGCCACGGCATAGGCGCTGATCGTTCGGTTGAAACGCCCGACCACACCCACGCCGGCTTCCAGCGCGCGTGAGCGCTGCGAATTGACGATCACGTCGTTGTCGAAACGGATGCGGTCTTCACCAGAACGGCCATGCCAGTAATTGAGCTTGAAATACGGCTGCCAGCCGTTGTCGGCCAACTGGTAATCGCCCGCCAAGCGCAGGCCGATGCGGCCGGTCCAGGCGTTGTCGTTGTCGAAGCGCACGCTCGATATTTCATCGCGACGGTCATCCAGCGAAGTGCGCTGCCAGATCACCTGCACCTGCGGTTCCAGCCACCATGCGGACTGCCCCAAGTGCAGCAGCGGCTTGCCCGCCTCCACCGACACGCTGGTACCGTCGCCGCTCAGGCCGAAGCCGAGCCCACGCGAGGAACGCACGCGGCCGTCGTAGCAGCTCTGCATCGCCACGGCGTCGATGTAACCCCCACTGCTATCGGTGAAGGTCCAGTACAGGCCCACGTGCTTGTCATCCAGGCGGTTCTGGCCTACCTGCACGTTCTCCCAGCCCAGTGCCAGACCCGTGGTCTTGCCCTGCGCGCGGGTGCGGCCAACGAATACGCCGATCTGGTTGCGGTGGTTGTCAGACGCCGCAGCCCACACGTCGAGACCGGCCTGCAGGCCCATCACATCGCCATCGAAGCCCGGCTGCGCATCACCCTTCCAGTGGATCTCGCTGCTCTGCCCCACCAACCGGCCCCAGGCGGTGCGGACTGTGCCCTGGTTGTACAGCAGGCGCTGTTCGCCCTGCCGCTCGTGGAAGGTACCGAGGCTGGCCAGCGAGGTCTCGCGCAGCAGCGGTGGCACCACGGCGTAGGCGGCGGTCTCCACGCGGTACAGCGGCACCACCGCGCCTTCGGCCGGGCGTGCACCCGGCGTTGGCGGGGTGCCGGTACCGGGCAACGCACCGCCGGCCACCGGCACGTCCGGCACCGCCGGGTCGCTGGGCGGCGCCACCGGCGCCGGTTCCGGTGGCGGCGGTGGCGGCGCGGCCTCGCCGGCGGTCAGGTTCGGATCGGTAGCGCCTTCAGGCGGCGGCGGCGGTGCCGGGGTGATCGCCGGCGGCGGTGCGACCGGCGGCGTCAGGGGCGGTGGCGTGGCAGTGCCGCCGCCGTTGGGTGCCGGCGTTGGTCCGGTCACCAGCGTCGATCGCAGGTACCAGTTCTCGCTGGTGCCGGCGCTGACACCACCCTTGAACAGGAAGTACTCGTAGGCACCGGCTGCAACCGGTGCGAACAGCGAGAACGCGCCCGGCGCAGTGCGGCCACCATTCAAGGCCTGCACCACCAGGATGCCATCGGCCAGCGTGGCGGCGCCGCTGCCGCCGGCATTGAGCACGCCGATGCCGGTGGTACCGGTGGCGGTTCCGCCATCGATCACCAGGCGGTCGCTGCTGGAATTGTCCGCGCCCAGCACGGTACGCAGGTACAGGCCACCGCCGTCACCACGATAGTTGCCACGCACGGTGAACACGTCGCCTGCGCCGGTACCGGTCAGGTCGATGCGCCCGGCATTGACCATCTCCACCAGTGCACCACTGTTGAACGGACGGACTGCATGGCCGCCACTGCCTGCGTAGACGGTGCTGGTGTCATCCACCGTCAGCGTTCCGGTGCCGGTACTGCTGTCGCCCAGCACCAGGTCGCCATCAAAGGTCAGCTCGGTGCTGTTGGCCAGCCGCAGCGTCTCCCAGTTCTGGAAGCGGCCCACGCCGGCAGTCTTGACGTTGTGGAAGTTGAGCTGGTCGATGCCACCGCCACCGTCGAACAGCGGCACCGCCCCCAGGTTGCCCTGGTTGAGGTTGCCGAGGTTGGCGACGTCGCTGTCCGGCCCCATGTCGATCGCGCCGTAGACGATGCCGCCGCCATTCCAGTTGAAGGTGTCGTTGCCGGTACTGAGCAGTACCTGCCCGCGCACGGTGCCGTCGGTGATGGTCACGCTGTCGTTGCCGCCGCTGACGCTGATGTTGCCGCCGATGTAGGCGGTACCCGAGATGATGATGGTGTCGGTATCGAAGCCGGTCACCACGTTGCCGTCCACGGTGCCGCCGGACTGGTCCCACAGGTTCTTGTCCAGCTTCATGTTGACCCGGCCGATGCGGCCAGCGGTCATCCACGCCTGGTCACCATCCTCGAACGCACCGATGATGCGGCCACCGCTCATGCGGAAGGTATCGATGTTGTCGCCCTGCTGCAGCGCGCCGACCGTGCCGCCACTCATGACGAAATCATCGCGGCCACTGCCCTGCGCCACCACGCCGGTGACGGTGCCGCCGGTGACGGTCATCTGGTCATCGCCACTGCCCTGGTCGACGCTGTCGATCGTACCGTTGCCCAGCAGCAGCGCATCATTGCCATCGCCCTGCAGCACACTGCCGCTGATGCTGCCAGCCTGCATGTCCAGGCGATCATTGCCGGCACCGAACTGCACGCCGGTGCGCCCGCTGATCGTTCCGCGGTTGACCAGCACGCTGTCGCCCGCGCCGACGAACTGCAGGGCGGTGTTGTTGCCGGTGCTGATGCTGCCCGAGTTCTCGACGCGGCTGCCGCCACCGAGCTGGACCGCCACGCCGCCCACCGAACTGATCGTGCCCAGGTTGGACAACAGGTGCCCACCGGCCCCGACAAGCGAAATCGCGCTGCTGCCACCGCTTTGCTGCAGCTTCGCCGTGCTGGCGACAGTGACGGTGATGCCGGCGGCGCCATTGGCGGTGACGGGAACGGTCTGAGGGTTCGGCGCATTGGCATCGCAGGTGACCGTCTGGCCGGCGACGGGGGCGACGCTGTCACAGCCGGCCCAGGCGGCGCTGGCGGTCAACAGCATGACGGAGGGAACAGCCAAAGCCTGCAGTACGGAAACAGTGAGGCGGCGCATACGCACGGCGCGCGGGACGGCACGGGACATACAGCACTCCTGGACAGGGGATCAGGAACTGCGGATATGCGGTACTGCGAGCGAAGTCTGCGCCATGGTGAACGGTTTCGGCAGGTGAATTTGCGTGCCGATCATCACAGTTCAGATGCGAACTTGATCGGGCATCACCCCACCTCTACGTGCCTGAAATCGTTCATCTTTGCGGGGTCATGCCCATGCCTGGATGAGGTGGCCTCCCGGGTTGGGTCAGAGCCCTTTCCTGCGGAAAGGGATCCGACCCGGAGCCGTCAGATCTTCAGATAGATCTTCCGCCGGTCCAGCCACCACGCCACGCCCCACCACAGCGCGACGAACGCCAGCGCCTGCAGCATCGACGCCAGCTCGAGCGCGTGCGGCATCGCGGCGGCCAGTTGCTGCCAGATCCAGCCCCACGCGCCGGTCGCCATCAGCGCCACCGACATCACCGATGCGCCAAGATAGGCGGTAATTGCGTTGACCCCGAAACGGCGGCCCAGCGGCGGCCATCGCTTCTGGTCGATCAACACATGGCCCAGCCACAGCGCCAGCGCGGCCAGGCCGCCGGTCCACAGCACATAGCTGGGCGTCCACAGCTGCTTGTTCAACGGCAGCACCATGGCCAGCAGCAGCCCCAGCACGGCGGTTGCCACACCCAGGCCAGCCAATGCCGCCGCACGACCGTTGCGCAGCAGGCCACCGGCAATCAGGCCGAGCACGGTACTGGCCAGCGCACCCAGCGTGCTCAGCAATCCTTCCGGGTCATGGCCCAGTCCGGTATCGGCGTGCCACTGGTAGATCCACGGTGCGAACAGCATGGTGTCCAGGCGGCTGGCCGGGTTGGTCCATGGCGCCAGATCACCGATGCCCAGCAGCAGCACGGTGTAGCCCACCAGCAGCGTAACCAGCACGCCAGCCTGCACGCGCGGCCGCGCATACACCGCCAGAACACCCACCAACGCTGCGCACACCGCAATCCGCTGCAGCACGCCCCAGATGCGGAAGTGATGGGTATGCAGCGCCCACCAGATCAACAGGTGCAGCAACGCGCCGGCGAGCAGGATGCGCAGTGCACGCTCCAGCACCCCGCGCGCCAATGCTGGCCGTGCAGCGGCATCCAGCGCGCGCGGTGCCACGCTGAAGGCCATCGACACACCCACCAGGAACAGGAAGAACGGGAACACCAGGTCGGTGGGCGTGCAGCCATGCCATTCCGAGTGACGCAGCGGCGCGAACACCGCACTCCAGTCGCCCGGATTGTTGACCAGCAGCATCGCCGCCACGGTGATGCCGCGCAGGGCATCGATCGAGCCCAGACGGCGTGGCGGCATACTGTTCATCAGGCGGCCTCGTACTGTCCGGCAATCCAGGTACCACGGACCTGCAGGGCGTCGTCCAGCAGCACCAGGTCGGCCTGGTAGCCCTCGGCGATGTGGCCAAGGCGGTCGTCGACGTTGAGGAACTGCGCCGGATAGGTCGACGCCATGCGCGCCGCTTCGGCCAGCGGTTGGCCGAGCAGCTGCACGGTATTGCGCACGGCGGTGGCCATGTCCAGCGCCGAGCCGGCCAACGAACCGGCGGCATTGCGCACCACGCCATCGATGGCGGTGATGGTTTCGCCATACAGCACGTAGCTGGGATCGTCGGCTCCAACCGGCGGCATCGCATCGGTCACCAGCAGCAGGCGACCGCGCGGCTTGGCCGCCAACGCCACGCGAAGGCTGGCCGGGTGCACGTGAACGCCATCGACGATGATGCCGATCCAGCTGTCGCGGTCTTCCAGCGCAGCGCCCACCGCGCCGGGCTCACGCCCTTGCAACGGCGACATCGCGTTGTACAGATGGGTGAAGCCGCGCACGCCGGCATCCAGGCCGGCGCGGATCTCTTCGTAGGTGCCTGCAGTGTGCCCAGCAGCGACGATCACGCCACGCTCGACCAGCGCACGGATGGTCTCCAGCGGCACGCGCTCCGGCGCCAGCGTCAGCAGGGTCACGCCGTTATCCAGCGATGCGGCCAGCGCAATCTCCGCTTCGTCCGGCACGCGGAACTTGCTGGCATCATGCGTGCCCTTGCGCGCCGGCGCGATGTACGGGCCTTCCAGGTGGATGCCGATCACGCCCGGCACGCCCTGCGCAATGGCCTCGCGCATCGCACCGATGGCTTCGCGCATCACCGCCACGTCATCGCTGATCAGCGTCGGCAGCATCGCAGTGGTACCGAAGCGGCGGTGCGCCTGCGCGATAGTGCGCAGTGCCGCCACGTCCGGCGTGTTGTTGAACAGCGCGCCGCCGCCGCCATTGACCTGCACATCGATGAAGCCGGGCAGCAGCCAGCCGCCTCCCAGGTCCACCTGCTCGGCCGCGTGGCCCAGCTGGGGTGCTGCGTCGGGCAGCAGCGCGCTGATGCGACCGTCCTCGATCACCACCGCCAGGTCGTCGCGGAACTCATCGCCGGCCAGGATGCGGGCATTGCGCAGCACCGTCACCATCACACCGTCTCCGTAACCTTGTTCAGATGCGGCGGCAGGTCCGGGTTGAAGCCACGGCGCAGCGCCAGCGCATTGATGGCGCGATAGAAGCTCTGCACGGTCAAAAGCGGTGCGCACAGCGGATGCGGCGCGGCAGCCACCGGCAGGTTGCCGCCGGCACCGGCCATCCACACCTGCGCACCACGTGCGGTGAATTCATCGACCACCGCACGGGTACCGGCGCCGGTCTCGTCCGGCTGGGCGAAGGCCAGCACCGGGAAGCCACGGCCGACCAGCGCCATCGGGCCGTGCTTGACCTCGGCCGAGCTGTAGGCTTCGGCGTGCAGGCTGCAGGTTTCCTTGAACTTCAGCGCCGCTTCCTGCGCCGCACCCAGGCCCAGGCCGCGGCCGAGCACGAACAGGTTGGTGGCCTCGACCAGGCCCTCGGTCACCGCGCTCCAGTCGCACTGCCAGGCTTCACGCATCGCGTCCGGCAGCAGGTCCAGCGCCGCACGCAGGCTGCTGTCCTGCTTCCAGTACGCGGCCAGCTGCAGCAATGCGGCCAGCGAGGCCAGGTAGCTCTTGGTCGCTGCAACGCTCTTCTCGGGGCCGGCATGCAGCGGGATGACCGTGTCGGCCAACTGCGCCAGCGGTGAATCCTCGACGTTGACCAGCGCGATCACGCGCGCGCCGGCGGCCTTGGCCGCCTCGGCGTTGCGCAGCAGGTCCGGGCTCTTGCCCGACTGCGAGATGACGATGAACAGTGCGCCGCGCAGCTGCAATGGTGCGGCGTAGACCGAGCCCACTGATGGCGAGGCCGACGCGACCACCAGCCCCAGCTGGGTTTCCAGCAGGTACTTGCCATAGGTGGCGGCGTGGTCTGAGCTGCCGCGTGCACAGGTGACCACGAACGGCGGCGGCGCGGCACGCAGGCTGGCGGCCAGGGTTTCCAGGGTGGCGTGGTTTCGCGAGAACTGGCGGGCAACCACGTCGGCCGCTTCAGCGGCCTCGGCGAACATCAGGGTAGCGGTGGGGTCTGACAGCGACATGGCAGGCTCAGGCAGGATCGGAAGGAAGGGGGCGTGCGCCGGCCGGGCGCATCGGCGCGGTCGAACCGCGCACCACCAGCTGCGGCACGAAGCCCTGGTTGTGCAGCGGTGCCGGCGCATCGTCGTAGGCGTCGCTGCGCAGCTGCGCGATCAGCAGGCGCGCGGCATGGCGGGCGATGTCTTCGGTGGCCTGCTTGGCGGTGGTCAGCGGCGGCCACGACTGGCGCGAGAACGGGCTGTCCTCGAAACCGGCAATGGACAGGTCGTAGGGCACGTTCATGCCGGCCGACTTGGCGGCGGCCAGCACGCCGGCAGCGATTTCGTCGTTGGAACCGAAGATGGCGGTAGGCGGTTCGCGCAGCGCCAGCAGGCGGCGCGCGCCACGGAAACCGTCGTCGAAGGTGTAGTCGCCCTGCACCACCAGGTGCTTGTCCACGGTCATGCCGTAGTCCTTCAACGCGGCCTCATAACCGGCATAGCGTTCGCCCGAGGAGCGGTGCGAGCTGCCGCCCCAGAGGAAGCCGATGCGCTGGTGCCCCAGCTGGATCAGGTGTTCGGTGATCTCGTAGGCGGCCTCGCGGTCGTCGACGAACACGCAGGCACCGTCGGCCGGATCTTCGGTGGCCGCAATGATGCGCACCAGCTTGATGCCACGCGCGGTCAGCGCCTGGATCAGGTCGCGGCGCTCGGACATCGGTGCGGTCAGCACCAGCCCGGCCAGGCGCGAACGCTGCACCCAGTCAGCCAGTTCATCGGCCAGCAGCGGCGAACTGGAATCGCAGGGATGGATCTGCAGGCCGAACCCGGTCTCGCGGCAGGCGGCGAGCACGCCGTTCTGCACGCCGATGATGTGGTACGGGTTCGGGTTGTCGTAGACCAGCCCGATCACGAAGGTGGTGCCGCTGCGCAGGTTGCGCGCGGACGGATCGGGTTCGTAATCGAGCTCGGCGATGGCACGCAGCACCCGCGCGCGGGTGGCCTGCATCACCGAGGGCTCGTTGTTGATCACCCGCGATACCGTCTTCAGCGAGACCTTGGCCTTTTCGGCAACGTCCTTGATGGTCGCTCTGCGCATCGGTTTTTCCTGGGGTTGGCTGCCGTCCATCATCGCCGATCAGCTCCGGTCCTGCGGCAGGCCCACGCGGTGGCCCACCACCGAATAGAACAGGATGTACAGGTAGCAGGGCACCATCAGCAGCACGAAGGTCAGCTGGAAATCGATGTGCTGCTTGAGCAGGGCGAACAGCTGCGGAATGATCGCGCCACCGGCGATGCCCATCACCAGCAGGGCCGAACCGGTTTCGGTGAAGCGCCCCAGGCCGCGGATGGCCAGCGGGAAGATGGCCGGCCACATCATGGCGTTGGCAAAGCCCAGCAGGGCCACGAAGGCCACCGACACATAGCCGTGCGTTGCCCACGCGCCCAGGCAGAACACCACGCCCAGCACCGCCGAAATGGTCAGGTAGCGCGACTGCGACACCACCCGCGGAATCACCAGCAGGCCGACCACGTAACCGACCAGCATCGCGCCCAGGGTGAAGGCGGTGAACATCTTGGTCTCGTCCAGCGGCAGGTTGAAGCCATGGCCGTAGGTGCCGATGGCATCACCGGCCATCACTTCCACGCCCACGTACACGAACAGGCACAGCACGCCCAGCCACAGGTGCGGGAACTGGAAGATGCTGCGGCGCTCGACCGCACCGGCGGCCACCGGCGTAGCGTTGGCTTCGGACGATTTGATTTCCGGCAGCGGCGAGAACAGGATCGCCACCGCCAACACCACCAGCAGCGCCGCCATGGCCAGGTACGGGGCATGGATCTTGGCGGCGAACTGGTTCAGCAGCACGGCTTTGGTCGCGGCATCGGCCGCCTGCACCTGCACGTCCAGATCGCCAATGCCATGCAGCACCACCGTGCCGATCAGGATCGGCGCCAGGATGCCGGCGATCTTGTTGCAGATGCCCATCAACGCGATGCGCCGCGCCGCCGTTTCGATCGGCCCAAGGATCGAGATGTACGGGTTGATGGCCGTCTGCAGCAGGGCCAGGCCGCTGCCGATCACGAACAGGCCGCCCAGTGCGCCGGGGTACCAGCGCTGGGTGGCGAATTCGCCGAACAGTGCCGCGCCACCGGCCATCACCAGCAGGCTCAGGCTCAGGCCCTTCTTCATGCCGGTACGGCGCAGGATCCACGACGAGGGCAGCGCCAGGAAGAAGTAGGACAGGTAGAACACCATCAGCACCAGGAAGGCGCCGACCTCGCTGAGCTCGAAGGCGAGCTTGACGAAGGTGATCAACGGGCCGTTGAGCCAGGTGAAGAAGCCGATCAGGAAGAACAACACGCCGACGATGGCGATGGAGGTGGCCACGTTCGGGCGCGCGCTTGCAGCGGGGACGGCGGACATCAGGAGGGCTCCTGCGGCGACAGCCGCAGAACGCGGCGTCGGAGAGTGGCTGGGAACAACGTTGTCACATTCTTTCGGTGGACAACGGCGGTTTGTCAACTTCCATGCACGCCCCTTCAACCTCGTGCTGCACTGCGCAAGTCGATTGCGGTGCTCCGCGCTGATGCGCGCCAGGCCTAGAGCCCCATGCAGCAACGGTTCCCACGTGAAACCCGCACTCACGCCATGTAAACGTTTACTGCCTGTCGCATTCGTTGCGGCGCAGCAACGAAAGTGTCACGAACTCGTTGACATCGTTGTCAGCGCGGTTACAGACTCCGCCCCAATCGCTGCCCCCGATCCCGGGGCCAGCCCCACCTGCAGCAGGAGCCCGCGTGACCGCCAGCCACCCCGCCCCGTCGCATGTCCTGTCCCGCGTCGCGCCCTCGTTCCTGGCCGCGGACGTCGGTGGCACCCATGTGCGCGTGGCCCGGGTCCAGGCCAGCGGTGACACCGCCCATCCGGTGCAGGTGCTGGAATACCGCAAGTACCGCAACGCCGACCATGCCGGCCTCAGCGCGATCCTGTCCGACTTCCTCGGCGAAGGCCCGCGGCCCACGCATTGTGTGGTCGCCAGCGCCGGCTACGCCCGCGAGGACGGCACGGTGATCACCGCCAACCTGCCGTGGCCGCTGTCGGCACGCCAGGTGGAGGCCGATGTCGGCCTGCAGCGGGTCTACATCGTCAATGACTTCGAAGCGGTGGCCTATGCCGCCGCGCAGGTGGACGCCAGTGGCGTGCTGCACCTGTGCGGGCCGGACACCGCTGCGCGTGGCCCGACCCTGGTGGTCGGTCCCGGCACCGGCCTCGGCGCCGCGCTGTGGATCCCCACTGCGCACGGCCCGGTGGTGCTGCCGACGGAAGCCGGCCAGCCGACCCTGGCCGCCAGCACCGAACTGGAAATGGCCATCGTCCGCCACATGCAGCGCGACCGCGCGCACGTGTCGATCGAGCATGCGATCTCCGGCCCGGGCCTGATGAACCTGTACCGCGCGGTGTGCGCGCTGCAGGGGCAGGCACCGACGCTGGCCAGCCCCGATGCGGTCACCGCCGCCGCCATGGCCGATACCGATGCACACGCGCGCCAGGCGCTGGATGTGTTCTGCGGCCTGCTCGGCAGCACCATCGGCGACATGGCCCTGTTCTATGGTGCCCACGGTGGCGTCTACCTGGCCGGCGGCATCCTGCCGCAGATCCGCGAATACCTGCACGCCAGCACCTTCGTCGAGCGCTACCTGCAGAAGGGGCCGATGGGCGAAGCACTGGCACGCATCCCGGTGAAGGTCGTCGAACACGGCCAGCTGGGCGTGGTCGGCGCTGCCAGCTGGTACCTGCAGCAGCAGTCGGCCGCCTGACACCGCAACAGGCTTCAACGCAATCGCAGCACGCAGTACGTGGCACGCCAACGCACGGGACTTCGCCGCCGCCCCGCGCATGTCATCGCAACCGTTATCGAACACCGCCGCCGGCATCCAATCGAGTGATGAGGAGAGACATCATGAATACCCGCAAGACCCTGCTTTCGGCCGCCATCGTCAGCTGCATCGCCTTCAGTGCGCACGCGCAGCAGGCTGCCCCGACCGCCACCGACCTGGACACCGTGACCGTTACCGGCATCCGTGGCTCGATGGAAAAATCGCTGGACACCAAGCGCGAAGCCAATGCGCGCGTGGAAGTGGTCACCGCCGAGGACGTGGGCAAGCTGCCGGCGCACAACGTCGCCGACACCCTGCAGCGCCTGCCGGGCGTCAACATCAGCTCGTCCAGCGCCGATGAAGGCGGTTTCGACGAAGCCGACCGTGTCAGCCTGCGCGGCACCAGCCCGAGCCTGACCCAGACCCTGATCAACGGCCACACCGTCGGTTCGGCCGACTGGTTCGTGCTCAGCCAGGGCAACAACGTTGGCCGCAGCGTCAGCTACTCGCTGCTGCCGTCCGAACTGGTCAGCTCGGTGGAAGTGAACAAGTCCTCGCAGGCCAAGCTGCAGGACGGCGGCACCACCGGTACCGTCAACATCATCACCCGCAAGCCACTGGAATTCTCCAAGCCGTTCACCGCGGAAGGCTCGATCGGCCTGGTGCGCTCGGACCAGGCCAAGTCGAACGACCCGCAATATTCGGCGCTGTTCAACTACAAGAACGACGAAGGCACCTTCGGCGTGATGGTGCAGGGCTTCAGCCAGAAGCGCGAACTGCGCCGTGAAGCGCAGGAAATCCCGGGTGGCTTCTTCAAGATCGGCGCAAACGATCCGGTCGCCAGGACCAATCCGGACCTGATCGGCGTCAACGTTCCGGGCCTGCTGGGTTCGACCCTTTTCGAACAGACCCGCGAGCGCAAGGGCGGCCTGGTCTCGCTGCAGTTCAAGCCGAGCGACAGCCTCACCCTCGGCCTCAATGGTTTCAGCTCCGAGCTGAAGGCGAACAACTACAACCGCAACTTCATGATGTTCGGCAACAGCTTCGCCAAGTCGCAGGCGCCGGATCCGGGCTATGTGGTCAAGGACGGCGTGCTGACCAACGCCAACTACAAGGGCGTGCCCGGCACCGACTATGCGGTGTACGACATGATCTACCGCGAGTCGAAGGCCAAGTCGAGCTATGTCACCTTCGATGCCGACTGGCAGATCAGCGACAGCCTGACCGCCAAGTTCCAGGCCGGCAGCACCAAGGGTACCGGCGAGACGCCGCGCCAGTACATCGCCGAGGTCACCCTGGCCAACGGCGGCGGCGCCAGCTGGGCTACCCACGGCAATGGCTCGCCGATCGACTGGAACGTCGGCGGCGACATCTCGCCCAACGGCGTGACCAGCTTCGGCACCTGGGGCAACCAGCAGGTCACCGCTGAAGACAAGGAGAAGTGGGCCACGCTCGACTTCAACCAGTACTTCAACGATGGCGGCGTGCTGAGCTCGATCGACTTCGGCCTGCGTTTCGCCGACCACAAGCGCGAAGCGCTGTCGCCGGAAGGTGCAACCCCGGGTGACATCTGGAGCGCGCTGAAGAACGGTGCGACGGCCAACTATCCCAGCGGCTTTGCCGGTGACATCGGCGGCACCTTCCCGCGCAACCTCTGGTACTTCACCCCGGGCGCGCTGAAGGACGCGGTGACCAACAACTCCACCTGGCTGGCCGGCAATGATGGCCCGACCGGTCGCCACAACTATGGCGCCGAGTGGAAGGTGAAGGAAAAGAACTTCGCCGGCTACGTGCAGGCCAACTTCCGCGGCGACTGGTGGAGCGGCAACGTCGGCCTGCGCTACGTCAACATCAAGCAGGACATCGACACCTACAACGCCGTCAGCAAGGCCGCCGATGCCGATGTCAGCAGCCTGTTCGGCATGTGGGAGCGCCTGGCCTTCCAGAACAAGCGCAACCGCGTATTGCCCAGCGCCAACATCAAGTTCGACCTGGACGACTCGCTGGTGCTGCGCGTCGCCGCCTCGCAGACCCAGACCCTGCCGGACTACTCGGCACTGGGTGCCTCCTCGTACGGTTCGGACCTGAACCGCACCGGCGGCGGTGGCAATCCGAACCTCAAGCCGACCCTGTCGACCAACCTGGACGCCAACCTGGAGTGGTACTTCATGCCGCGCGGCCTGCTGTCGGTGGGCGCGTACCACATGGACCTGAAGGACTACATCGCCTTCGACGTGGTCTCGCGCCAGCTGTACAGCGAACTGACCAACCAGCTTGAGACCTACCAGATCTCCACCCCGATCAATGCCGACGGCAAGGTCACCGGCGTGGAAGTGGCCTACGAACAGCCGATCGGCGAGTACTTCGGCGTCAATGCCAATTACACCTACGCCAACGGCACCACCTCGCACACCTGGTCGGACGGCTCGCACAACCTGCTGGGCACCTCGAAGAACACCTACAACGTGGGTGCCTACTTCGAGAACGAGCGCTTTGGCGCCCGCGTCAGCTATACCCGCCGTTCCTCGTTCCTGATCAGCCTGTCGGGCACCAATCCGTACTACCAGGATGACTTCGGCACGCTGTCGGCGTCGCTGAGCTACAAGGCCACCGACTGGCTGAGCATCACCCTGGATGGCCTGAACCTCAACAACCCGACCTACAAGTACTACCAGACTGCGGCCATCCCGACCTCGTTCTACAGCAACGGTCGCCAGTACTACCTCAACTTCCGCTTCAAGTACTGATCCAGCGGCGGCAACATCGCCGAGTCGTGCACGCACGCCGGGCCTGGGTCATTCCGGGCCCGGCGTTTTTCATGTATAGCGTTCATCGCACCGTTCCAAGGAGTCGTACCGATGGTCAAGCCTTCCCGCGCCCGGATGCGCAGCGCAGTGCTGCTGGGCAGCCTGCTCGCCCTGTTGCCGGCACTGCCGGCACTTGCCGCCGACCCCATGCCGGCCGCTGAGGCACCCGGCCCGCAGCTGCGTGCCGGCAGCCTGATGCTGATTCCCGCCCCCAGCAATGTGCAGCCTGGCCAGGGCAGCGGCATCACCGTGCGCGCCGATACCGTGCTGCAGGCCGAAGGCGAGGCCGCACAGCGCGTCGCCAGCCAGTTCGCCGACCTGCTGGCGCGCAGTGGCGGCCCGCGCCTGGGGCCGGCCAAGGGCAAGGCGGCGGCCAGGACCGGTGGCATCCGCTTCCAGATCGTGCCCACCTTCCGCGACAGCGGCGAGGGCTACACGCTGGAAAGCACCGCACAGGGCGTAGTGGTACAGGCCGGCAACGAAACCGGCCTGTTCTACGGCGCAACCACCCTCGCCCAGCTCGCCACCGGCGGCAGCAACGGCGTGCTGCCAGCGGTGCAGATCCAGGACGCGCCACGCTTCAGCTGGCGCGGTTTCATGCTCGACTCGGCGCGGCATTTCCAGAGCCTGGACGAGATCAAGCGCGTGCTCGACGCAATGGCCGCGCACAAGCTCAACACCTTCCATTGGCACCTGACCGATGACCAGGGTTGGCGCATGGAGATCAAGCGCTATCCGAAGCTGACCGGAGTGGGCAGCTGCCGCCTGCCGGCCGGCGACGGTGGCATCGATCCGGTCACTGGCAAGGAGCATCCGTATTGCGGCTTCTACACGCAGGACCAGATCCGCGAAGTGATTGCCTATGCCGCGAAGCTGCATATCCAGGTGATTCCGGAAATCGATGTGCCGGGGCACGCGACCGCAGCGATTGCCGCATACCCGGAAGTGGGTTCGATCAATACCCCGCTGAAGCCGATCAGCGAATGGGGCGTGTTCCCGAACCTGTTCAACGTGGAAGACAGTACTGTCACCTTCCTCGAGAACGTACTGGAGGAAGTGATCGAACTGTTCCCGGCCAAGTACGTGCACGTCGGCGGCGACGAGGCGGTCAAGGACCAGTGGGAAGCCTCCAGGCAGGTCCAGCAGCGCATGCGTGCGCTGGGCATCAAGGATGAAATGGCCATGCAGAGCCACATCATCAAGCGCCTGGAGACCTTTCTGGAGGAGCACGACCGGCGCCTGATCGGCTGGGATGAAATCCTTGAAGGCGGGCTGCCGCCGCAGGCCACGGTGATGTCCTGGCAGGGCACCGAAGGTGGCCTGGCCGCGGCCAGTGCTGGCCATGACGTGGTCATGTCGCCGGTGGGCTACCTCTATCTGGATTACCTGCAGACGGCCTCGCCGAACGAACCGCCGGGCCGCCCGGCCCAGGTCAACCTCGGCAAGCTGTACAACTTCGAGCCCGTGCCGGCCGAGCTGGCCGCTGACAAGCGCGGGCACATCCTCGGCCTGCAGGCCAACATGTTCACCGAACACACGCGCACCTATGCGCGCCTGCAGCACAACCTGTTCCCACGCCTGGCCGCGGTGGCCGAGACCGGCTGGAGCACGCCGGAGCATCGCGACTTCCGCGATTTCCTCGCGCGCCTGCCCGCGCAGCTGCAACGCTACCGCGCCTGGGGCCTGGCCTACGCGCAGACCCCGTTCGAAGTGGGCGTGGACTACACCGACAACCGCGCCGCCAACGCGGTGACCGTGTCGCTGGCCAACCCGCTGGGCTATGAGGTGCGCTACAGCACCGATGGCCAGCCGGTGACGGCGCAGTCGCCGCTGTACCAGCAGCCGCTGACCAGTACGCTGCCGACCACGGTGCAGGCCGCCGCGTTCTACCAGGGCCAGATGCTGGCGGCGAAGCCGACGGTCGCGGACTTCAGTGCGCAATCGCTGCTCAGCCGCCGCAGTGACGAACTGCTCAGCTGCGTAGGCAAGAAGGGGCTGGTGCTGCGCCTGGAAGACGATGGCCCGCGCGAGGGAAACCGCGCAGTGTTCAACGTGGACATCTTCCAGCCATGCTGGCGCTGGCCACAGGCACAGCTGGACGGCATCGGCAGCGTGGAAGTCCGCGCGGGGCGTATTCCGTACTACTTCCAGCTGGCCCACGACGAGCCCAAGCGTCGCTTCGAGAAGGCCAAGCGTGCGCATGGCGAGATGCTGGTGCGTCGCGGCGACTGCAGCGGCAAGGTGCTGGCCGAAGTGCCGCTGCCGGCCACGCCGGATGCCGATGGCTTCGTGACGCTGCGTGCGACGCTGCCGAAGGGCTCCCAGGGCACCGGTGACCTGTGCATCAACTTCACCGGCGACACGCGCCCGGCGATGTGGGTGCTGGATGAGGTCACGCTCAGGTAGGTGCCAACCTTGGTTGGCGCTTTGCGGCCGGATCCACGCATGGCGTGGATCTACTGTAGAGCCGAGCCCATGCTCGGCTGCCTTTGGGAGGAAGCCGAGCATGGGCTCGGCTCTACAGGAACCTTACCCGCGCCAGCGCAGCAGCAGATCGCGCAGCGGGGTCAGTGCCGTAGCCAGGCCGGCCAGCACGCCGATCGTGTTGGCCAGCGCGTCCATCGGATCGGCCATGCGGTCATCGGTCAATGCGCCCTGCGCGAACTCGATGCCGATCCCCATCAGCACCAGGCCCACGCCCACACACAGCAGCGGACGTCCGTGCCGGAACAGCTGTACCGCGCTGCCAGCCAGGATGAAATAGGCGAGGAAGTGCTCACCCTTGTCGCCGTTTTCCGGCAACGGAATCGGTGGCGGTGGGATCAGGCAGACCACGATCACCAGCAGCACCGCGCTGAACCACAGTGCGGCCCACAGCCGCGGCCGCCGCAGCGGCTTGATCAGCGGCAGTGCATCGCTCACAGGCGCCAGCTCAGGTCACCCAGCTCGAAGGCGGGCTCGAAGTCGACGCCGCGCTGCAGGCCGATCGCCTGGAAGCGCTCCCCCATCTCGGTCGGCAGGGTCAGCTTCTTCACCTGGTCGCGCAGCTGGATGCGGCCGACCTCATCAGTGCGCTCCTCGGCCAGCGACAGCACCTGGTCCAGGCCGTTGCCGAGCAGGAAGCTGGCCTGGCTGCAGTAGCCCGCCAGCTCGAAACCGCCGTGCATGCCGGCCTCGGCCATCGCGGTGAAATCCACCGACGCGGTGATGTCCTGCAGCCCCGGCCAGCGGTGCACGTCGTTGTGCACGTGGTGGCGGTAGAACGCGCGTACGGTGCCCTCATCGCGGTCGTGCTGGTAGAACTCGCCACGGTTGTAACCGTAGTCGATGAACAGCATCGCACCGCGCCGCAGGCCGCCCGCCACCGCCTGCAACCAGTACGGCAGCTGCGGCAGCACCTCGGAACGGTAGCCCTCGGCGAAGGGGCGCTCCAGGTAGCGCTCGATGTGGCGCACCGCACCGTTGAGCAGGATGTCGGCCGGCTGCGCACCACGGATGAAGTTGCCTTCGGCGTCCAGTTCCACGGTTTCCTCGTAGACCTCGCCATCCCGGATCAGGAAGCGCGGCGTCGGCAGCGCGTCGATCACTTCGTTGGCAAACACCACGCCCTCCCAGTCCTCTTCGAACGGGCGATCGACCCAGTCCACGCGTGCGGCCAGCTCGGCCGGCAGGTTCTGCTGCAGGCGCTGTTGCTGGCGCTCGCGCAGGTCGGCGCTGGGTTCGAGGATGGCGTAGCGCGACGGCAGCGCGTCCAGCTCGGCCAGGCGCAGCAGCACCGCTTCGGCGAAGGCGCCGGTACCACCGCCCAGTTCCAGCATCCGCGCCTGCGTACCCAGCTGGGCGAACACCGGCGCCAGCGCGTTGGCCACGCTGCCGGCGAACAGGCTGCCGAGCTCGGGCGCGGTGGTGAAGTCGCCACTGCCGCCGAATTTGCTGGCGCCGGCGCTGTAATAGCCCCAGCCGGGGGTGTACAGGCACAGCTCCATGAAGCGGGAGAACGGCATTGCCCCGCCCTGCGCAAGGATTTCGGCGCGCAGGGCAGCGGCCAGCTGGTCGCTGTGGGCCAGGGCATCGGCTTCGGGCAGGGGGAAGGTGGGCTGCATGGCGTCTTCGAATGCGGTGACAATGGTGCACAGGATAGCCGAGCCTTGGAGGACCCTCGATGAGCGATACCCACCCCGTGGTCCTGATCACCGGCAGCGCGCGCCGGATCGGTGCGGCCATCGCCCGCCAGTTCCACGCCTGTGGCTGGTCGGTGGTGCTGCACGCCAACACCTCCAGCGCCGAGCTGCAGCAGGCTGCGTTCGATTTCGACAACGTGCGCCCGGGCAGCGTGCTGGCCCTGCAGGCCGACCTGCGTGACGCCGACGCCCTGGCCGATCTGGTCGAACAGGCCGTCACCCACTTCGGCCGCCTGGACGCGCTGGTCAACAACGCCTCCAACTTCTTCCCCACCCCGCTCGGCCAGGTCACCGCCGAGGCGATGGACGCGCTGTATGCGGTCAATGCACGCGCGCCGCTGCTGCTGTCACAGGCGGCAGCGCCCTACCTGCGCCGCCAGCAGGGCTGCATCGTCAACCTCACCGACCTGCACGGCACCGACCCGATGCGTGACCACATCGCCTACACCATGGCCAAGGCCGCGCTGGAGATGGCAACGCGCGCGCTGGCGCTGGAGCTGGCGCCGAAGGTGCGGGTCAATGCAGTAGCGCCGGGTGCGATCCTGTGGCCGGAACAGGGCAAGGATGATTTCGCCCGCGAGGCGCTGCTGGCACGCACGCCTTTGGCGCGGATCGGCACCGTCGAGGAGATCGCCGAGGCGGTGTACTGGCTGGTGGCCGAGGCCAGCTTCGTCACCGGCCACACCCTGCGCGTGGATGGCGGGCGTACGGTCAGCTGAAAGGTTGCCGGGGTCCACAACGGGGTCAGATCCCTTTTCCCGGCGGGAAAAGGGATCTGACCCCGTCACTCCAGATCCACCACCTCGAACGCCTCGCCAAACTGCGGGTGCGCGCGCCACAGCGTGGCCAGGTCCTGGCCGCTGACCGGGTCGATGAAGCCCGGCGCGATGTCGGCCAGCGGCTTCAGCACGAACGCGTGCTTCAGCTCCGGCCGCGGGATGCGCAGGTGCCCCGGGCCTTCCAGCACCAGGTCGCCATAGAACACCACGTCGATGTCCAGGGTCCGGTCGGAGAAGCGCGGCCCGCTGCGGTCGCGACCGTGCGCGTCTTCCAGCGCGTGCAGCCAGTCGTCCAGCTCCTGCAGCGGCAGATCGGTCTCGATCGCCACCGCATTGTTGAGGAAGGCCGGGCCATCGAAGCCGACCGCGGCGGTACGGTAGGCCGGCGATACCTGCAGCGCGCCGAAGCGCTCGCGCAGGGCCGCCACCGCGGCGTGGAGGTAGCGGCGGGGCTGGACATTGCTGCCCAGGCTCAGGAGCACGGTCGTCATGCGGTTCAGGTGGCAGCAATGGGGGCGTGGACATGCCGTCGTCACGGCGGCCTGCCTACAATCCGGGATGCACATGATAGGGCACCGACATGACCTATTGCGTTGGAATCGAGGTGGACGAGGGCCTGGTCTTCGCTGCCGACACCCGGACCAATGCCTCGCTGGACGATGTGCGCGTGCACCGCAAGCTGCACGTGTTCGAGTATCCCGGCCAGGCAGCCTACGTGCTGATGGCGGCTGGCAACCTGGCCACCACCCAGCTGCTGGTGTCGCGCCTGGGGCGCGATGCCGCAGAGCGGCGCGTGCCCAACCTGCGCGACATGCCCCACCTGTTCGAAGCCGCCGAGTACGTCGGCCAGCTGCTGGTGGACAGCCAGGTGCACACCAACCACAGCGAACATGGCCACGATGGGGTCAATACCCAGGCCACGCTGATCTTCGGCGGGCAGATCGCCGGCGAGCGCCCCGGGCTGTACATGATCTATCCGCTCGGCAACGCCATCGCCGCCTCGCCGGAGACGCCCTACCTGCAGATCGGTGAATCCAAGTACGGCAAGCCGATCCTCGACCGCATCCTCAGCCCGGCCACGCGTCTGGAGGATGCCGCACGCACGGCGATCGTCTCGTTGGACTCCACCATCCGTTCCAACCTGTCGGTGGGCCTGCCGATCGACCTGGCGCTGCTGCGCGACGGCGAACTGCGCATCGGCCAGCAGCTGCGGCTGGGTGCGGATTCCACGCTGTATGCAGACATCCACCAGAACTGGTCGCGGCGGCTGGAACAGGCAGTGGACGCCCTGCCGCGCTTCCCCTGGGAAACCGACGGACGGTAGTGCCGGCCGCTGGCCGGCAACCGCGTTGATCCCACCACACAGGGATGCCGGCCAGCGGCCGGCACTACCGCGACATCAGCCCAGCGCTTCGGACACCGCGCGGAACACCTGCTGCATCTGCAGCGGCTTGCGCAGCACGTGCACCTGCACGCCAGCGGGAAATGCATCGGCCGCCACCTCCACCGCTGCGTCTTCCAGCACCAGCGCCGGGCCGCGATAGCCCAGCGTGGCCATCTCGCCCAGCAGCTGGCTGGCCGGCAACAACTTCGAGCCGGCGTCGGCAATCACCAGCGCCGGCATTGCCTCCTGCTGCATCCAGCGCAGCGCCGCCGGGCCATCGGAGGCCAGCTGCAGCTGATATCCCTGGCTTGACAGCGCATTGCCGAGCAACGACAGGCGCGTGGCCTCGCCATCGACCACCAGGATCGACTGGCCACTGCCCAGGGCCACCAGCTGCTCGATCGGCTCACTGCCGTCGCTGGCTTCGTGCATCGGCAAGTGCAGTTCGAAGCAGGTGCCCTGCCCCGGCTGGCTGCTGACATGGATGCTGCCGCCGGCACCTTCGACGATGCGCTTGCAGGAAATCAGGCCCAGGCCGGTGCCGTCGGCCTTGGTGGTGAAGAACGGATTGAACAGGTGCGACAGCGTGTCGGCATCCATGCCGATGCCTTCATCGGCCACGCAGATCCGCATCCAGTCCACGCCATCGCGCTGGCCGGCATGGCTGGCGGTCAGGCTCAGGCGACCGCCGTTGGGCATCGCCTGGATCGCGTTGAGCGCCAGGTTCAACATCACCTGCTGCAGCTCGGTGTAGTTGGCATCGACCACCAGGCCTTCGTCCTGCACCTGCAGTTCCAGGCGCACGGCATCGGGCACGTTGCTGCGCAACAGCAGTGCAACCGCATCGAACAGGCCATCGATCTCGATGCGCTCGCTCGGCTTGCGCGAACCGCGCACGAACGACAGCATCGATTCGGCCATCTCATGACCACGGCGACCGCACTCGGCGATGACATCGGCCAGGTGGTGCAGCTGCGGATCCTCGGTGCGCGCCTTCAGCAGGTCCGGCATGATCAGCAATGGCTGCAGGATGTTGCGCAGGTCATGGCTGAGGCCGGCAGCAAGCAGCGACAGGCTTTCCAGGCGCTGCGCGCGCATCAGCTCGGTTTCCACCCGTGCACGCTCCACCGCGCTGCGTGCATCGCGGATCGCACGCGCCACCGCCGACGGCAGGCGCGCCGGCAGATGCTTGATGATGTAGTCATTGGCGCCCTTCTGCAGCGCCGCCACCGCGTTCTCCTCACCCATCGTGCCGGAGACGAAGATGAAGGGCACGTCCGGCGAGGTCTCGCGCACGATGCGCAGCGCGTCATCACCGGAGAACCCCGGCATGCTCAGGTCGGACAGCACGATGTCCGGCTGGAACGCAGCCAGTGCCTGGCGCAGTTCCGCCTCGCTCTCGACACGCTCGAAGCGGGCGTCCAGGCCCGCGTCGAGCATCTGTTCGGACATCAGCTCGGCATCCTCTGGTGAGTCTTCCACCAGCAGGATGCGCAGCGCCCCCAGGGCGGGACCGGTCAGGGGCATGGGCTCACTCGAGTTCCGGTGCCTGGTTGATCAACGCCCAGAACTTGCCCAGGGTCTGCACCGCGCCGAAGAACTGGTCCACGTCCACCGGCTTGACCACGTAGGCGTTCACGCCCATGTCCCAGCTGCGGGCCAGATCGCTTTCCTCGCGCGAGGACGACAGGATCACCACCGGCAGGCGCTTGAGTTCTTCATGCTCGCGGATCTGCCGAAGCACTTCCAGGCCATCCATGCGCGGCATCTTGATGTCCAGCAGCAGCACCGCCGGCAGGCCTTCCTCGCGATTGGCGAAGGCGCCGCGGCGCAGCAGGTAGTCCATCACTTCCACGCCGTCTTCGACGTGCACGATGGGATTGGCCAGACGCGCCTCTTCCAGGGCGTCGATCGCCATTTCGGCATCCGCCGGGCTGTCTTCGGCGAGAAGAATGGTGCGCAGAGTGGTCATGCAGAAGGCCCTTGTTTGTCCGCGTCGATCGCGGGAGGCAGGTAGAAGTGGAAGGTGGCGCCGACGTCCGGTTCGGCCTCGGCCCAGATACGGCCGCCATGGCGGGTCAGCACGCGGCGCACGCTGGCCAGGCCGATGCCGGTACCCGGGTAGTCGCTGGCCTTGTGCAGGCGCTGGAATACACCAAACAGCTTGCCGGCGTAGGCCATGTCAAAGCCTGCACCATTGTCGCTGACCGTGAACTGATGGCCGCCATCGGGCTGCGGCTGGTAGTCCACGCGGATCTTCGCCGGCTCGCGGTTGCCCGAGTACTTCACCGCGTTGCCGAGCAGGTTCAGCCAGACCTGGCGGATCATGTTCTCGTCGCCCACCACGATCGGCAGCGGCGCGATGCTCCACTCCACGTGGTGCGCATGCCCGCTGTTCTCGGCCTCGGCCTGCAGGTTGGCATCGAGCATGGCGCGGGTATCGGCCACCAGCGACTGCATGTCCACCGCCTGCTGGCGCATCGCCGCGCGGCCCAGCCGCGAATAGACCAGCAGGTCGTCGATCAGCGCCGCCATGCGCCGGGCCGAACTGGAGATCACCTCCAGGTAATGCCGGCTCTTGTCATCGGCGGCGTCGCCGAGGTGGCGCGACAGCTTGTCGGAGAATCCGGCCACGTGGCGAAGCGGCGCACGCAGGTCATGCGAAACCGAGTAGCTGAAGGCTTCCAGCTCGCGGTTGACCTCGGACACCTGCGCGACCTTGCCCTCCAGCTGGCGGTTCAGCTCTTCCACGCGCAGCTGCACTGCGCGCTGCATGGTGACGTCGCTGATGGTCAGCAGCACCACTTCGTCATCGGTGTCGGGCAGCGGCATGCGCCGTGCGTTGAGCAGCATGTAGCGCACCATGCCATCGGCGGTACGCTGCTCATGCTCGAAGTCCCAGAGTTCGCGGCCACGCGACAGCACATCGGCCAGGCGCTGGCGCACCACCGGATCCCGCCAGGCGCCGTCGCCGATGTTTTCCAGCAGCAGGCCATCGGCGCGCTCGTCCTGCAGGTCATACAGTTCGGCGAACGCCGGGTTGTGCAGCTGCACGCGCAGGTCGCGGTCGAGCAGCACGATCGGTTCGCGCACGGTCTGCAGCACCGACGCCGCGCGTGCGGCCGAGCGCAGCGATTGCCGTTCCGCATGCAGGCGGCGGCCGATCTGCCGCTGCAGCAGCCACAGCACCAGGCCGAGCAGGGCCAGCTGGATCGCCAGCGAACTCCACGACACCAGTTCGGTCTGCTTGCGCTGGCGCGCGGCCTGCTGGGCGCGCAGTGCCAGCAGATTCTGCTCGCTGGCCTGCAGCTCCTCCACCAGGCCACGGATCGGATAACGCGTGCTCAGGTCCTGCACCAGCTCACGCTGGTCGGAGTTCGGTTCGGACCGGGCCAGCTCGCGGGCAAGCGCCATGCGGCCTTCGAGCATCGATTCGATCCGACCAATGCGGATCAGCTGATCGGGATTGTCACGCGTCATCCGGCCCAGTTCGGCCAGGCGCCCGGGGATCTCGTTGGCCTTGGCCATCCGCTCGCGCAGGCCGGGCGCATCCACGCCCTTG
Source organism: Stenotrophomonas sp. (assembly GCF_059505245.1). Taxonomy (NCBI): domain Bacteria; kingdom Pseudomonadati; phylum Pseudomonadota; class Gammaproteobacteria; order Lysobacterales; family Lysobacteraceae; genus Stenotrophomonas; species Stenotrophomonas sp. The sequence continues at coordinate 43,921 of NZ_JCACKF010000027.1, forward strand.
GACAGGGTCAGCGCGGCGGATTCGACGTCGCGCACATCGGCCTGCAGCTGTTGCAGCGCCACACCAACGGACTGGGTGTGGTTGACCCAGGCCATCGCCTCTTCGCTGTCCTGCTGCAGTTTGCGCAGGGTCAACCACGGCACCACGATGATCGCGGCAGCCGCCAGCGCCAGGGCCGGCAACCGCCAGCGGTCCCAGATGTCGTCACTGAAAACCAGCGCCATAGTTCCTCGTCAGCACGGCCGCAGAGCGGGACCCGGGACGAGCCCGGCTGCGGCGGAACCGGCAATATAGCGCAGGCAATCACAACTCTGGAGTCCAAAGCGCGGCAGGCTGAACGGGCCCCCGCAGCCGGCCCCATACGCGAGTGGGCGCCCCCCTCGGGGCGCCCACCCTGTTCAACGGTCGGTGGATGCTCAGCGCTTGGCAGCGGCGCTGACCTTAAGCGCGGCGGCATCGACGCGGGTCACGCCCTTGATGCCCTTGGCGGTGTTGACCGCCTTGTCCTTCTCCGCCTGCGTAGCGACGGCACCGCTCAGGCTGACCACGCCGTTCACGGTTTCCACCTTGATCTCGGTGCCCGGAACGTTGCTGCTGGCCAGCAGGTCGGCCTTCACCTTGGTGGTGATCCAGGTATCGGTCACCGGCTCATTGGAGTCGTGACGATCGGCATGGGTCGTCGGATGGGTGCTGGTCGGCGGGCTCTTCGCGGCCGGGTCCTTGGCGAATGCGGCCGAGGAGGACAGCGCCAGGCCCAGGGTCAGGGCGGAAGCAATCAGCGTGCGGGTGGTATTGCTCATCGTGTCGTACTCCTTCGGAATGTGCTGCCAGTCTGGACAACCCACCGTAGAGCAGGCGTGGCGTTGCGGTCATGCCGCCGTGAATCGAAACGTTTCCAATGGCAACCGTTCAGTTTTGGACTGCCAGCACCCTTCGTTTACCCTGCCCTTCCCACTGCCGGAGCCCTGCCATGTGCGCCGACCTGCAACTGGCCCTGATCGGCTACGGCCTCGCCGGCCGCGTCTTCCATGCACCGCTGATCCAGCACACCCCCGGGCTGGCGCTGCACAGCATCGTCAGTTCACAACGCGACACCCTGCTGCGTGCGTTCAGCGATGTGCACGTGCGTGCCACGCCGCAGCAGGTATTCGATGATCCGGCCGTGGATGCCGTAGTGATCGCCACGCCGAACGAACAGCACGCGCCACTGGCCATCGCGGCGCTAGCGGCAGGCAAGCATGTGCTGGTCGACAAGCCGTTCGCGCTGGATGTGGCCGAAGCGGAAACGGTGCTGGCTGCGGCACGCGATGCCGGGCGCATCGCCACCGTGTTCCAGAACCGGCGTTTCGATGCCGACTTCCTCACCCTGCAGTCGCTGCTGGCCGAAGGCAGCTTGGGCGACGTGGCCGAGTGCCACGCGCACTTCGACCGTTACCGTCCGCAGGTGCGCGACCGCTGGCGCGAACAGGACGGGCCCGGCAGTGGCCTGTGGTACGACCTCGGTCCGCACCTGCTGGACCAGATGCTGGTGCTGTTCGGCTGGCCCGAGGCAATCGATGCCGACCTGGCCGTGCAGCGCGAAGGTGGCGGCGGCATCGATTACTTCCACGCAATACTGCACTACCCACGGCATCGGGCGATCGTCCATGCCGGTTCCCTGGTGGCAGCGCAGACGCCGCACTTCAGTGTGCATGGCAGCGCCGCCAGCTGGATCAAGCACGGCGTGGACGTGCAGGAGGCGCAGCTGCGCCGCGGCGTGGCGCCGGGCGCACCAGGCTGGGGCATCGATCCGCAGCATGGCGAGCTGGTGCGCTGCGATACCGAAGACAACGTGCAACGCAGCACCGTCGACAACCTGCCCGGCGACTATCGCCGGTTGTATGCGCAGTTCGCGGCGGCGATGCACGGCGAGGGCGAAGCCACGGTCAGCCCGGTGCAGGCGCTGCAGCTGATGCGGTTGCTGCAGGCCGGCATGGACAGCGCGCGCGAAGGGCGGCGGATCGCGTTGGGGTGATCGGCAGGGCTTCGCCCTGCACCCGCACAAGCGGTAGTGCCGGCCGCTGGCCGGCAACCTCAACAGCAACTGCAAAAAACGGCTACCCGTGAGATGGCGGCCCCCCCCGCCTTCGACAGTTATCCGCGCCCGACGGTAGGTGTCGACCTTGGTCGACACATCCACGCCATGCGTGGATGACGTGGCAATGACCGAAGAAGGCTTTTGTAGAGTCGAGCCATGCTCGATTGGCTGCATGGGGTCAGAGCCCGTTCCCGCGGAAAGGGATCCGACCCCGATCTGCCTGGGGCCGGATCCCTTCGGCAACGCCGAAGGGCTCTGACGCCACCGCAGTGCTTACGACTTCTTGATGGCGTGGCCGCCGAATTCATTGCGCATCGCCGACAGCAGGCGGTCGGTGAACGAATTCGATTCGCGCGAGCGCAGGCGTTCCAGCAGCGACAGCGTAATCACCGGCGCCGGCACATCCAGCGCGATGGCTTCGGCCACGGTCCAGCGGCCTTCGCCGGAATCCTCCACGTACGGGGCAATGCCATCCAGCGAAGGATTGCGCTTGAGGGCTTCGGTGCTCAGGTCCAGCAGCCACGAACGCACCACGCTGCCGTGGCGCCACACCTCGGCCACCTGCGCCAGGTCCAGTTCCATCTCCTGCTTGCGCTCCATCAGCGCGAAGCCTTCGGCATAGGCCTGCATCATTCCGTACTCGATGCCGTTGTGGACCATCTTGGTGAAGTGGCCGGCACCGGACGGGCCGACGCGCCCCCACCCACGATCTTCGGCCGGGGCCAGCGTGCGCAGCAACGGTGCGATCTGCTCCACCACCGACGCTTCGCCACCGACCATCAGGCTGTAGCCCTCCTGCAGGCCCCACACGCCACCGCTGGTGCCGCAGTCGACGTAGCCCAGATCGTCCTCGGCCAGCGCCTTGGCGCGGCGGATCGAGTCCTGGTAGTTGGAGTTGCCGCCGTCGATGACGATGTCACCCTCGGCCAGGTGCGGGGTCAGCTGGCCCAGCGTCTGGTCGACGGTTTCGCCGGCCGGTACCATCAGCCACACCACGCGCGGCACCGGCAGCGCGGCCACGGCGGCGGCCAGCGAATCAACCACCTCCAGGCCGGCCTCGGCGGCGCGCTGGCGGGCGCCTTCGCCCGGGTCGTAGCCGACCACGCGGTGGCCGCCGCGATGCAGGCGCTGGGCCATGTTGGCGCCCATGCGGCCGAGGCCGATCATTGCAATATCCATTGTTTCACCTTCAGTTGGGGTCTAGGGTCAGGCTGCCTGGCCTGCCGGTAGCCGCGCAGTGGCGCAGCTGCGCCTCGCGCCAACGCCGGTAGAGCGTGGTATGCAGATTGTGCACCGCCAGGTCGATTGAAAACGGGGTTCGCGGGTTGCGATCGAGCAGGCGGGCGACGTGGTAGCCGATGGGACGTATACCGCGTGGATGCACATAGATCACGAACTGCTGGTAGAACGGATCGTCCAGCAGCTGGTCCATGCGCGCGAGCGTGTCGTGGTAGCGCGGCGCCAGCCGTGCGCGCAACTGCGGATCGCGCTCGAACAGCAGGCGCTCGAAGTAGCGCTGGCCGATGCGCGGGATGTCCTGCGCCAGTTTCCAGAGTTCGGCATTGCGCTGGTCGTACCAGGCCAGGCCGCCGTGCTGCGCCAGGGCCTGCGCAGCGCCCTCGCCCACAGTGACGACCACGAAGTTCTCGGCCTGGTTGCTCAGGTCATCCAGCGTACCGTTGTCGTACACATGTTCGATGAAGCCGGGCACACCCACGAACGCCTGCCGCCCCATCGCCGAGGTGCGCACCGCCTTGCCATCGGCGAAGAACTCGCCCGCGTGCGCGCCAAGCAGGATGCTGTCGGTGGCGCGCAGCGCGAGGAAGGTGCCGATCGACAGTTCATCCGCTGCGAACTCTGTATCGAACGCAGCATCGCCATACAGCTCGCGCTGGGTGGCCAGCTGCGCGACCTGGCGGCCGACACCGCACTCGGCGCGCACGGCACCGCTGTAGAACGCCTGCAGCGCATGGCTGTTGCCCGCACTGGGCACGAAGCCACGGCCGAAACTGCGCGTACGCTGCCAGCCCTGTGCCGGCGCGCCGCGCAGACCAAAGCCGATCCAGCCCAGTTGCGGGCCGGAGAAGCGGAACGTGGCATTGCCCTGCAATGCCGAGGTCGCGCGCCGCGTGGCCGCCCCCAGCTCGAAGGCATAGGCGCAGACCGTAGCAGGGTCTTCCAGCAGCTGCTGCAGCAGTGCCTGTCGTTCGCCTGCAGGCAGATCCGCCGACCAGCGTACGCGCAGGTCACCCGCTGCCTGTGCCGCGGCGAGCGAGGAACGCGTACACACCGGGCCCTTGTGTACCTGCGGTGTGCGCAGCCCGGCATCCTCGAAGCGCCACCCCAACCGCTGCAACAGGCCCTGCGTACAGTCCGGGGATGGCGCTGCGACGACCCACGCGGGCGCCAGCAGCAGGGCTGCAATCAGCCACCTGCCGCGCACGCTCAGCCCTGGTCCGTGACCGCCGGGGCGGGGGCGGGCTCCGGTGCCGCTGCCGGCGATGGCGACGGCTTGCCCGCCGCGGCCGGCAGGTACTGCTGCAGGCGCTGGAAGAAGCGACGATAGAACTCGGCATCGGTGACCGTGCTGCTGGCCACCTTCACCAGCGAGTCGTCGTTGCTGCCGAAGGGCAGCGATACCGAACCCAGCGCTCCCACACCGACACTGGCCGAGGTCGGGCTCTTCTTCAGCGCGTAGCGATCCTGCACTGCGCTGACGAACACCAGCGTCTGGCCGCCACGCGGGGCGCAGGAGATGCGCAGCACCAGCTGCTCATGGTCATCCTCGCGCGGCTGGAAGTTCTTGTTGCCTTCCACCTGTGCATCGTCGGAACGGGCGATGGCATAGCCCTGGCTGAGCAGCGTGCGGCGCGCCGCTTCGCAGGCTTCGCCCGGGCGCCCATCGACCGTGCGCGAGAAGGTATCGCCGGAGTCGAAGGACTCGCGCAACACGGTGCTGTCGGCGGCACGGCCACCGCAGGCCGAGAGGATCAGGGCGCTGGTGAGCGCCACGGCGGCGCTGGAAAGACGGGAGGCCCGCATGGGTACTCCTGCGAGAACGGAAGCACCAAGGGTAGTCCCACCCCCGTGTGCGGCAGGTCGACATACCCTCCCACGTTGCTCCCGGTTCATGCACGAAAAAGGGGACGGAGGGAATTAAGTCGTTTGTGCCACAAACGACTTAATTCCCTCCGTCCCCTTTTACGCCGAGGGGCCGGCAATGCCGGCCCCTGAGGTGTCACATGCCGTGGCCGGCTCAGTCCGCCCAGCGCCCCGCGCCGGTGGACTGCGGCAGCACCTGGGCCGACAGCGGGCGGTCATTGGCCAGCAGATTGACCGCGTCAGCGAGGATCGAGGCCGACTCGCGCAGCAGCGGGTCCGGACGCTTTTCAGCGGCCTTCTCACGGGCGGCATCCTTGACGATGTCGCGCTCGTTGCCGGTCAGGCCATCGTCGCTGCTGTCGTCGGCCAGCGGGTCCAGGGCCAGGCCCAGTTCCTTGCGCTGCACCTGGCGCTCCTTGCGCTGGGCGTCCTGGCGCTCGCGCTCGGCACGACGGGTCGCCTCGTTGAGCGAGATGTACTTCTTCGCGGCCTCGGTGCGGAACTGCTCCACGTCCTCGTTCCACCACTGGAATTCCTTGTCAGTGGCGATGCGCGCGTCGTGACGGGTCTCCAGCTTCGGCAGCAGCGGCGCGAAGTTGCCGTACTGGGTGTGCGGCACGGCGGCGATGCGGGTCCACGGCAGGGCGTTGTCGTACGTGCTTTCGCCGAATTCGGTGGCATCGACGCTGGCCGGGAAGGCCAGGTCCGGCACCACACCCTTGTGCTGGGTGCTGCTGCCGCTGATGCGGAAGAACTGGGCGATGGTCAGCTTGACCTGGCCGAAGCGCTGGGTCTCGCCGCTCGGCCAGCGATCGAGGTCGACGATGTTCTGCACGGTGCCCTTGCCGAAGCTGGTTTCACCGATCACCAGGCCACGGCCGTAGTCCTGGATGGCACCGGCGAAGATCTCCGAGGCCGAGGCCGAACCGCGGTTGATCAGCACCGCCAGCGGGCCGTCCCACGCCACGCCCTGGTTGCGGTCGCTGTTGACGGTAACGCGGCCACCGGACTCGCGCACCTGCACCACCGGGCCCTGTTCAATGAACAGGCCGGTCAGTTCGATCGCTTCATCCAGCGAGCCGCCCCCGTTGTTGCGCAGGTCCAGCACCACGCCATCCAGCTTGTCGTTCCTGAAGCCGGCCAGCAGCTTGGCGACGTCGCGGGTGGCCGAAGCGTAGTCAGCGGCATTGCGGCGACGGCCTTCGAAGTCCTGGTAGAAGGTCGGCAGCTTGATCACGCCGATCCTGCGCGCCGGTTCGCCGTTGGCGGCCGGGATGCTCATGGTCTCGCCCTTGGCGGCCTGTTCGGCCAGGCGCACCTTCTGGCGGGTCAGGACCAGCGTGTGGTGCTTGCCGTCCACGCCCTCGGCGGCCGGGATGAATTCCAGCTTGACCTGGGTATCCTTGGCACCGCGGATCTTGGCCACGACGTCGTCGATGCGCCAGCCGATCACATCCTCGACCAGGCCGGACTTGCCCTGGCCAACGCCGACGATGCGGTCCCCCGGCTTCAGGGTGCCGTCCACTGCGGCCGGACCACCGGCGATGATCTCGCGGATCACCACCATGTCGTCCTGCCGCTGCAGCTGCGCACCGATGCCTTCCAGCGACAGCGACATCGCCTGGTTGAAGTTCTCGGCGGTGCGCGGGGTGAAGTAGTCGGTGTGCGGATCGACAGCGCTGGTGTAGGCGTTCATGAAGAACTGGAAGACGTCTTCGCCCTTCAGCTCGTTGACCGACTTCTCCAGCGTCGCGTAGCGCTTGTCCAGCGTCTTGCGGATGTCGTCCGGCTTCTTGCCGGCCAGCTTCAGGCGCAGCCAGTCGTTCTTCACCGACTTGCGCCACAGCTCATCCAGTTCGGCACTGCTGGCCGCCCACGGAACCTTCTTGCGGTCGTATTCGAAGCGCTCGTCGGTGGTGAAGTCCGGCTCCTGCTTGAGCAGCTTGCGCGCATAGGCCACGCGCTCGCCGACGCGCTGCTTGTAGACCGCGAACACCTGGAACGCCGGCTCCAGCTCGCCGCCACGGATGGCCGAAGAGATGTTGGCTTCGAACGGCGCGAAGCGCGCCACGTCGGCCTGGGTGAAGTACTGCTTGCCGCCGTCCAGGGTCTCCAGGTAGCGCTTGAACACGTCCTTGGAGGTGGCCTCGTCCAGCGCGCGCGGGCGGTAGGCGTAGCGGCTGTCGGACAACAGGCCGTACACCAGCTTGGAGGTGGTCACCTGATCGGCGGTGGCCGCCGCGGGCAATGCGGGCGAGTCGGCCTTGGCCGCCAGCGCCAGCGGCGCGACCAGCGCCAGGGCCATCAGGAATGCGGGGGCTTTGAATTTCATTGACGTGCTCGAAGGCGCCTTGCCAAGGGGGAGACTGCAGGGTGTTCAGACACCACGACAGTGCCGAAAGTTGCCGGGTTTGTCATCCGGCCGCGCTCGGTGGAAAACCAGCCTAGCCGGGCCGGTGTAGCAAATTGTGAATGCATGCAGAGCCGAGCCCATGCTCGGCTGGCCGGCAGCAGGCAGCCGAGCATGGGCTCGGCTCTACGGCAGGCAGAGGTATGCGGACCAACGGTCCGCACCCACCTCAGGAGACGCCGGCGCCCTTGGCCTGCACGTCAGCGTGGTACGACGAGCGCACCATCGGGCCGGACGCCACGTGGCTGAAGCCCAGCGCGTAGCCGTAGTCTTCCAGCGCCTTGTAGTCCTCGGGGGTCCAGTACTTCAGTACCGGGTGGTGATGCGCGGTCGGCTGCAGGTACTGGCCGATGGTGATCATGTCCACATCGTGCGCGCGCAGGTCGCGCATGGTGGCCTTGATCTGTTCGAAGTCTTCGCCCAGGCCCAGCATGATGCCGCTCTTGGTCGGCACGTCCGGGTGCTGTGCCTTGAAGTTCTTCAGCAGGTTCAGCGACCACTGGTAGTCCGCACCCGGGCGCACGTTGCGGTACAGGTCCGGCACGGTCTCGATGTTGTGGTTGAACACATCCGGCGGGTTCTGCGCCAGGATCTCCAGCGCGCGCTCCATGCGGCCCTTGCCACGGAAGTCCGGGGTCAGCACTTCGATGCGGGTACCCGGCGACTTTTCGCGGATGGCGGTGATGCAGTCGACGAAGTGCTGGGCACCGCCGTCACGCAGGTCATCGCGGTCGACGCTGGTCACCACCACGTACTTCAGGCCCATGTCGGCCACGGTCTGGCCGAGGCTGGCCGGTTCGTTGGCATCCGGCGGCTTCGGGCGGCCATGGGCCACGTCGCAGAACGAGCAGCGGCGGGTGCAGACCTCGCCGAGGATCATGAAGGTGGCGGTGCCATGGCCGAAGCATTCGTGGATGTTCGGGCAGCTGGCTTCCTCGCACACCGTCACCAGGCGGTTCTCGCGCAGCTTGGCCTTGAGGTTCTGCACGGCGTTGCCCGAGGGAATGCGCACGCGGATCCAGGACGGCTTGCGCAGCACCGGCGCGTCGGCGAACTGCACCGGCGAACGGTTGATCTTGTCACCGCCCAGCTGCTTGACCCCGGCCTGCAACGGCGCGGCGGACGGAGAGTCGCCCTGCACGATCTGCAGGGGAATGGAACGGGCGGTGGTTTCAGTCATGGCAGTTCCGGGGGGCGGTCAGGCGGCCGCAGAAAGATCGGGCAGTTCCGGCGTGTGCTGCAGCAGCAGGCCGAACTGGCGGGCCAGGTGGTCCAGCAGCACCGGCTTGACGGCATCCAGCCCGGAGGGGCCGCCCAAGTCTACCACCGAGGTCACCTGCAACCCCTGATAGCCACAGGGGTTGATGCGGTGGAAGGGTTCCAGGTCCATGGCCACGTTGAAGGCCAGGCCATGGAAAGTGCAGCCGCGGCGCACGCGGATGCCAAGCGCAGCGATCTTGGCGCCACCGACGTAGACGCCCGGGGCGCCCTCGCGGCGTTCGGCGCCGATGTTCCACTCGGCCAGGGTATCGATGAGGGCCTGCTCGATGCGGCACACGTAGTCGCGCACACCGATGCCCAGCCGCGGCAGGCGCAACAGCGGGTAGACCACGATCTGGCCGGGCCCGTGATAGGTCACCTGGCCGCCACGGTCCACGTGCAGCACGGGGATGTCACCCGGCGCCAGCACGTGCTCATCCTTGCCGGCCTGGCCCAGGGTGAACACCGGATCGTGCTCGACTACCCACAGTTCGTCGGCGTCGGCGTCGCTGCGCTGGTCGGTGAAGCGCTGCATGGCGCGCCACACCGGCTCGTACGCCTGGCGGCCGAGGTCGCGGACCACCGCCGGACGCGGCGCGCGGTCTTCCGGGGCGGCTTCGGCCGGGCAGCTGTCGGCTACAGCGTCCACTTCACTTCCGGGTGGTCGCGCAGCGCCTGGTGCGCCAGGTCGTACTGCTCGCGGCTCTCGGCCTTGAACACGATGCGGACGGACACGTACTTGCCGTTGGACGAATGCTTCCAGCTGATGCGTTCGTTCACCACATCGATGCCGGCAGCCAGCAGCAGACGGGGAAGCTCATGCTCCAGGCCGCGGTTGGCCGGGCCCATGGCGCTGAGCTCGAACTGGCCGGGGAACTGGAAGCCGTGGTCGGGGTTGTCGGACTTGATTTCCATGGCCCCATTATCGGGCCGCAGGGCAACAAACCCAAGAGTATTCATCAACGTCAAAGACAGCACTGGCGGCCTGCTGCGTTGCAGCTGGCCCAAAAGCGGGGGCGGAGAGCCCAACGGCAGCTGACTGGTTCTTTCGGCCCCTCACTGACCGGGGCATCGTGCGCGCGGCCTGCAGTCGCCTTCACGCCAGGCCTGCGGCGCGTGCGCGGGTAACGAATTGTGTCCGCCGGACAATGTTGTTTTCGGAACAGACAAGTGATCCCAACGTGCTCGTTCCGGCGCGCGGGCACGAGTACCGTAGCGTTGCAGAAAACGACAGAAAACCGCCTCCTTCCCCATGAGCATTCCATCCATGCGTAGTGTCGCAGCCCTCGGGCTGGCCGGCCTGCTGGCCTCTGCCCTCCCCTTTGCCGCCCAGGCGGCCGAACAATGTGGCCCGGACGCGATGCGCGATCACCCGCCGCAGGTCAATTTCCGCGTCGACAACGACCTGTTCGGCGGCCGCCACCAGGACCAGGGCTATACCAACGGTGCGCTGTTGACCCTGGTCTCGCCCAATCTGGTCGATTACACCGACGACCCGTGCCTTCCACGCATGGCGCGCTGGGTGAACCAGTACCTGGAAGGCCTGCATCCGGGCAGGTTCGAACAGCAGAACATGATCTTCAGCATCGGCCAGGGCATCTTCACCCCGACCGATTTCAGCCGCAGGGACCTGATCGAGGACGACCGCCCTTACGCGGGCGTACTGATCGCAAATTTCGGTTTCAATGCGCGCAGCGGCGACCGCCTGCAGACCACCCAGCTGACGTTGGGCGTAGTTGGCCCGTGGGCACAGGGCAAGCAGGTGCAGAATGCCGTGCACGAAGTGCTGGGCGACGAGAAATTCAAGGGCTGGGACAACCAGCTGCACAACGAGCCGCTGTTCATGCTGACCCATGAGCGCATGCGCCGCTGGCCGGGTGATGCCAGCATCAATGCCGACGGCTGGGGTTGGGACGCGATCAGCCACTACGGCGGCTCGATCGGCAACCTGGAAACCAAGGCCAACCTCGGCGGTGAAGTGCGCTTCGGCTGGAAGCTGCCGGACGACTTCGGCAGCACGCCGTTGCGCCCGGCCGGTGAGAACACGGCACCGACCCGCAGCGGCCGTCCCAATGGCTGGTCCTGGCACCTGTTCGCGACCTCGGACGCGGCCTGGGTGATCCGCGACATCACGCTGGATGGCAACACGTTCCGCAACAGTCACAGCGTGGACAAGCGCCATGTGGTGGCCTACGGCGGCTATGGCGTGGCCGTGATGTACGGACGCTGGAAGTTCGCCGCTGCGCGTTACCACAGCACGCGGGAGTTCAACGGCCAGCGCCAATCGCCGGTGTTCGGCAGTTTCACCATCAGCCGCTCGCTGTAGGCGAGGGGCTGAGGGTGAAGCGGGTAGGTGCCGACCGTTGGTCGGCACACCGGTTACCGCATCGCTCGCTGCAAGTCAGGCGCTGCAGGTGGTGCCGGCCGCTGGCCGGCTGCCGGCAGTTCCGGATGAGTTGCTGGGGAGCCGGCCAGCGGCCGGCTCTACCCGCATCCGGGTGGGGTCATGGGGAGCCGGCCAGCGGCCGGCACGACCCGCATCCGGATGGGCTCACGCGGAGCCGGCCAGCGGCCGGCTCTACCCCCCGCGTGCGGGGGGAAGCGGCCTTCCGAAACAGAAAAGGCCGGCATTTGCCGGCCTTTTCGTTCACCACGCAAAGGCGTGGATCATTCCGATTCCCACCACATCCAGAAGCTGTCCCACAGGCGCTTGAAGAAGCCGGCCTGCTCGACGGCGGCCACGGCCACCAGCGGTGCCTCGGCGATGACCTTGCCATCCAGCGTGACCTTCACGGTGCCGATCTGCTGGCCGGCAGTGAACGGTGCTTCCAGGGTCTTGGGCACGTCGATGCTCGGCTTCAGGTCGTTGTAGCGGCCGCGCGGCACGCTCACCAGCATCGGCTGGGCCACGCCCAGCTGCACCTTGTCGGTGGTGCCCTTCCAGACCTTGTGCTCGGCCACGGCCTTGCCCGGCTCGTACAGGCGGTGGGTCTCGAAGAAGCGGAAGCCCCAGTTCAGCAGGGCCAGGCTGTCGTCGGCACGCTGCTTCTCCGACGCACCACCCAGCACCACGGCGATCAGGCGCTGGTCACCACGCTGGGCCGAGCTCATCAGGCAGTAGCCGGCTTCGGAAGTGTGGCCGGTCTTGATGCCGTCCACGCTGCCATCGCGCCACAACAGCAGGTTGCGGTTCGGCTGCTTGATGTTGCCGACCTGGAATTCCTTGATCTTGTTGTACGCGTAGGTTTCCGGGTAATCACGCACCATTGCGCGGCCCAGCAGCGCCAGGTCGTAGGCGGTGCTGTGGTGGCCCTGTGCGGTCAGGCCATGGGCGTTGACGAAGTGCGAGTCCTTCATGCCGATCTTGGCGGCGTAGCTGTTCATCAGCGACGCAAAGGCTTCTTCGCTGCCGGCCACGTGCTCGGCCAGGGCGATCGCGGCGTCATTGCCGGACTGGATCGCCATGCCCTTTTCCATGTCTTCCAGGCGTGCGGTCTGGTTGACCGGGAAGCCGCTGTAGCTGCCATCGGTGCCGGCGCCACCCTCGCGCCAGGCGCGCTCGCTCATCATCACCTGGTCATCCGCACGGACCTTGCCGTTCTTGACCTCGGCGGCGATCACGTAGGACGTCATCACCTTGGTGATGCTGGCCGGGGCCAGCTGCTCGTGGATGTTCTCGCCAGCCAGCACCTGGCCGGTGGCGTAATCCATCAGGACCCAGGCCTTGGACACGCTCGGCGCCGGGGCCGGCGGAGTGGCGACGGTGGCCGGGGCAGCAGCGGCGGCGGCAGGCGCCGGCGTGGCCGGGGTCGGCAGCGGCGTCTGGGCGGAAGCCAGGCCCACCACCAGGGTGGCGGCCAGGGCGGTGGCGGCGGAACGGAAATTCATTGGACAGCAGGCTCCAGGGGACGGCCGGGAATGGAGGGTGGAACGTAACGGCCATTGTAAGGCCGGGGGAGCATGGGCCGGCAGCACCGGCCCGGGCGGATCAATCCTTGACGATCTGCGGCGAACCCAGGCCCAGACCGGCGATGCGGCCGACAAGTTCCGCCGCACTGGCATGGTCGTTGGCGGGAACGCGCAGGCGGAACAGCGTGCGGCCACCGGCGGCGATATCGCTGATGGTCGCGCCGACGATGCCTGCGGCATTGAGCTGGCCCATCGCGCGGTTGGCGTTGTCTCGGCTGGAGAAGCTGGCGACCTGCACCATCACCGCGCCCACCACCTGCTGCGACAGGCTGGGTGCCGCCGGCGTAGCGGCGACGGTGCGCACCGGTGCCGGCGCGACGGCGCGCGGCGCAGCGCTGGCGACTGCAACCGGTGCCGGTGCAGTGCTGCGCACCAGCGGCGCACTCGGCGGCAGGCTGCTGACCGCCACATCTGGCACAGTGCTGGCCACACCCTGGGTGGTGGCCGGCTGGCCACGCGCCGGCATGCCATCGGCCGGCAGACCCTTGACCAGGCGATCGATATCGCTGTCGGCGGTTGCGCGCGCGGTCGGTGCCGGGCGCGCACTTGCCACCGCGGCTGCCGCTTCGGCGGCACGACGCTCGCGGCGCGACGGCTTCTGCGCCAGCAGGTTGCTCTCGCCCGGCTGCAGCGCGCGCACTTCGACGTTGCCGGTGCCGCGCTGGGTGATGCCCAGGCGCACCGCGGCGGCATAACTGAGATCGACCACGCGGCCATCGTGGAACGGGCCGCGATCGTTGACGCGCACGATCACCGACTCGCCGTTGTCGAGGTTGGTCACGCGGGCGAAGCTGGGCAGCGGCAGCGTCTTGTGCGCGGCGGTGAACTGGTACATGTCGTAGACCTCGCGGTTGGAGGTCAGGCGACCATGGAACTTGGCGCCGTAGTACGACGCGGTGCCGCGCTCGACATAGTCATGGGTATCGTCGAGCACCTTGTACGACTTGCCCAGCACCACGTACGGCGACTTGTTGCCGATCGCCGAGCGCTCCTCGGCGGTCACTTCCGGCTCGGGAATGCAGGCCACGTTGGGAATGTAATCCGGCGTGCTGTCGCGCACGCCCGGCTTGTACAGGCCACCGGCGGTGTAGTTGCCGCGGGTACTCAGGTCTTCCTTGGCCGCCGCGTACGGCGACCCTTCCGGACAGTGTGCCGGGCGCGAGCCGCGCCCCTGCACCAGGGTGCCACCCGACTTGCCACCATGGCCGGCCGTGGCCGGCTTCTTCGGCGCGCTGCTGCAGGCAGCCAACGCGAGGACGATCAAGCCTGGGACCAGCCATCTGATGTTCATGCCGGGGGCAGCTCCTGTCCGGCGATGGCCTGGGACAACTGGAACACGGCCATCGCGTACATCTTCGAGAGGTTGTAGCGGGTGATCGCGTAGTAGTTCTGGAAGCCCAGCCAGTACTGCTTGCCGGTGCTGCCTTCAAGCGTGATCGGGGTGGCGGTGGCGCCCGGCTGCACCGACGCGCTCGGCTGGTAGCCGCGCTGCGCCAGGTCGGCCATCGACCAGGTCGGCATCCATTCGGTCGGATTGAACTCCTCGCGTCCCGGCGCCAGCGTGGCCGGCACGGCCACCTGTCCGCCACGCACCCAGCCGCCCTTCTTCACGAAGTAGTTGGCGATGGACGAGAACACGTCGTCGTAGCTGGTGAACAGGTCGCGGCGGCCATCACCGTTTCCGTCCACGGCGTAATCCAGATAGCTGGACGGCATGAACTGGCCCATGCCCATCGCGCCGGCATAGCTGCCCTTGAGCGTGGTGATGTCCAGGTTCTCTTCGCGGCCCAGCTCGAACAGCTTGGCCAGCTCATCGCGGAAGAACAGCTCGCGGCGCACTTCGCGTTCCAGCTTGGCCGGGTCGCCGCTGCGCGGGTAATAGAACGCCAGCGTGTACAGCGCATCGAGCACGCGATGGCTGCCAGCATTCCTGCCGTAGCTGGTTTCCACACCGATGATCGCGACGATCACTTCGGCCGGCACGCCGGTGCGCTGCTGCACGCGATCCAGTTCGGCGCGGTGTTCGGCCAGGAACGCGCGGCCGCCATCGATGCGCGCCTTGCTGATGAACATCGGCCGGTACTCATTCCACGGCTTGACCCGTTCGGCCGGGCGCGACATCGCGGCGATGATCGGCTGGCGCACCTGCGCCTGGTCGAGCACGCTGCTGATCTGCTCCGGCTTCAGGCCATAGCGCTTGGCGGTATCGGCAATGAAGCGGGCCCGTGCGACCTCGAACGGCACCGGGGTGAGATCGACAGGCGCCGCGGTGGCGGCGGTGGCTTCAGGCGCGGCCTCGGCCGGGCCATGGGCCTTGGCGGCGGGCTGGCGCGGCGTACTGCTGGCCTGGGGCGAAGACGGTGGGGACTTCGGCTGGGTCGCGCAGGCGACCAGGCCGAGGGTGAGCATGCAGGCCAGAGTGCGTCGAATCATCGTCGCAGGTTAGCAGGTCATGGATGAATTAAAACCCCTAACACCATGAATCACAACGATTTGCCTGCGACCAGCGGGAAATGTGAAGGCATCGTGATCGCCCTTCCCCATTCAGATAGAGGTTGCCGGTTGCGTCCCCATCCCCGCAGACGCAACCGGCGACCGGATCCGGTCGGTACCTGCGCGGCTGCCGCTCCCCAGTGGCAGTGCCCCGCGCTCCCTGTACCCGTTGGATCAGTACTGCTTCCCGCCCGACGCCCCCTCGCGCTGCAACGATTGACGGCGCGCCGTGCCGAACGGGCCGCCATTGTGCAGGCCGATTACGACAAGTCCATTGATCAAGATCAACGCGGTGTAAAAGTGTGAACCAGCTAACGTTTTTTACGGACTTTCGTCAGCGGGCGTGCTGTCGTGCATCGGTGTGAGAACGCTTCCACAACGGGCGTTGCGCAGTCAGGAAGTTTCCAGCCAACGGCGCAGCCCCTCGTGGGTGGCCGCGAAAAGCAGTTCATGGGTGGGGCCGGGTAGACGGGCTGCGCAGGGGCCGCTGCAAGTACGTCCATGTAAGCTCGGTCGCCGCATCCATGCGGCTCACGCCCCTGCGCAGCCCCTCTACCCGGCCACGGACAGGTTCCGTGCGCGTCTACCCACGGCGAAGTAAAGAGAAGATCAAAAGCAGAGGCGGCCTGGCGGGTCGCTTCATTGCCGTGTGTAGAGCCGAGCCATGCTCGGCTCACGAGCAAGCGCAGCGTCGCGATCCGCTTTTGATCTTCTTTTTCTTCTCCGTGGGTGGCAGACCTCCGAAATCTGTCAGAAGCCGGTCGGGTTGGGTACGCGGGGGTGTCAGCCGCCAGGCTTCGGCTGCCAAGCCTCCAGGGACGGATTAAAGGC
>NZ_JCACKF010000028.1:0-58653 GCF_059505245.1 Stenotrophomonas sp.
CGAAGCGCTCGGCACCGATCTTGGTCAGTGCGGCGGTCAGCGTGGTCTTGCCGTGGTCGACGTGACCGATGGTGCCGACATTGACGTGCGGCTTGGTGCGCTCGAACTTACCCTTGGCCATGGCTGCTTATCTCGAATTCGTCTGAGAGGTGATGCTTAAGATGGTGCTCACGAAAGGAATCGAACCTTCGACCTCTTCCTTACCAAGGAAGTGCTCTACCGACTGAGCTACGTGAGCCGAGTTTTGCATTATGACATGAACTCGATAAGATTCAAAGTTCATTCAATGGAGCGGGAGACGGGAATCGAACCCGCACCATCAGCTTGGAAGGCTGAGGTTCTACCATTGAACTACTCCCGCGCTGGGAATGTCACAACGTGAAACTGGTGGAGGGAGGTGGATTCGAACCACCGAAGGCGTAAGCCAGCAGATTTACAGTCTGCCCCCGTTGGCCGCTTGGGTATCCCTCCTTACCACCCCATTCCGTTGCCGCCGAAGCGTTGCGGTGTGTGGTGGTGAGCCGCTTATTCTGCTGATGGGACGGGGGGCTGTCAACGCTTTTTTCCATCTTTTTCACACGTTGTCGCAAACCCATTGATACGCAAGGTTATTGACCGGGGACCGGCAGGGTCTCGCTGGCGAAAATTGCGACATGGGGGACTCCGTCGGCGCCGATCCAGCCCCGATACATGCCCTGGGTGTTGAACGGCGTGGCCATTCTGCCGTCCGCGGCAAGCACGATCGCTCCACCGTCGCCGCCCATCTGCGGAATCGTCTCGTTGATCACGCCCTTGCCGGCCTGCTCCGGGCTCTGCCCCTGGTAGCGCATGCGCGCACAGATCTCGTGCGCGGCCGCGGTGCGGATGTAGTACTCGCCCCAGCCGGTGCCCGACACCGCACAGCGCGCATCGGCCCAGGTGCCGGCGCCGATGATCGGCGAGTCACCCACCCGGCCATAGCGCTTGTTGGTCATGCCGCCCGTGGAGGTGCCGGCGGCCAGCTGCCCCTGCGCATCCAGCGCGACCGCACCGACGGTACCGAAGTGCTTTGCGGTCTCCAGGTCGGCATGGGCCTGGCCATTGACCTCTTCCTTAAGCGCGCGCTGCAGCTGCTGCCAACGCTTCTCCGTGCGGAAGTAGGAGGGATCAACCAGAGCAATGCCCTGCTCCACCGCGAAGGCTTCGGCACCCTGCCCTACCATCATCACGTGCCTGGACTTCTGCATCACGGTCTGCGCCAGCAGGATCGGGTTACGCACCCGCTGCACGCCGGCCACCGCACCTGCTGCCTGGGTGGCACCGTCCATCACCGCCGCATCCAGCTCGTTGTGGCCGTCATGGGTGAACACTGCGCCCTTGCCAGCGTTGAAGGTCGGATCGTCCTCCAGCACGGTGATTGCCGCAGTGACCGCTGCAAGCGCCGGACGACCGGCCGCCAGTTCGGCATGGCCTTTCAGCAGTGCGGCGCGCAACGCATCGCGCGCAGCCTTCTCTTCGGCCGGCGACAGGTCCTTGCGTTCGACGCCGGCGCCGCCATGGATGACCAGCAATGGCGACGCAGCCGGGGCGGCCTGGGCGATCAATGGAAAGGACAGCAGCGCGGACAGCGCCAAGCGCAGTTTCATCAGGTACGTCTCCAGCAGGACAAGGGAATGGATTGCAGGGTAGCGCCGGCCGCTGGCCGCAAGGGGCGCATCAGCTCAGGGAAAGTGAGTTGCCGGCCAGCGGCCGGCGCTACCGAAGCGTGAACTCGATCTCGCCGTCGCTGATGTCGGCCACGGCCTGGTAGTCGGCCTCGGCCTGGAAATCGTCCAGGCGCATGCGGCTGCCACTGGCGACCACGGTCACCGGAACGGCATGGAAGCGCAATGGTTCGCCCTCGACCAGGCGATCGGCATCACGACCGGGGCTGACCACCCAGACCTTGCCCTCGCCATCAGCGCTGTAGACCTGGGCCTGGCCATCGGGCTCCACGCACAGGGCGGTGTCCTCATCAACGCCGATGCCGACGATGTCAGGGTCGCCGCTGTCCTGCGCGGCGCGTGCCACGAACACGATGAGGCGGCCAAGGCGGTCACGCTTGTCGAAATGGGTGTCGGTGACCACGCGCTGCAGGTAGGGCATCTGCAGGAAGCCACTGTCCATGGTGACTGCGCTGCCCATCGGATCGGCCAGCGCACCGGCCGAGCTGATGCTGCCGCCATCCATGGCGCCATAGGCATAGCCGCCGAGGATGGCCAGGCCAGCGCTGGTACCGGCAATCGGCTTGCCGGCGCGTACATGGGCGTTGAGCGCGCGGTTGAGTGCGGTGCCCTTCCAGAAGCGGATGTAGCGCGACTGGTCGCCGCCGGCAATGAAGATGGCATCGGCCGCAGCGACCACGCGCAGCACGGCTGGATCATCGGCACCGCGGCGGCTGTCGAAGACCAGCGTCTGTACCGCGGTGGTGCCGCCGATCTGGCGGTACAGGCGGTCCTGCAGTTCATTGCCACCGGAGGCACGCAGGATCAGTACACGGCCATTGCCTGCCTGCTTCAACCACCACTGGAAGGCATCCGGCACCCACTCGCCACCGCCCATCAGCATCATCGCGGATGCACGCGGCCCGGGACGTGGGGCCTCAAGGTCGCCGACCTCGTAATAGGAAAAGCCCGGGCCCTGCAGATCCTGCGCGGGCGCGGCCGACGGCCAGGCCAGCATGAGCAGCGCCAGCCAGGCAACAGGGGTACGCAGGGTCCGGTGAACGCGTCGCATCTTGATCTCCCTGAACAAAATCGACTTGCAAGCGTTTTCACTCTTTGCCAGATAGGGACCCAGTAGTCAAGGACATAAAAAAGGCGTTAAATGCGCGCGCCCATTCCGGAAATCTGAATGGGGGACAGGCCCCTCCTCTGCGGGCCGGCTTCATTTCCGAGAATTCCTCATGCGTAGAAAGGCGATGGCGTGGTCGATCCAGCTAGCGTTGATGGGTGTGGCTGCTTCCGCGGCCGCCCAGGCTCCGACGTCCTCTCCGGTACAACAACTGGACGCGGTGCAGGTCACCGGTTCGCGCATTCCGCGCGCCCAGGTGGAAGGCCCCGCCCCGATCACGGTGATCAACGCCGAACAGATCCGCTCCAGTGGCTTCACCAGCGTGCCGGACGTGCTGCGTGCGATGACCCAGAACGGCGGTGAGACGCAGAGCCAGCAGTCTTCCAGCGGCGCCGACTTCTCGCCGGGTGCCCAGCAGGTGGACCTGCGCGGCCTGGGCCCTAACCACACGCTGGTGCTGGTCAATGGCCGCCGTATCGCCGACTTCCCGATGCCGTTCAAGGGCCGCAGCAACTTCACCGATGTCTCCAACATTCCGCTGGGGATGATCGAGCGCATTGAAGTACTGACCGGCAGCGCCTCGGCCATCTATGGATCGGACGCGATCGCCGGCGTGGTCAACTTCATCCTGAAGAAGAAGGCCGACGGCACCACGATCGACATGCGCATGGGCACCACCACTGAAGGCGGTGGCGAGTCGTTCGACATGAGCATCGCCAGCGGTTTCAGCCGTGGCAACTTCAACGCGGTGTACAGCGTGGAACTGCAGGCGCAGACGCCGCTGTGGGCCTATGAGCGCGACATCCAGGACTCGACCCAGGACGGCCCCACCGAGGGTTCGCGCATCGCGCGCCGTGCGTACCTGCGCACCGACTACAACGATGACTATCTGGACCCCGGCGCCGCCACCTGCGAAGCGCTGTCCGGCCAGAACCAGGGCAGCACCTACCGCGCCTACCGCCCGAAGTACGGCTACTACTGTGGCAGCGACAGCTCGATCGGCTACGGCACCATCCTCAGCAAGCGCCGCGGTGCCAACGGCTACGCGTCGTTGAGCCATGACTTCGACAATGGCCAGCAGTGGTTCGCCGACGTGCAGCTGGGCTACCACACGATGTCGCTGATGCGCGACGTCACCAAGTGGGGCCGCATGGACGCCAACGGCGATGAGTCGGGCTACTTCAACAACGAAGCCACCGGCGAGATCGAGTTCTGGCAGCGCCAGTTCTCGCCCGAGGAAATGGGTGGCCTGCGCAATGCCATGGTGCGCAGCACGCAGAAGACCTTCAGCGTGACCACCGGCTTCAAGGGCAACCTGGCCGGCAACTGGGACTACGAAGCGGCATTGAGCCATTCGCAGTACCAGTCGCGGATCAGCTGGGCGCAGATCATCGCCGCCAAGGCCAATGACCTGTTCCTCGGCCCGCAGCTGGGCGTGGATGACGACGGTTTCCCGATCTACAACGCCGACCCGTCACGCTTGTACCGGCCGCTGACCCGCGCCGAGTACGATTCGATCGCCGCGCGTACCACCTACACGCCGAAGTCGCGCACGGAGACGGCGGCATTCACTCTGACCAATTCCGCGCTGTTCGGCCTGCCCGGCGGTGACGCCGGTTTCGCCGCGACCGTGGAAGTGGGCCAGCAGGCGTACTCGCTCAATCCTGATCCGCTGGCGACCCAGTACTACTATTACAGCTGGAAGGATTCGGACGGCCAAGGTTCGCGCAACCGCTGGGCTACGGCGGCCGAGCTGCGCATGCCGCTGCACGAAACGGTCAACCTGAGCGTGGCCGGCCGCTACGACCAGTACCGCTATTCCGGCCACACCATCGGCAAGGCGACCTGGAGCGGTGGCCTGGAATGGCGCCCGATCGACACGCTGCTGGTGCGCGGTTCGTATGGCACCGCGTTCCGTGCGCCGGACCTGCACTATGTATTCGCCGGCCCGGGCAACGATGAGACCACCGCCGAAGACCTGTACAGCTGCCGCGCCGACGGCGCCACCGACTGCGCCGACTACGAGCGCAACCTGATCCGCAGCCGCACCGGCAACCGCCAGCTCGACCCGGAAACCAGCACCTCGTGGAGTGCCGGCTTCGTCTGGTCGCCGGCCGTCGGCCTGGACCTGTCGGTGGACTGGTTCGACATCGACATGCGCGACCAGGTGCAGGACATGGACGTGCGCACGATCCTGGCCAACGAAGCGAACTGCCGCCTGGGCAGCGCCGACATCACCGCGCCGACCTGCGTGGATGCACTCGCCCGCATCACCCGCAGCAACGACGGGCGCCTGTATGGCGTGCGCGTGGCGCCGATCAACGTCGCCCGCGAATCCACCTCCGGCATCGACGTCGGCCTGCGCTACCGCCTGCAGACGGGCATCGGCGACTTCATCTTCAACGGCACCCACACCTGGGTGAAGAAGCATGACTTCCAGCGCTACCCGGGCGACCGCACCGAAGACCAGTTCGCAGTGAACAGCGGCTTCGACATCCCACGCACCAAGACCAGCCTGAGCGTGACCTGGGAAAAGGATGCGTGGTCGGCAACGGTGTACGGTTCGCGCCTGGGCAAGCTGCCGACCTCGGACAGCTACGACCAGGTGTTCGACTGGGACAGCGGCGACAGCCCGTACGTGAAGGCGACCTATCGCTACAACGCCTCGCTGCAGTACCGCTTCGACGACCACTCGCGCCTGTCGCTGTCGGTGGTCAATGTGTTCAACAAGATGCCGCCGAAGGACCGTACCTACACTGCATACCCGTACTACGACGTGTCCTGGTTCGACAGCGTGGGGCGCACGATCAACCTGCAGTACACCCACAAGTTCGGTGGCAGCGCGCTGTAAGCGCCCGGCCAGCGCAGATACAGGAGACCCCCGCTTCGGCGGGGGTTCTTTTTTTCCGCCGCCTGAACGGTACCCGCGCGCAGGCTCCGGCCCGACCGGCCAGCCGGGGATTTTAGGAAACAGCTGATTCCGCGCCGCGCGCGCCGCTCCCTAGCATCGTTGCATGTTCCGCTTCCCCCGCCCTTCGCTGCAGCAGGCCGTGCCATCGACCACCGCGTCGGTGCTGCTGCGCTGCCTGACCGTGTGCGTCTTCGTCTGCCTGGCCGCCGCGGCCGGCTTCTACCTGCTCACGGCATTCACCGAGAACATCTCGACCCATCGCCGCGAGATGAATGCAGCGGCCTACAGGGCCCAGATCTATTTCGACCAGCGCGAAGCCCTGCTGCGCTATCTGGGCGATTCGGTAGTGAGGGGCAACCCGGATGCACCTGCGGCGGACAGCGAAGGCATGCGCCAGGTGCCGCTGGATGGTGCTGGCGGCCAACCGGGCCAGCGGCTGCTGTTGTCAGCGCGCGCCGAACACACGCTGCAGGCACTGCAGACGCATCTGCTGCTGGTCGATGCGCACGGCACGCACTGGCTGGCCGGCGGCGAGGTCGACGTGGACCTGGCGCACCTGCCATCGCTGCGTGCGCTGCAGGCACGCAGCGGCAGCCTGGAGGCGGCCGACCCGGTGCACTGGCTGCGCCCGGGTGACAGTGGCGTTGCATTGGCGCAGCCGGTACAGGCCGGCCCGCATCCGACGCAGTGGCTGGTGCTGCTGCTCGATGGCGCGGCGGCGGCGAGCATGATCGACGGCCAGGGCATCGGCGGCTATGCGCTGCTCGACCGTGCGGGGCAGCCGGCATTGTCCAGCCAGACCCCGCGTCTGGATGGTGCGGGCTGGAAGACCCTGCGGGAACGCCAGGACGACAGCTTCGGCACGCTGTGGAGTGGCGGGCTTCCGCGCGGTGTAGCGCTGGTGAAAAGTGTCGGCAACGACGGCTGGCGGTTGGTCTACCACCTGCCGTCGCAACTCCTGCTGGGTGACCTGGCGGTGCCGCTGCTGGTCTGCGCGCTGTTGCTGCTGCTGGCCGGCGTCGCGCTGCGCCTGCTGCGGCATCGCGTGGACCTCCAGCTGATCCAGCCGGCCCTGCAGCAACAGCGCAGGCTGCTGGAGAACCTGGATTTCAGTTCGACGGTGATCGACATGGCGCCGGTCGGCATCTGCGTCCTGCGCCGCAGCGACCGCGCGCTGCTGCTCTCCAACCAGCTGCTACGCGACTGGCTTGGCGAAGAAGGCGAACACAGCGACTGGCAGGCGCCATGGCGCGGACATGCCGGCGAGCGCGGGCGTGGACTGGAATTCACCACCCGCGACGGTCGTCAGCTGCAGGTGCTGCACGCGGCCTGCCGCTACCAGGGCGACGACGTGCTGCTGTGCGTGTTCCATGACATTTCCCGGCACCGCCAGGCACAGGCCGCGCTGTCGTCGGCACGCCAGGCCGCCGATGCGGCCAACCAGGCCAAGAGCGCGTTCCTGGCCACCATGAGCCATGAAATCCGTACTCCGCTCTACGGCGTGCTGGGCACGCTGGAGCTGCTCGGGCACACCTCGCTGGACGCCCGGCAGTCGCAGTACCTGCGCACCATCGAGAGTTCCTCATCGGTCCTGCTGCAGTTGATCAGCGATGTGCTGGATGTTTCCAAGATCGAATCCGGGCAGCTCAGCCTGGAGCCGGCGCCGTTCTCGCCGCGCGAGCTGACCGAGAGCGTGCTGCGCAGCTTCGCCGCATCGGCCACCTGCAAGGGCCTGCAGATCCTGGTCTGCACCGACCCGCGCCTGCCCACGCGCGTGCTGGGTGATGCCGACCGCATCCGCCAGGTGCTGGGCAACCTGCTCAGCAACGCGATCAAGTTCACCGAGCATGGCCGGGTGGTACTGCGCGTGCGCCAGGTACAGCGCGAAGGTGAATCGAGCGTGCTGGCCTGGCAGGTCACCGATACCGGCGTGGGCATCGCCGCGGAGGAACAGGCGCGGTTGTTCGAACCGTTCCGCCAGGTCCGCGGCGCGGCCAGTGCACAGGGCACCGGGCTGGGCCTGTCCATCAGCGACCGCCTGGTGCGCCTGATGAGCGGCGAGCTGCAGGTGGTGAGCGAGCCCGGCCTGGGCAGCAGCTTCAGCGTGCGCCTGCCCTTGCCGGTGCTGGCCGCCGCCGAGGATGGCCCGACCCTGCTGCCGGAGCCGCCGATCCTGGTGCGCGGCCGTGATCGCGAACTGGTCGACAGTGCCTGCGGCTGGCTGCGTCGCTGGGGTGCCAACGCACAGCCCCTGCAGGGCGACCCTGCACTGCTGGACCATGACGGCGCGATCCTGATGGACGGCGAGGCCGGGATGCCGCTGGCCTGGGCAGGCCCTCGCGTGGTGGCATCGATCGACGGCGGCGACCAGCCCACCGTTGCCGCCGATGGCAGCCTGGTGGTGACCCTGCATGGGATGACCGCGATCGGCAATGCACTGGCCAACGTGCAGCAGCAACGTGCGGCGCTGCCGGAAACATCGCGCGCGGCAACGCCGATGCCGCTGGGCCTGCACGTGCTGGCCGTCGAAGACAACCCGATCAACCGGGTGATCCTGGCCGAGCAGCTGCGCACCCTCGGCTGCGACGTGGAGCTGGCACAGGACGGCGTGGAAGCCCTGCAGCGATGCCGAGAGCAGTCTTTCGATCTGGTGGTGACCGACATCAACATGCCGCGCATGGACGGCCACGCGTTGGCCCGGCAGCTGCGCGAGGACGGCAACCCGGTGCCGGTGATCGGCGCCACCGCCAATGCCACTGCCGAGGAGCGCGAGCGCTGCCTGGCCAGTGGCATGCAGGGCTACCTGAGCAAACCCATCGACATCGCACGCCTGCGCAAGGCGCTCACCTCACTGCGCCAAGGAGACCCCGCATGACCCAGCGTGTCCTGATCCTGGAAGACCAGCCCTTCCAGCGTGGTTTCCTGGCCAACCTGTTCGGCAGCCACGCAGGCGTGCAGGTCGACGCCTGCGAAGACGTGGATGCGGCCATCGCGCTGTGTGCGTGCCAGCCCTACGACCTGGTGGTCAGCGACCTGCTGATGCCCGGGCAGGACGGCATCCAGTTCATCCAGGCGCTGGCGGCACAGCCGCGCCCGCCACGCCTCGCGGTGGTCAGCGCGGCCCCGCGGCGGATGATGACCTCGGCACGGCTGATGGCCGAATCGCTGGGGCTGGATGTGGTCGGCCTGCTGCCCAAGCCGGTGGCGGCCGCCGATGTGGACGCCCTGTTCGAGGCCTTGGCGCAGGCGCGTCCGGCCGCCGGCGAGGCCCCTACGCGCGCGGCGGCTGCGCCCGAACCGGATGCATCGCAGCTGCGCCAGGCCATGGCCGATGGCAGCCTGACGGCCTGGTTCCAACCGAAGAAGTCACTGCAGTCAGGACGCGTGGTGGCGGCCGAAGCACTGGTGCGCTGGCGACATCCGCAGCTGGGCACGCTGGCCGCTGGCAGCTTCCTGCCGGCAATCTGCCGCTACGGGCTGGAGGGCGATCTGCTGCGGATGATGCTCAAGGCCAGCATCAGCGCGCAGGCACGCTGGCGCAAGCAAGGGTTCCGGGTACCGGTATCGATCAACCTGCCCCCTCACCTGCTGGAGCAGTCGGACCTGCCCGACGAACTGCTGGCACTGACCCTGGCCAACGGCGGTACGCCCGGTGAATTGTGCTTCGAACTGATGGAAAACAGCACCACGCGGCACGTCAGCGACTTCTATGCCGGCGCCTGCCGCCTGCGCATGAAGGGCTTCGGCCTGGCCCAGGACGATTTCGGGCAGGGCCTGAGCTCGGTCCACAACCTGGTCAATACCCCTTTCACCGAGGTCAAGATCGACCGCGCGCTGGTCAGCGGATGCGCGCGCGACCCGGCCTTGCACCTGACCCTGTCGACGGTGATCGCGCTGGCCAACCAGCTGGGCCTGACCATCGTGGCAGAGGGCGTGGAAAGCGATGCCGACCTGGCTGCCCTGCGCCAGCTGGGGTGCAGCCAAGTGCAGGGCTTCCTGATCTCGCAGGCGCTGCCGTCGGACGAGTTCACCCGCCTGCTGGACGAAGAAGCGCCGCAGTTGGACGAGTCGCCGCGAGCCGCCCTGCGCTGACACGGATTCCACGTCCGCTTCACGAAATCATCAAGTGGCATTGACGATCCTGTCTGTGCAGCGGTGGCGGATGTCCCTCCGTTGCTGCCCATGGTGCCGCTGACCGCTCCCTGCCCTGAGACCTGCCATGCCGGCCGAGGCCGCTCCTGTACGCCGACTCGCTCGCCGCTCACTGCGCGTCCACGCCCTGCTGATCGGCGTTGTGGTGCTGGCCACGCTGCAGGCCGGACTGCTGCTGTCGGCCGGCTCGCAGCTGTTCAACGAAGAGCGCAGCAAGATCGAGTACCACTTCCGCCGCCTGGACGGCACGCTGCGCGAGCAGGAGCGCTTCCTGCGCCAGTGGCGGCTGCATGATGTCGGCACGCATGGGCAGCCGGTGGCCGATGCCAGCGTGGAGCTGCAACGCGGGCCCTTGTTCGCCAACTTTGCGGTGATCGGAAGCGAGGGGGCCAGTCTTTCGCCACCGACTGAACTGGGCGACCGTTTCCTGCGCTTCTACGGCACGTTCTGGTCGGCCTCGCGCTATCCACCGCCGCAATGCCTGCTGGTCGATGGCCAAGGCACGCGCGGGCTGCTGGCACCGGTACAGATCGCCGGTACCGACGCGAGCCAGAACAGCCCGCATCACCTGCGCCCGGCGATCGCCGACATCCACCGGGTGCTGGGTACGCGACCGGCGGTGCAACGTGGTGGCATCGTCTGGGTGGGCGTGCCATGGCGCGACCGGCAGACCTGGCTGCTGGCCATCGCCCACGCCCCGCAGGATGCGCGCCTGTGGGGTGAGGACGACAAGGACTCGCAGGCCGCACTGGCCTGCCTGCTCGATCCTGGCCGTGTCGATGACTATCGCCAGGTGCTGGGTGTCCCGGTGTTCCAGCGGCTGTCGCTGTTCGATGCCAACGGCCAGCGCCTGCTGGGCGATGCAGCCGATGCCAGCGAGGCTGGCACCTCCTGGCAGGCCGGCCTCGCTGGCCTGCAGTTCCGCATGCGCAGCGAGCGCGGCTGGCTGGCGGTCTACCACGTCGGCTGGCGGCAGGTGTTCCAGCACCCGCAGGGGCCATTGCTGGGCGCGACCGTGGTCGCCCTGCTGCTGGCACTGGGCGGCACGCTGGTGCTGCGCGCGTACCGGCGTTCGGTCATCGAGCCGCTGCGCAGCAACCACGCGCGCCTGCTGGAAAGCGAAGCCTTCAGTCGCACGATCCTGGACAACGCGCCGATCGGGCTGTGCCTGCTGCGTCGTACCGATGGCAATGTGCTGCTGGACAACGCCCTCGCCCGCCGCTGGCTGGGCGAGGACTATCATGCCGGCGGCTGGCATGGCCCGTGGCGGCGCAGCGTACTGGCTGCCGGCGGCACCACGCTGGGCGATGGCCTGGCCTACGCCACGCCCGAAGGCCGCCACCTGCTGGTAACGGCGACACCGGCGCGCTATCGCGGTGAGCCGGCGGTGCTGTGCCTGTTCATTGACCTGAGCAGCCAGCATGAAGCCGAACAGGTGCTGCAGCAGGCGCGCCGCGCCGCCGACCAGGCCAACCGCGCGAAGAGCCAGTTCCTGGCCACGATGAGCCATGAGATCCGCACGCCGCTGTACGGTGTGCTCGGCACGCTTGAACTGCTGGGGCTGACGCCACTGGATGCACGGCAACAGGACTACCTTGCAACGATCCAGCGTTCGTCCTCGACCCTGATGCAGCTGATCAGCGACATCCTGGATGTCAGCAAGGCCGAGGCCGGGCAACTGAGCCTGGAGCCAAGCCCATTCGATCCAGTGCGGCTGACCGAGGACGCGCTCGACTCGTATGCTGCCGCGGCCGCCAACAAGGGGCTGCAGTTCTACGCCTGCATCGATGCCGACGTACCGCCCGGGGTGTGCGGTGATGCCGCGCGGATCCGACAGGTGCTCAACAACCTGATCAGCAACGCACTGAAGTTCACCGACAGCGGGCGCGTGGTGGTCCGTGTTTCGGCACGCTGGCAGGAGCAACGCTGCTGGCTGCAATGGCAGGTGGCCGATACCGGTATCGGCATTGCCAGCGAACACCAGGCGCATCTGTTCGAGCCATTTTTCCAGGCCAACCCGGGCACCGATGCGATGCGCGGCACCGGCCTGGGGCTGGCCATCTGCGCGCATCTTGTGGCGTTGATGGAAGGCCAGCTGCGCGTGGTCAGCGAGAGCGGCCTGGGCAGCAGCTTCAGCGTCGAACTGCCGCTGCCCTCGGCTCCACCGGATCCACAGCAGGCCCCGCCGCCGCAACTACCCGCCGGCCTGCAGGTACAGGTGCGGGGCAGCGTGCGCGAACTGGTGCAATCGCTGTGCGAGCGCCTGCAGCAGCGCGGTGCACAGGCCAGCGTGTACCGGGAGGACAGCGCAGCAGGCCTGCCATCGTCCGCCGTGCTGCTCGAGCTGGTCCTGGACGACCCTCTGCCCGCATGGGCGGGTGGACCGCGCGTGATCGCCTGCCGCGAAGGCGGGGTGCGGCCACGGCAGGTCGATGGCGCCTGGCAGGTCGGCCTGCATCGATTCGACGCGATCGTGCTGGCCCTGGCCGCGGCCAGCGGCCAACCGCTGGCGGCCAGCGCCGGAGGGCGCCTGCCGGCGACGCGCCATTTCGGCCTGCAGGTGCTGGTCGCCGAGGACAACCCGATCAACCAGGCGATCCTGCGCGACCAGCTGGAACAGCTCGGCTGCCGCGCCGTGGTCGCCAGCGATGGCAATGAAGCGCTGGGCTACTGGCAACAAGGGGCGTTCGCGCTGGTGCTGACCGACCTGAACATGCCCGGGCTGGATGGCTACGGCCTGGCCCGTGCCTTGCGGGCACGGGGTGTCAGCGTGCCCATCCACGGCGCCACGGCCAATGCCGACCCGGCCGAACGCCAACGCTGCCAGGAATCGGGCATGCAGGGCGTGCTGGTCAAGCCGATCACGCTGGAAGCCCTGCAGCGCCTGCTGACCCGGATCACCGACGGTGATGCACCGGCCGTCGCGATGCAGGAGCGCCCTGCGTCCACTGCGTCGCACGACAAGGATCCCCCGCTGCAGGTTCCCGCGAAGATGCAGTCGCTGTTCGTACAGACCATGCAGGCCGACCTGGACAGCCTGCGCCAGGCGATCGCCGCTGCCGATCCCGCCAGGGTGGCGCAGGTTCTGCACCGCATCCGCGGCGCGCTGGTGATCGTCGGTGCACCTGCGCTGGTCGACAGCGGCCTGCAGATCGAACAGTGCCTTGCCGGCGGCGATGACCTGGCCACCCAGGCGGCCGCTCTTGCCGGGTTCCAGCGACGCCTCGAGCAGCTGCTGCATCCGTTGCGCGACGCTGCATCCCCCTCCCTTCCCGACGACCCGACCCTGCCATGACCACACGGATCCTCATCGCCGACGACCACCCGATCGTGCTTGCCGGCATCCGCGACGTACTGGCCGGGGAACTGGACCTGGACATCGTGGGCGAAGCGGCCGATCCGGCGACGCTGATCGAGCTGATGACCCGGACCCGGCCACAGGCGGTGATCACCGACTACAGCATGCCGGGAGGCGATCGCTTCGGGGACGGCATCAAGCTGATCTCGTTCCTGCGCCGCAGCTTCCCGGAGACGCGCCTGCTGGTGCTGACGATGGTGTCCAATCCGTCGTTGGTCGCGGCGATGTATGCCGCCGGCGCCGGTGGCGTGGTGCTCAAGAGCCATGGATTGGGCAGCCTGGTACAGGCCCTGCGCGTGGTGCTGGCCGATCGCGTCTACCGCCCCCCGGGACTGCTGCCGGTAGCCGCGAGCGAACCGGCCGATGCGGATGCGGTCCGTGCGCGGCTGTCGCCGCGCGAGCTGGAGGTGATCCGCCTGTTCACCAGTGGCATGAGCGTGGGCGACATCGCACGCCAGCTGCAGCGCAGCGCCAAGACGGTCAGCACGCAGAAGATCAGCGCGATGCGCAAGCTCGGTGTGGACAGCGACCAGGCGCTGATCGAGTACTGCTTGCAGGCCTCGCTGTTCGGCTGAGGCCACTCCCGGCTGAATCCCGCCGGCCCTGCGACGGGGCCTGCAACCGCTTTAGGAAACGCCTGATTCCATCGGACAGTGCCGATTTCTAGGCTGGAGACATCCCGCCAAGGTGCGCCTGCCGGCTGTTGCCGCATCGCCGTGGGGGACGGAAGTCCGATGGCGCCTGCAATTGCCGTGGCGTGGGACTTCCGCAGCGACGCGGCCCTGCCGCGTCAGTCCGCGCAGCCTCGCTGCGCCCTGCCACAGGAAGTCCATCAGCATGAACGCCTCCCCCACACGGCACGGCCGTGCGTACGGGCGCGCGCACGGAAAGCGCGTACCCCTCATTCCCAGCCTGTTGGCCACTGCGCTGTGGGCAGCCCTGCCGGCGCATGCCGCAGACCTCACCGGCCCGCTGCTGGTCAACGACGGTGACACCCTGCAGCTGGGTGCCGACGACGTCCTCACCCACAGTGCGGGCAGCTTCGCACTTGCGGTCACCGGTACCGGCAGCAATGCGCTGATCGACGGCAGCCGCATCCACGTGACCGGCAATGGCAGCGGCGTGTCCGCTGCCAATGGTGGCCAGGTGCAGCTGCGCGACGCAACGCTGTCGATCGCACCGGCGACCGGCACGGGCTTCTATGCGCTGTATGCCAATGGTGCCGGCAGCGTGATCGATGCGCGCGATGTCGACATCGATGCCACGCGCAACGGCAGCGGATTCGGCAGCGTGCAGGCCTACAACGGTGGCGTGATCCACTATGCCGGGGGCAGTCTTTCAATGACCGGGACCGGTGGCACGCTGGCCGGTGCATCCGGCAAGGGCAGCGAGCTGCACCTGGCCGATCTGCGGATGAGCGCCGACGGCGGTGCCCGCCTGCGCGCCGACAGTGCCGGCCTGCTGACGATCCGCAACAGCCGCATCACCCTCGCCCCCGGTGGCATCCTTGCCGGCGTGGCGGCCAACGGCGTGGGCAGCCGCGCCGAGCTGTACGACACCTACCTGCAGGGCGGTTGGTTCGATATCGACAGCGGCGGCAGCCTGCTGCTGGAGAACGTGGAAGCCCATTCGGTGGGCGGCAGCATGCGCCTGCTCGGCAGCCGCATCAGCAAGACCTATTCCAGTGCAGTGATCAACGGCGGCAGCTTCTACACCGTCGGTGGCTATGGCGTGAACATCAACAGCTGGGGACAGTTGACCGCAAGCGATGCCGCGTTCGATGTTCGTGATGGCTACTCCGGATTCTGGCTGGCCAGCGATGAGTCGCGCCTGCAGCTGACCGACAGCAGCATCGACACCTGGACCGACACCTACGGTTATGGCGTTGAGATCGCCGGCGGAGTTGCCACCGTGCAGGGCGGCCGGATCACCACGCACGGTGATGCGACCTACGGCGTGCGCGTGACCGGCTCCACCGGCAGCACCGCCAGCCGCGTCGAAGCCAACGGCAGCGTGATCGACGTGCGCGGCAACGGCGGCGGTGGCGTGTTCATCGGCGGCTCCACCGCCACCGCGCTGCTCGATACCGTTGCGATCCGCAGCGATGGCGAGAACGTGTTCGGCATCGTGCACATGAACACCGCGCGGTTGACCCAGGCCGATCGCCTGGATATCCGCATGACCGGCAGCAACAGCGGCGGCTACCGCTCCTACCTGACCGCGTTCGGCCCGTACTGGAACCGTGCCACCTTCAATGACAGCCACATCGAGACCGCCAGTGGCCCCGCGTTCTGGCTGCAGGGCAGCAATCACGCACTGACCGTCAATGGCAGCGACGTGACTGCGGGCGACGGCAGTGGCCGCTTGCTGCGGGTCAGCGACACCGTGTTCACCAACGGCAGCAGCGTGGCGACCAGTCGCATCGACTTCAGCGCCGACGCCAGCATGCTGCGCGGTGACGTGGTGGTCGACAGCGCAACGGCTGAGGTGCACATGGTGCTGGGCAACGGCACCACGTTCAGCGGCGCCCTGCGCAACGACTCCGGCTACCAGGTCGCACAACTGGCGCTGGATGGCAGCAGCCAGTGGAACGTACGCGCCAGTTCCAGCGTCGGCACGCTCGAACACGCCGGCACCATCGCTTTCGATGCGCCGGCGGCCGGCGATTTCAAGACCGTTACCGTCAGCGGCGACTACGTGGGCAACGGTGGCCAGTGGATCTTCAACCGCGCGCTGGGCGACGACACTTCGCTGGGCGACCAGCTGGTGATCAACGGCAACAGCAGCGGCACCGCCAGCGTGAGTGTGCGCAATGCCGGCGGCGCCGGTGCGCTGACCCAGGAGGGCATCCGCCTGATCACCGTGGCCGGCCAGTCGGATGCACAATTCAGCCTGCAGGGGCGCGCGGTTGCCGGTGCCTACGACTACTTCCTGTTCAAGGGCGGTGTGTCGACCCCGGACGATGGCAACTGGTACCTGCGCTCGGAATACGTGCCGCCGGTCGATCCGCCGCAGCCGCCGGATCCCCCGATCGACCCGCCGCAGCCGCCGGATCCGCCGGTCGACCCGCCGCAGCCGCCGGAACCGCCGGTCGACCCACCGTCACCGCCGGAGCCGCCGATCGATCCGCCGTTGCCGCCGGAGCCGCCGATCGATCCACCATTGCCGCCGGAGCCGCCGATCGATCCGCCGCGCCCGCAGGTGGAACGCCCGGAACCGGCGGCCTACCTGGCCAACCGCAGCGCCGCACTGGGCATGTTCCGGCACAGCCTGCACGACCGCGCCGGTGATCCCGCCGCCGTGGCCAGTGCCAGCGGCGATGCCGTGGCCTGGATGCACCTTCGCAGCGCGCAGCCCGACAGCCACGACCGCAACCGCCAGGTCCAGGTCGATGGGCAGATCAGCAGCATGCTGGTCGGCGTCGGCCGCCGCTTCGAAGTGGGTGGCACGGGCGAGCTGCAGGCCGGTGCGATGCTCGGCCACGGCCGCGCGCGCAATGACAGCCGCTCGCAGGTGACCGGCTACACCGCGCGTGGCGTGGTCACCGGCACCAGCGTGGGTGCCTATGCTACCTGGCTGCAGGATGCGCACATGCAAGGCGGCGCCTATGTGGATGGTTGGCTGCAATACGGCCGCTTCCGCAACAGCGTGCAGGGCGAAGGCCTGCAGAAGGAGCGCTATGACGCCCGCAACTGGAGTGCGTCGGCCGAGGCCGGCTATGTGCTGCCCCTGCGGCGCACCGCGCAGCGCGGCATTTACCTGGAACCGCAGGTGCAGGTGGTGCACAGCCGCTATGACAGCGACCGCGTGGTCGAGGCCAACGGCACGGTGGTCGAGGACCGCGGTGGTGGCGAGACCAGCACCCGCCTCGGCCTGCGCCTGTACAGCCGTGGGTTGAGCCCGGCGCAGGGCCAGGTGCACCCGTACGTGGCGGTGAACTGGTGGTCCGGCGGCAATGGTGCGGGCCTGACAATGGACGGCGAGCGCCTGCAGCGGCAGTTGCCGCGTGACATCTACGAAGCCAAGGCCGGCGTGCAGGTGGATCTGTCCGGCGGCTGGCGCGGCTGGGGTGAACTGAGCCGGCAGAGCGGTGGCATGGGCTTCCACGACGTCGGTGCCCAGCTGGGCGTGTCGTACACCTGGTGACGCGGGACGTGCCCGGCAAGGGAATGCCGGGCACTTTTTCCACATGCGGCGTGGAAAGCGATGGGGGTTTGGTGTGGACAAGTGGGTTCGAGCGTTGCGGGGCAGGCGCTTCCGGGCGTGGTGAGTTTTTGTCCACGTCTGCAGTTCTTTTCCACAACGCGCGTGGAAAGCGATGGGAACTAGGTGTGGACAAGTAGTTGTGAGCATTGCACCGCAGGCGTTTCGAAGCGTGGTGAAAATTTGTCCACACCGCACCGCCAAGCCTCGTAGAGCCGAGCCCATGCTTGGCTGATGCCAACCTGAGCCGAGCGCAGGCTCGGCTCTACAGAGGCGCGCGGGGTTTTCCACACCCGACGTGGAAAGCGATGGGAGTTTGCTGTGGACAAGTACCGGCGAACGTCACACCGCAAGCGTTTCGCAGCCTGGTGTTTTTTTGTCCATCACCGGAAACGCGAACGCCCCGCACAGGGCGGGGCGTCCGGGGTCGATCCGATGCCGCAGGATCAGACGTTGAAGCGGAAGTGCAGGATGTCGCCTTCCTGCACGCGGTACTCCTTGCCTTCCAGGCGCAGGCGGCCGGCTTCCTTCGCGCCGGCTTCGCCCTTGTACTTGATGAAGTCGTCATACGCGATCGTTTCAGCGCGGATGAAGCCCTTCTCGAAGTCGGTGTGGATGACCGCCGCGGCCTGCGGGGCGGTTGCGCCCTTGCGCACGGTCCACGCACGGACTTCCTTCACGCCGGCGGTGAAGTAGGTCTGCAGGCCGAGCAGGCTGTAGGCCGCGTTGATCACGCGGTTCAGGCCCGGCTCGCTCAGGCCCAGGTCCGCCAGGAAGGTATCGCGGTCTTCGTCGTCGAGCTGGGACAGCTCTTCTTCGATCGCGGCCGACACCGGCACCACCTGCGCGCCTTCGGCGGCAGCATGCGCACGCACGGCTTCCAGGTGCGGGTTGTTGTCGAAACCGTCTTCCAGCACGTTGGCGATGTACATCACCGGCTTCAGGGTCAGCAGGAACAGGTCGCGCACCAGCGCCTTCTCTTCCTCGTCCAGCCCGGCCGAGCGCCCAGCCTTGCCCTCCGACAGTGCAGCCTGCAGCTTGGCCAGCACCGGCTTGCGCGCCGCCGCATCCTTGTCGCCACCCTTCGCCGCACGCTCGGCACGGTTCAGCGCCTTCTCGACACTGTCCAGGTCGGCCAGCGCCAGTTCGGTGTCGATGGTTTCGATGTCCGAGATCGGGTCGACCTTGCCGGCCACGTGCACGATGTCACCGTGCTCGAAGCAGCGCACCACGTGGGTGATCGCATCGACTTCGCGGATGTGCGCCAGGAACTTGTTGCCCAGGCCCTCACCGCTGGCGGCACCGGCGACCAGGCCGGCGATGTCGACGAACTCGACCGCGGTCGGGATGACCTTCTGCGGGTTGATGATGCCCGCCAGCTCGTTCAGGCGCGGATCCGGCACCGGCACGATGCCGACGTTCGGTTCGATGGTGCAGAACGGGAAGTTCGCCGCGGCGATGCCCGCCTTGGTCAGCGCATTGAACAGGGTCGACTTGCCGACGTTGGGCAGGCCGACGATGCCGCATTTGATACCCATGGGTGACAGCTCTCTGGGGTGAAAGTGATTGGGGAAACAGCGGCCTGGGCGCTGCTTTTCCAATCATTCTCCATATCGACCAGCGGTCGATACCTACCGCTCTGGTTGGCTCCGTATCGACCAACGGTCGATACCTACCGCTCTGGTTGGCTCCGTATCGACCAGCGGTCGATACCTACCGGTCTGGTTGGTTCCGTATCGACCAGCGGTCGATACCTACCGCTCTGGTTGGTTCCGTACCGACCAACGGTCGGTACCTACCGGCTATTTCGGGGTGTGCAGCCGCTTCATCGCTTCGTTGAAATCGCCCTGCACCGCCAGCGGCAGCACGTCGATCGCATCGTCGATGGCGCGTGCGATCAGCACGTCATCCTCCTTGGACGGGCGCCCCAGCACCCAACCCACCACGCGGTCCTTGTGGCCGGGGTGGCCGATGCCCACACGCAGGCGATGGAACTTGCCGTGGCCGAGCAGGCGGATGGTATCGCGCAGGCCGTTCTGGCCGCCGTGGCCACCGTCGAACTTCAGTCGCGCCGCACCGGGCGGCAGGTCCAGCTCGTCGTGCGCCAGCAGGGTTTCCTCCGGCTCGATCTTCCAGAACCGCTGCGCGGCGGTGACCGACTTGCCGCTGAGGTTCATGAAGGTGGCGGGCTTGAGCAGCCACACCGTCTGCCCGGCGATCTCGACCTTGGCGGTCTCGCCGAACAGCTTGCTGTCCACATTCCATCGCGCACCGGCTTTTTCCGCCAGGGCCTCAACGAAATGAAACCCGGCATTGTGCCGGGTCCGGGCGTGTTCCGATCCGGGATTGCCCAGACCGACGATCAGTCGCAGTCCTGCCATGGTTCCTTCCAGTACGGTGCCTGCCCGGAGGCAGGCACCGTAACGGTATTACTCGGCGGCAGCCGCTTCTTCGTCAGCCTCGTCGGCCTTGCCGGCCTTGGCGGTGACGATGGCGTCGTCGTGGTCCTTGCCCAGCGCCAGCGCCGGGATTTCCACGCCCTTCGGCAGCTTGATGTTGGACAGGTACACGACGTCACCGGCCTTCAGCTCGCCCAGGTCGACTTCGATCGACTCCGGCAGGTCCTTCGGCAGGCAGGTGATGGTCACTTCCTTCAGTTCGTGGGTGACCACGACGTCGGCAGCCTTGCCGGCCGGCGAGGTGTCTTCGTTGACGAAGTGCAGCGGGACCGAAGCGGTCAGGGCTTCGTTCTCGTTCACGCGCTGGAAGTCCAGGTGCATGATCAGCTGCTTGTACGGGTGGCGCTGCATGTCACGCAGCAGGACCTTCTGCACCTGGCCATCCAGGTTCAGGTCCAGGATCGAGGCATAGAACCACTCGTTCTGCTGGGCCAGCCAGATTTCGTTGTGGTCCAGGCTGATGGCGACCGGCTCGGCGTTGCCGCCGTACACGATGGCCGGGATCACACCAGCGTGACGCAGGCGGCGGCTCGCACCCTTACGCTGCAGTTCACGCTTGGTGACCTTGATTTCATGGGTCTTCGACATTTTCGACTACTCAGGTTGTTGCCGCGCCCTGCGGCGTGGCGGTTGAAGATGCTTCCGCGACCAGAAGCATCCGGGTATGTCCCCGCCGTTGCCGGCAGGGACGAAAACTCAGTCGACGTACAGCGAGCTGACCGACTCGCCGAAGGCGATGCGGCGCATCGTTTCGGCCAGCATTTCCGCCACGCTCAGCTGGCGGATCTTGCTGCACACCCGCGCTGCGTCCTTCAGCGGGATGGTGTCGGTCACCACCAGCTCGTCGAGCTGGGAATTGGTGATGTTGTCCACCGCCGGGCCCGACAGCACCGCGTGGGTGCAGTAGGCGGCGACCTTGAGCGCACCGCGCGCCTTCAGGGCAGCGGCAGCGGCGCACAGGGTGCCGGCGGTATCGACGATGTCATCGACCATCACGCAGGTCTTGCCTTCGACGTCACCGATGATGTTCATCACGGTGGAGACGTTGGCGCGCGGGCGGCGCTTGTCGATGATCGCCAGGTCGGCGTCATCCAGGCGCTTGGCCACCGCACGGGCGCGGACCACGCCGCCCACGTCCGGCGAGACAACAATCAGGTTCTCGGTGCCGTAGGCGCGCCAGATGTCGGCCAGCAGCAGCGGGGACGCATACACGTTGTCCACCGGAATATCGAAGAAGCCCTGGATCTGGTCGGCGTGCAGGTCGACGGTCAGCACGCGATCAGCGCCAGCGGTGCTGAACATCTTGGCCGCCAGCTTGGCGGTGATCGGCACGCGCGAGGAACGCATGCGGCGGTCCTGGCGCGAGTAGCCGAAGTACGGCACCACGGCGGTCACGCTGGCCACCGATGCGCGCTTGAGCGCGTCGATCAGCACCAGCAGTTCCATCAGGTTTTCCGCGCTCGGCGCGCAGGTCGGCTGGATCACGAACACGTCCTGCTTGCGGACGTTCTCTTCGATTTCCACCTGCACTTCACCATCGGAGAAGTGCGACACCAACGCCTTGCCCGGGCGGACCCCCAGTTCCTTGCAGATGTTCTGCGCCAGACGTTTGTTGGCGTTGCCGGAAAAGACCAGCAGGTTCGGGGACTCTTGCATCATGATTGTCTCGGGCGGGGACGAGTGGCGGGGATCCGGAGTCGGCAAGGACCCCGATGGACCCTTGCTGCTGACAACACCGCGGTTGTTTCCACGTCCCGCGCGGGCGATGCGCTGGAAGGCGCGGACACAGCCGCTATTGGCAGGGGCGGTAGGATTCGAACCTACGAATGCCAGGATCAAAACCTGGTGCCTTGGGCCTCTTGGCGACGCCCCTGCATTGATAAATCAGTGTTGCTCGAGTGCATCCAGCAGTGGCGAACGCGCAACGCCCGCTGCCACCCTTGCCCGCAACTCCTTCGGCAACTTCGACCGCCCCTGCTCTGCAGCAGCCTGCGATGCGAACTCGACGAAACAACCACTTCCCGAACCGGTCAGCCGCGCCGCGCCGATGTCGCTCAACGCGGCAAGCGCTGCATCGACGGCAGGCTCACGGCGGCGCAGCACCGGTTCGAACGCGTTCCCGACCAGGGTCCCGGAAGCGAAGTCCTCTATTTTCGCCACTGGGCTGTCGCGCGTCAAATCCGGGTCTGCAAACAGGACCGGCGTAGGAACATGAACACCCGGTTCAACCACCACATACCAGGCCGGCGCCAGCGTGATCGGCTGCAGGCGCTCGCCTACCCCTTCGGCCCAGGCGTTGTGGCCACGCACGAACACCGGCACGTCGGCGCCCAGGCGCAGGGCCAGCGCGGCCAGGGCATCCTCGTCCAGGCCGGCGCGCCAGAGCCGATTCAGCACCACCAGCACGGTGGCCGCGTCGGACGAACCGCCGCCGAAGCCACCACCGGCAGGAACGTGCTTTTCGACGATGATGTCAGCACCTTGCGCGCCCTTCGCCTCATTCTGGAGCAGGCGCGCGGCCCGCACCGCCAGGTCATCGGCCTCGGCCACGCCGGCCAGGCCCTCGCCCTGCCGACGCACCTGACCGTCTTCACGCAGGCGCAGGCCGATGCGGTCCCCCCAGTCCAGCAGGCGGAATACGGTCTGCAGCTCGTGGTAGCCGTCGGCCCGGCGGCCAGTGATGTGCAGGAACAGGTTCAGCTTGGCCGGGGCCGGCCACCAGGACCAGCCCGCGTCGTCGCGCCCGGCGCTCATGGCGTGCCCTGCCCCCACTGGTCCACCAGCAGGCGCACCTTGGCGTCGCCATTGCTGGCCTCGATCCGTCGCGGCAGCGCCGGTCGTCCGGCGTCGGCCGGGTACCAGTCCAGGTACTGCACCTGCCAGCCCATCTGCTGCATGCGGCGCGGCCGGCCTTCACCGTCGCGCTCGACCTTTTCCGGACCGGCAGCATCCCCGGCCACCAGGCCGCGGATCCACTCCGGCAGCTGATTGACCGGGATGTCCCAGCCAGTCGCTTCCAGCAGCAGCTGCTGGGCGTCCTCGCCATCGCGCGGACCGCCGGACAGCCCTTCCAGGCGACCGGCTTCGGAATGGGTGTCGCCGGTCAGCTTCCAGCTCTGCCGGGTCACCGGCGCGCTCAGTTCGACCACGTAGCGGCGGCCGTCCTGCTTCCAGTCGATGCGACCGCTGCCGCCGTCCTTGCCCTTGCTGACCGCCACCCGCCCCTGGAAGGCCCAGTCCGGCTGTGCCTGCAGCGCGGCCACGCGCGCTGCCTCGGCCTGCGCCGCTTCAGCCGAAACAATCTCGACCACCGCTGGCGCCGGGGTCTTCTGCGTGCCGACACTGGTACAGGCGCTCACCGCCAGGGTCACGACCGCCAACAACAGCGGCCGGATCAGGGAACCACTCATGGATTGAATTTCTCACGGGCGCGCAGCAGCGCGCGGTTTTCAGGGTCGAGCTTGGCCGCTTCGTCGAAGAAGTGGCGGGCCTCGTCATGCTTGCCCAGCACCCACAGCACTTCGCCGACGTGGGAAGCGATCTCCGGGTCCTTGGCCAGGGTCCAGGCCCGGCGCAGCTGTACCAGTGCCTCTTCCTTGCGGCCCAGGCGATACAGCACCCAGCCATAGCTGTCGACGATGGCGGCGTTGTCCGGCTCGGCCACGCGGGCGCGGTCGATCAGCTCCAGCGCTTCCTGCAGGCGGCCGGTGCGATCGGCCAGGGTGTAGCCCAGCGCGTTCAGCGCCGGCACGTTTTCCGGGTCGGTCACCAGGATCTTGCGCAGGTCGGCCTCGGCGCGCGGGATGTCGTCGCGGCGCTCCCAGGTGAGCGCACGTGCGTACAGCAGGCCGTTGTCGTCCGGGTAGGCGGCCAGGCCGCGGGCCAGCGCATCCAGTTCACCGGCGCTGTCGTCACCACGCTGGCGCAGTTCGGCTTCCAGCAGGTAGGCGTCACGGCGCACATCGTCGTCGACCACCGCGTCGGACTGGATCGCGTGCACTTCCTCCAGCGCCAGCGACAGGCGCCCGGCCAGGGCCTGGGCATTGGCCGCGCGCAGGCGCGCTTCGCTCAGATCATCGCCACCGGGCACGCTGTGGTACCACTGCACCGCCTCAGGGTAACGCTTCAGGTATTCGGCGATCTTGCCCAGCAACAGGCGCTGCGCCGGATCCGGCTTGGCCGCCTGCCGCGACAGCTCGTTGTAGAGGTTGGACAGCGCCGCCTTGTCGCCCTGCTTGGCCAGCAGCGAGGCGCGCATGCCCCAGGTCTGTACGTCCTGCGGGCCGAACGCCAATACGCGCTCGGCCGCAGCCGGCTGGCCCAGGCTGTCGTAGGCGATGGCCACCGCATTGCGCAGCTCGGGGTCCTGGCGGGTCTTCGGCTCGACGTCGTGCAGCAGCGACAATGCCTTGTCGGTCTCGCCCGCCTGCTGCAGCTGGCTGGCACGCAGCAACGCTACGCGCGGTTCTTCCGGGAAGCGCTTGACCACTTCATCGATCATGCGCCGCGCCAGCTCGGGCTTGTCCATGCGCAGGGCCAGGCGACCGAACTCCTGCCAGGCCTCGATCTTCGGCGGAATCGCATTGGCATCGACCAGCTCGCCGAGCACCTGCGCCGGCACCGCCGGGTCGCGGCCACCGCCGATCAGCGCGGCCAGGGCGAACTTCCAGCCGCGCTCGTCGGGGTCGGCCAGCAGCGCCTGCAGCTCGGTGCGGGCAGCCTTCACATCGCCCTGGCGCATGGCCAGCGCACCGGCGGCGCTGCGCATGGTCAACGAGCGCGGGGCGCGCTGCTGCCACAGGGCCAGGCCCTTGGCGGCGCTGGCATCATCGTTGGCCAGCATGGAGATACGGGTCGCGCGCTCGGCCAGGCCGGCGTCGCCGTCGGTCTGCTGCGCGGCCTGCAGGTACCAGCGCGCGGCCTCGGCCAGCTTGCCGGCCTGCAGGGCGAACTCACCGGCCATCACCGGTTCCAGCGCCAGTTCCTCAGTGGCCGCGGCCCGCACGGGGGCCTTGGCCGGCACCGCCGCCAGGGCCTGGGCGCAGGCCAGGGACAGCAGCAGAACACTGGGGATGCGAATCAATGCGGGCATCGTCGGCATCGGGGCCTTAAAATGTCGTCCAATGGCCAGCAGCTTATCGCAAGCAACTGAACAATGACCCTGTGGGTGCTCGGACTGAATCACCAGACCGCACCGGTGGAGCTGCGCGAGCGCGCGGCCTTCGCCGGTGAGGCGTTGCCGCGTGCGCTGGGCTCGCTGCGCGATACCCCGCAGATCGCCGAGGCAGTGCTGCTGTCCACCTGCAACCGCACCGAACTGTATGCCGTGGCCGAGTCGGCACAGGCGCTGGACCAGTGGCTGCACAGCCAGGCAGGCGACCTGCAGGGCTACCTGTACCAGCATGCCGATGCCGAGGCCGTGCGCCACCTGTTCCGGGTCGCCACCGGGCTGGACTCGATGGTGCTGGGCGAACCGCAGATCCTCGGCCAGGTAAAGGATGCCTGGTCGACCGCGCGTGACCACGGCCTGCTCGGCCAGCGCCTGGACCGCCTGTTCCAGCAGACCTTCTCGGTAGCCAAGCGTGCGCGCACCGATACCCAGGTCGGCGCCAACCCGGTGTCGGTGGCCTCGGCCGCGGTGCGCCTGGCGCAGAACGCCTTCGCGCGCCTGGATGACTCCACCGTGCTGCTGGTCGGTGCCGGCGAGACCATCGAGCTGGCTGCACGCCACCTGAGTGAGGGCAAGGTGCGGCGGCTGCTGATCGCCAACCGCACCCTTGCCCACGC
The DNA here is from genome assembly GCF_059505245.1 of Stenotrophomonas sp. Taxonomy (NCBI): domain Bacteria; kingdom Pseudomonadati; phylum Pseudomonadota; class Gammaproteobacteria; order Lysobacterales; family Lysobacteraceae; genus Stenotrophomonas; species Stenotrophomonas sp. Next base: position 25,682 of record NZ_JCACKF010000028.1, read on the forward strand.
GCAGGAACTGGCCAGCCGCCATGGCGGCGTGGCCCTGCCGCTGACCGAACTGGACCGCCACCTCGGCGAGGCCGACATCGTGTTCTCGGCCACCGCCGCGCGCGAACCGGTGATCCATCGCGAGATGGTGGCCAAGGCACTGCGCGCGCGCCGGCACAAGCCGATGCTGCTGTTCGACCTGGCCGTGCCGCGCGACATCGAAGCCGAGGTCGGCACGCTCAACGACGCCTTCCTCTACACCGTCGATGACCTGGAACGCGCGGTGGAAGACAACCGTCGTGGCCGCCGCGAGGCCGCCGCCGAGGCCGAGGCGATCATCGACCTGCAGGTGTCGCGTTTCATCGAGACCCAGCAGGCCAACGCCCACCAGGCACCGCTGCGGCAGCTGCGTGCGTTCGGCGAAGCGACCCGCGCCGAACTGCTGGAGCGCGCACGGCAGCAGCTGGCCAACGGCAAGCCCGCCGACGAAGTGCTGGAACTGCTGGCCCATGGCCTGACCAACCGCCTGCTGCATCCGCCGACCGCCGCACTGCGCGCGGCCGCGCTCAGTGGCGATGCCGACCTGACCCGCGCCGCCGAGCGCCTGTTCCCGGCCACGCCGGGTTACCGCCACCCACCCGTGAGACCCGATGACGCCGACCCTGCGCCGTAAGCTGGAAGCGCTGGCCGAGCGCCGCGAAGAACTGGAACGCCTGCTCGCCGAACCCGATGTGGTCGCCGACAACACCCGTTTCCGCGACCTTTCGCGCGAATTCGCCCAACTTGAACCGGTCGCTGCCGCGCTCGCCGAGGAAGCCCGTGCCAAGGCCGACCTGGCCGCCGCCGAAGGCATGCGCGCCGACCCCGACCTGCGTGAACTGGCCGACGAGGAAATCGCCGCGGCGCAGGCGCGCCTGCAGGAACTGGAACAAGAACTGGCCCTGCTGCTGGTACCGCGCGATCCGCGCGACGAAGGCAACCTGTTCCTGGAAGTACGCGCCGGCACCGGCGGCGATGAAGCCGCGATCTTCGCCGGCGATCTGTTCCGCATGTACGCCCGCTATGCCGAGCGCCAGGGCTGGAAGGTCGAGATCGAATCGGACAACCCCGGTGAGCATGGCGGCTACAAGGAAGTGGTGGCGCGCGTGGTCGGCCGTGGTGCGTTCTCGCGCCTGAAGTTCGAATCGGGCACGCATCGCGTGCAGCGCGTGCCGGCCACCGAATCGCAGGGCCGCATCCACACTTCGGCGGCCACCGTGGCGATCATTCCCGAGGCCGACGAGGTCGATGACATCGTCATCAACCCGGCCGACCTGAAGGTGGATACGTTCCGCTCGTCCGGTGCCGGCGGCCAGCACGTCAACAAGACCGAATCGGCCATCCGCATCACCCACGTGCCGACCGGCGTGGTGGTGGAGTGCCAGACCGAGCGCAGCCAGCACGCCAACCGCGACAAGGCGATGAAGCGCCTGAAGGCGCAGCTGCTCGATGCCGAGCGCCAGCGCCAGGACGCCGCGCAGGCCGAATCGCGGCGCCTGCAGGTCGGCAGCGGCGACCGCAGCCAGCGCATCCGCACCTACAACTTCCCGCAGGGCCGGATCACCGACCACCGCGTGGAAGGCCTGACCCTGTACGACCTGCCCAACATCCTCGCCGGCGACCTCGACCCGCTGCTGCAGCGGCTCAGCCACGAACACCAGGTCGATGCCCTGGCCCAGCTGTCGGCGGGCTGAGCACGATGTCGGCCTGGCAGCAGCGACAGCACCTGCAGCAGGCGATCGCACGCCAGCCCGGCGATTTCGTCGCCTGGGTGATGCTGGCCGACCTCGAACTGGAAGCCGGCGACATCGCCGCCGGCGAGCAGGCGGCACGACGCGCGCTGCAGCTGCGCCCGAACCACCCCGAGGCCCTGGCGCGCCTGGGCCGCGTGGCCTGGATGGCCGGCGCGCACGCCGACGCGGCGAAGCTGCTCGGCCAGGCCTCGGCATTGGCCCCGCAGCACCCGGGCATCGCGCTGTGGCTGGGCCATGCGCTGGAAGACGCCGACGATGCCGAAGGCGCAGCAGCGGCCTATCGCCGCGCGCATGCGCTGATGCCGGATGAACCCTACATCGCCGCGCAGCGCCTGGCGTGGCAGCGCCGCCTGTGCGACTGGCAGGACGTGGACACGCTGGCTGCGCAGGTACGCGCCGCGCTCGCCGCCGGCCACGGTGCGGTGGAACCCTTCGCCTTCCTCAGCGAAGACGCCAGCGCGGGCGAGCAGTTGGCCTGTGCACGTGCGCGCGCCGCGCTGATCGCCGCCTCGGTCCGGCCCTTGCCGGCAGTGACGGTACGCGCGCGCGGCCCGTTGCGCGTCGGTTTCCTTTCCAATGGCTTCGGCGCCCATCCCACCGGGCTGCTGACCGTGGCCCTGCTCGAACACCTGCGTCATGACCCGGCGTTGCAGCTGCACCTGTTCGCGCTGAACCGCGCCGATGGCAGCGGCATCCGCGAACGCCTGCAGTCCGCGACCCGGCTGCATGAGGTGGCCGCACTGCGGCATGCCGACATCGCGGCCCGCATCCGCGCACAGGGCATCGACCTGCTGTTCGACCTGCGCGGCTGGGGCGGCGGCGGCGCGCCCGAAGTGCTGGCGATGCGCCCGGCCCCGCTGCAGCTGAACTGGCTGGCCTACCCCGGCACCTCGGGCGCGCGATGGCTGGACGCCGTGGTCGCCGACGAATTCGTACTGCCGGCAGCGCTGGAACCGCACTTCAGCGAACGCGTCCTGCGCCTTCCGCGGGCCTTCCAGCCCTCGGACAACACCCGCACGCTGGAGCCGTCGCCGTCCCGCGCCGAGTGCGGGCTGCCCGAGCACGGCGTGGTGTTCTGCTGCTTCAACAACAGCTACAAGCTCAACCCGCGCAGCATGGGCCGCGCCTTCGCAGTGTTGCAGGCCGTGCCCGGCAGCGTGCTGTGGCTGCTGTCCGGCCCCGGCCAGGCCGACGCCCGCCTGCGCACCGCCGCGCAGGCTGCCGGCCTGGACCCGGCGCGGCTGGTGTTCATGGCCAAGCTGCCGCATCCGCAGTACCTGGCCCGCTACCCACTGGCCGACCTGTTCCTCGACACGCATCCGTACAACGCGCACACCACCGCCTCCGATGCACTGTGGGCCGGCTGCCCGGTGCTGACCTGCCCGGGCGACACCTTCGCCGCGCGCGTGGCCGGCAGCCTCAACCACCATCTGGGGCTGGCCCGGATGAATGTCGCCGATGATGCGGCGTTCATCGCCACCGCCAGCGCACTGGGCAATGACCCCGCAGCACTGGCCTCGCTTCGCGCCGAGCTGGCGCAGGCGCGCGAACGCAGTGGCCTGTTCGACATGGCCGGGTTTGCCCGCGACCTGTCGGTCCTGCTGCAGCGGCTTGCCGGTGAACACGGCTGGCAAGGTGTCGACAACACCTGAGCGACCCCTGCGTTACGCTCGGGCTTCCTCCCCGCGTGGTGTGACGATGGCCAAGCTCAAGCGCAAGGACTACGACGAACTGCTGCTGCCGCTGCAGCTGGAACTGACCGCGATGGCGCGCTGGGTGCAGCTCAGCGGGCAACGCCTGCTGGTGCTGTTCGAGGGACGGGATACGGCAGGCAAGGGCGGCGCGATCCAGGCCATCAGCCAGCATCTCAATCCACGCCAATGCCGGGTGGTAGCACTGCCCAAGCCTACCGACCGCGAAGCCACGCAGTGGTATTTCCAGCGCTATGCCTCGCATCTTCCCGCCGCCGGCGAGATCGTGCTGATGGACCGCAGCTGGTACAACCGCGCAGGCGTCGAGCGGGTGATGGGCTATTGCAGCGAAACCGAGTACCAGCAGTTCCTGCGCCAGGCACCGGTGTTCGAGCAGCTGCTGGTGGATGACGGCATCCTGCTGTTCAAGTACTGGCTGTGCGTGGACCAGGAGCAGCAGGAGAAGCGCTTCGCCGAACGCCACCTCGATCCGCTGAAGGGCTGGAAGCTGTCCCCGGTCGACCTGAAATCGCGCAGCAAGTACAGCGCCTATACCGAAGCCCGCGAGGCGATGCTGCGCGCGACGCATCGCGAGGCTGCGCCGTGGACGCTGGTGGATTTCAACGACCAGCGGCTGGGGCGACTGACCCTGGTGCGCAACCTGCTGGACCGGTTGCCGGACACACGGGTGGATGCGCCGTTGCCGGAGCTGCCGAAGCTGAAGGGCAAGCTGCATCGCGAGCACTACGATGTGCTGAAGCCGATCGAGGACTTCCCGGTCGAAGAATAGGGTGGGTCGGCAGGGTTGCACCCTGCACCTGCTCAACGCAACGGCAACGGCAACAGCAACAGCGGGCATCCGCGGGATGGCGGCGCGGTGGGTGGGCACGACCGTTGGTGCCATGGATGGCGACATCGAGCCCCCATGGACGGGTCTACGGCGTGTCCTACCCACCCAACCGCCCCGCCTCTGACAGATCCCTGCGGCTGTTGGTAGGTGTCGACCTTGGTCGACACATCTGTCAGATATCGAAATGGAACCGGGGTCAGATCCGTTTTCCTGCGGAAAGCGGATCTGACCCCATCGGCAATCCCATTGGCCTGGCGGGCGTCGGATCGTGTCTGGGGCAGAGCCCCCTGAGTCAGGGGGCGGCCGCGAAGCGGCGGGGGTTTGGGTGTTGGTAAGTGGGGCCCGCGGTTCGCGCAGCGAAGCGTGGGAGCGGCAGCGCGCATGCGATGGCGCGTACCGAGGTGCAGGGCCGCAGGCCCTGCCGACCACCCCACTATTTGCCAGCAGCGATCTGCTTTTCGATGTCGGCGGCGGTCACCGGGCCAAGGAAGGTGTGGGCCAGCTTGCCCTGCGGATCCAGCAGATGCGTCAACGGCAGGCCTCGCGGCGTGGCGAAGTCGGCCGGCGGATCGAACGGGTCCACGATCACGATCGGATAGGTCACCGGATGCTTGGTCAGGAACGACTGCATTTCCGGCACTTCGATGTCCTCATAGGCCAGGCCGACCACCTCGATGTTGCTGCGCATCGCATGCAGCGCCGACAGCTCGGGCATCTCCTTGCGGCACGGGGCGCACCAGGTCGCCCAGAAGTTCACCACCACCCACTTGCCACGATGCGCGGCCAGATCGTAGTCGCTGCCATCCACCGCCTTCATCTTCAAGGTCGGGAATTCGGCAGTGGTGCGCTCGGCCGGGGTTTCATCGACCGGTGCCGGAGTGGTCGGCGTCGGCGCCTGTGCCGGCGGCTGGCTGCTGGCCGGTGTCGGCTCCTGGGCCGGCTTGCAGGCCGCCAGGGCCAGCAGCAGGGTCAACGGGAGCAGCAGCGGCAACGGCGTCTTGCGGGTCATGGCATGTCTCCAGAGTCGGTATAGATATCACTGACCTTGCGCTTCAGGCGTTCGCGCAGGGGCAGCCGCAGATCGTCCAGCGCCGCCAGTGCGGCACGGCCCAGGCTGTCATCACGGTACGGCAGGTGCTGCTCGGCCACCGGGATGCGCAGCTGGGTGCATTCGTACAGATCGGCCAGGCTGACCTGGTCCAGGTCACGCGACAGCAGCCACTCGCCCCGCTCGTCGCGGCGCAGCAGGTCGATCTCCTGCAGGTTGCAGATCAGGTCCTGCAGCAGTGAATCGGTCAGCATCGGCTCCAGCCGCAGGATCTCGTCATCGGCCAGGCCCTTGCCCTTGGCCCGTGCATGCTGGAAGCGGCCAAGCAGGCGCAGCAGTCCATAGAACTCATACCCCTGCGGCAGGCGCAGTTCCACCGGCTGGTAGCGGAAGGCGGCCATCGAAGAAGCCAGCGACGCCCCCAGCAGCACCGCCACCCAGCACAGGTAGATCCACAGCAGCAGGATCGGCACGAACGCCACCGTGCCATACAGTTTCTGGTAGGACTGGAAGCTGCCCAGATAGGCACCGATGCCCCACTTCACCAGTTCCAGGATGACCGCCGCCAGGATCGCGCCGGGCACGGCATGCCGCCATTTCACCGTGTGGTGCGGCACCACCCGGAACATCAGCGTGATGCAGACGAACTCGATCAGGATCGGCGCCAGCCGCAGCGCCAGCTCGGCCAACCAACGGCCCTCCTGGGTACCGAACAACGGCATCGCGAACACCCGCGCCGATACCGCAAGCGATGCGGCGGCGAGCATCGCGCCCAAGGTCAGCACGGTCCAGTAGACCAGGAAGCGGGTCAGCTTGGGCCGGGTCGAGCCGACCCGCCAGATCTGGTTGAAGGTCTCTTCCACACTGTTGAGCGTGATCAGCAGTGAGGCCACCAGTGCGATGAAGCCGGCCGCCGTCAGCTGGCCGGCACTGGCCGAGAACTGCCGCAGGTAGCCCTCGGCCGCACGCGCCGCGGAGGGCACGAAGTTGGAGAATACGTAGTCGCTGAGCTGATCGCTCCAGCGGTCGAAGACGGGGAAGGCCGACAGCACACCGAATACCACGATCGCCAGCGGTACCAGCGCGAACACCGTGGTGTAGGCCAGCGCCGCCGCTGCCTGGAACAGGCGGTCGTCGAGGAAGCGATGCCACAGGAAGCGGCCGAAACTGATGGCCCGTGCGCGATCCCGCGCGCGCTCCATCCACAGGTTGAGCGTATCCAAAGGTTCCATCGGTGGAAGGGTACCCGATGCGGAATGCTGGCAGGATAGCCATACTGGTAGCCACACGACGAGGAGAAGCGGGCACGATGGGCGAGATTCTGGTGCTGTACTACAGCCGGGGCGGTTCGGTGGCACGGCTGGCGCGCCAGATCGCGCGGGGCATCGGCGAAGTGCCGGGCATGACCGCGCGCCTGCGCACGGTGCCGCCGGTGGCCGCCGTGACCCAGACCGCGCAGCCACCGGTACCCGACGATGGCGCCCCCTACGTGAGCGTGCAGGACCTGGTCGACTGCCAGGGCCTGCTGCTCGGCAGCCCCACCCGCTTCGGCAACATGGCCGCGCCGGTCAAGCACTTCCTGGATGGGCTGGGCGCCGAATGGGTCAATGGCACCCTGTCCGGCAAGCCGGCCGGCGTGTTCACGTCCACCGCCTCGATGCACGGCGGCCAGGAATCGACCCTGCTGTCGATGCAGGTGCCACTGCTGCACCACGGCTGCGTGATCGTCGGCATCCCGTTCACCGAACCGGCGCTGAGCCACACCACCAGTGGCGGCACGCCCTATGGCGCCAGCCACGTGGCCGGTGCCGCCGACGATCCGCAGCCGACCGACGACGAAGCGGTGCTGGCGCGCGCGCTGGGGCGCCGGGTGGCCGACATCGCGCAGCGGTTGGCCCGATGAACCGCGCGCCGCGCACGGTCCTGCTGTTGGCCCTGATGGGGCTGGCCGCGCTGTTCGCAGGCTGGTTCATCAATGACAGGCACTGGCTGGCCACCCAGCTGGTGTTCACCGCGCCACCGCTGGCGCTGGCCATCGCCGTGCGCCTGGGCTGGCGCAAGGCCGGCTTCTGGGCCTCGGTGCTGGCGCTGGGGTGGTTCAGCCACGGCGTGATGAGCGCCTGGAGCCACCCGGAGACGCGCTGGCTGGCGCTGATCGAGATCGCGCTGGCGCTGCTGGTGATCTTCAGCGCCAGCCTGCCCGGCCTGCGCGCCCGCTTCGGCAAGCGGCGCTGACGCTGCGCGCCCAGGGCCTTATCATCTGCATTCCTGGCCCCGCGCCGCAGTCCCTGTCCTGGTTTCGCGCATGCACATGATGGAAGAGCTCCTGGTCGTCACCACCGGTGGCACGATCGACAAGATCTACTTCGACGACAAGTCGGACTACCAGATCGGCGATCCGCAGATCGGCATGATCCTGCGCGAGCTGGGCGTGACGTTCCGCTTCAACGTGATTCCGATCCTGCGCAAGGATTCGCTGCACATCAACGACGAGGACCGCGAGCTGATCCGCGCCACCATCGCCGCGCAGCCCACCCGGCACGTGCTGGTGACCCACGGCACCGATTCGATGGTGCAGACCGGCAAGGTGCTGGCGACGATCCCGGACAAGACCATCGTGATGACCGGTGCGCTGAGCCCGGCACGCTTCCGCGGCTCGGATGCGGAGTTCAACATCGGTTGTGCGATCGGTGCGGTGCAGTCGCTGCCGAGCGGCGTGTACATCGCGATGAACGGGCGGATCTTCGACCCGCAGCACGTGCGCAAGAACGTGGCGGCGAACCGTTTCGAGTCGGTCTGAGGAACAGCGTGCCGGCCGAGGTCGGCACCCACCCGGACAAAAACGCCCCGGCCGAAGCCAGGGCGTGCCCTTGGAGAGGGACTTGGGCTCAGTACTGGGCGTTGAGGGTCAGGCCCGAGAAGGTGCTGTACGCCTTCACCCGCACATACCAGGTGCCGGCGGCAGGGCTGTTGATGGTGCAGGTCTCGCTGTTGCCGCTCAGGTACGGACGGCAGGTGTAGGTGGTATCGGTCGGGGCACTGCCCTGGCGAACGTACAGGTCGGCATCACCGCTGCCGCCACTGATTGCCACGCGCAGCTGGGTGCTGCCGGCCGGAACGGCGACGGTGTAGTTCAGCTCGGCACCGGTCGCGGCGCCCAGGCCGGTCACCGGCACGTTGTTCTGCAGCACGTTGCCGCCCGGGTTCGGGCCACCGCCATTGATCGCCGCATCCACGGCCGCGTTGGCGTCGACGATGCCGGCGCCGCAGCCCCCCGAGCAGGCGCCCGGCAGCGGGCGTGCGGTGCTCTTGATGATGCTCTCGACCTGTGCCGGGCTCAGCGGGCTCGGCGCCACCGACTGCATCAGGGCCACCACACCGGCCACATGCGGCGCCGCCATCGAGGTGCCGTTGTAGGACGCATAGGTGGCGCTGCCCGGCGTGGTGGTGCCGGTGTTGAGGGTGGACAGGATGCTCTGGCCCGGGCCGGAAATGTCGATGCCGGCACCATAGTTGGAGAAGCTGGCACGCGCACCGGCCGAGGTCGTGGCCGCCACCGCGATCACGTTCGCGCAGTTGGCCGGCACCGACGAGGACACGTTGGTGTTGCTGTTGCCGGCGGCGACCACCACGGTGGTGCCGCGGCCGACCGCGCCGTTGATCGCGTTCTGGTAGGTGGCCGAGCAGGTGCCGCCGCCGCCCAGCGACATGTTGATGACTTCCGCCGGATTGGCATTGGCCGGCACGCCACTGACGGTGCCGCCGGAGGCCCACACGATCGCATCGGCGATGTCGGAGGTATAGCCGCCGCACTTGCCGAGCACGCGCACCGGGACGACCTTGGCGTTGAACGCCGTGCCGGCCACGCCGGTGCTGTTGTTGGTCACCGCCGCCACGGTGCCGGCGACGTGGGTGCCGTGCCAGCTGGAGTTGGACGCCGGGATGCCCGAGCCGCACTCGTTGGCGCCATACCAGTCGCCCTCGTCGTTCGGGTTGCTGTCGCGGCCACCGCCATCGCGCGCCATCGCGGCATCGCTGATGAAGTCATAGCCGGGCAGGATGTTGGCGTTGAGATCGGGATGGTTGGTGATGCCGGTATCGATCACGGCCACCACCACGCCGGTGCCGGTGGCCTTGTCCCAGGCCGGCCGCACGTTGATCGACGCGTTGGAGGTACCAAAGCCCCACTGTTCGCTGAAGCGGGTGTCATTCGGGGTCAGCGTCGCACGCATGATCTGGTCGACTTCGACGTATTCCACGTTCGGGTCGGCGGCCAGCTTGCGCATCAGCAGCTCGGATTCAGCCTGGTCAAGCGGGCGGTCGGTCCTGACCAGGGTCGGGCCGACGGCCAGCTTGCGGACCTGCTGCAGGCCCAGCGCACGGCCCTGGCTGCTGGCCAGGCCGGCGGCGGCACTCTTCAGCGAAGAGGCCAGTGCGGTGGTGTTGGCCACCGGCGCACTGCCGTCGCGGTACTTCACGATGAAGCGCTGGTGCGTCGGCGCGGACTGCAGGCCGCTGAGCTGGACGTCACCGGCCAGCGCAGGCGTGGCCAGCAGCAGCGATGACAGAACGGACGCACCAAGGACCACCCACACTCGACGCACACGCGGTTGCGTTACCTGGGACATCGTATTTCCCTTTCTAGTGGTGTGAATGCCGGAATCGGCAGAAGCACCGGCCCGAACCATGGGCTGGCTTGCGTTGGCGAGGTTCGAAGTCCGGCGAGTCAGCGGATCCCCCTATCGATCCGCCGTGCAGATGACGCTAATGACCAAAACCGGACACCACAAGATTTTCAGCGTCTTTTCAGCAAGATGAAATGTTCGTTCTGAGACTTCCCGGGTCGAGGGTTTGTGAAGGTGAAGGAACTTTCTCATCTCCTGCACACACCTGACTGGGTCATCACCTGTCCTGCGATGACTTTGCCGACATCGGCATCCGCCGATTCGGGGTCGGAGCCGGGGTCAGATCCCTTTTCCCACGGAAAAGGATCTGACCCCACCCACCTGTCCAAAACGCAGAAAGCCCGTCACAGGGACGGGCTTTCCAGGAACAACGCAGCCGAGCGCGCGCTCGGGTCTACAACCCGGTGCGGGCGATCAGCCCAGCTTGACCAGCCAGTTGTGCCGGTCCGGCAGGCGGCCGTACTGGATGTCGGTCAGTTCCTTGCGCAGCGACATGGTCACTTCGCCGGCCGGCGCGTTGATGTCGCCCACCGAGAAACCCTCGCCCTTCAGCTGGCCGATCGGGGTGACCACCGCCGCAGTGCCACAGGCAAACACTTCGCTGATCGCACCGGAGGCCACGCCGTCCTTCCACTCGTCGATGCTGACCTTGCGCTCTTCGACCTTCATGCCACGGTCGCGCGCCAGCTGCAGGATGCTCTCGCGGGTGATGCCCTCGAGGATGCTGCCGGACAGTTCCGGGGTCACCAGCGTGCCGTCCTTGTAGACCAGGAACACGTTCATGCCACCCAGCTCTTCCAGGTACTTGCCTTCGACCGGGTCGAGGAACAGCACCTGCGAGCAGCCCTGTGCCTGCGCCTTCTGCTGCGGCAGCAGCGAGGCGGCGTAGTTGCCACCGCACTTGGCGGCGCCGGTGCCGCCCTTGGCCGCGCGCGCGTATTCGGTGGACAGCCAGATCGACACCGGGGCCACGCCCTTGGCAAAGTACGGGCCGGCCGGGCTGGCGATGACGTAGTAGCCGGCCTTGTGCGCGCCGCGCACGCCGAGGAAGGCTTCGTCGCCGATCATGAACGGGCGGAAGTACAGGCTCGACTCGTCGGCCGACGGCACCCACTCGCTGTCGACGGCGATCAGCTGCTTCAGCGATTCGACGAAGATCTCCACCGGCAGTTCCGGCAGCGCCAGGCGCTGCGCCGAACGCTGCAGGCGACGGCCGTTGGCATCCGGGCGGAAGGTCCAGATCGAGCCGTCAGCATGGCGGTAGGCCTTGATGCCTTCGAAGATCTCCTGGCCGTAGTGCAGCACGGCCGCGGCCGGGTCCAGCTGCAGCGGGCCGTAGGCACGCACACTGGCGTTGTGCCAGCCGGCATCCTTGTCCCAGCGCACTTCCACCATGTGATCGGTGAAGTGCAGGCCGAAGCCCGGCTTCTCCAGGATCTTGGCGCGCTCTTCAGCGCTGCGCGGGTGGTCCGAACGGGTGACGGCGAAGCTGGGAATGGACTGGGACACCGGAGGATTCCTGTTCTGGTTGCGGGTAGTGCCGGGCCCGCGTCACTGCGGGCCCTGGGTCAAAGCATGCCGGTCTCGAGCCGCGCCGCCTCGGACATCATGTGCTGGTTCCACGGCGGGTCGAACACCAGGTCGACGTCGGCCTCGGCCACCGTCGGGATCATTTCAAGCTTGCTGCGCACGTCGTCGACCAGGATCTCGCCCATGCCACAGCCCGGTGCGGTCAGGGTCATCTTCACGTCGATCTCGCGCTTGCCTTCGTCCAGATGCTTGATCTCCACTTCATAGACCAGGCCCAGTTCAACGATGTTGACCGGAATCTCCGGGTCGAAGCAGGTGCGCAGCTGCTGCCACACCAGTTGTTCCACCTGCTCATCGGTGGCGTCGGCCGGCAGCTCGAGCGGTGCCGGCGCCTCCTTGCCGATGGCGTCGCCGTCCTTGCCGGCGATGCGGAACAGGTTGCCCTCGACGAACACCGAATAGCTGCCGCCCAGCGCCTGGGTGATGTACCCATAGCTGCCGGCAGGCAGGGTCACGGTATCGCCCTGCGGGACCATCACGGCCTCGCAATCGCGTTCGAAGTGGACAGGTTCGCTGCTACGGGAATACATGGGGACCGATATGGGGCCGTGGCCGGGGCCACGCAAGACGGCATTCTAGCCCAGCCGCCCCGGCACCGCCGGTGCACTGCGGCAAACCACAGTATCCTGTGGGTGATCTTCAGGGAGCTTCGATGTCCTCCATTGCCACGCGTGCCAGGACCGTCACCTGGCTCTGGTCCCTCATGCTGTTGCTGGGTCTGCTTGTTGCTCCCCTCGCCTGGATGGTCCTGGCGCTGATGACCGGCCGACAGGTCGGCTGGATGGCGGTAGTGTCCGCCCTGGAACTGGTGTTCATGCTGCGCCTGGGCACACTGGGCCCGGGCCGGTTGCGCATCGCCCTGGTCGTGCTCGGCACCCTGCTGGTGGCCGCCGTGGCCAACTGGGCCATCGCCAGCGCCTGGATGGGCGGCTCGATCGGTCTGGACCTGTGGGACGCCACCACGCGGATGGGCCCGCACCTGGCCTGGACCCTGATCAACCTGGCCAATGGCGCGATGGAATGGCTGTGGCTGGCCGTGGCCGTGGTCGTCGGCGCCTGGCTGGCGCGCTGAGCGCGTAGATCCACGCCACGCGCGGATGGGGGTTAATGCCGGACGCTGGCCGGCAAAAGCGTGCGGCCCCAGGTCCGCGCCTACCAGATGCAGCCGCCACGCGCGGATCCGGTAGTGCCGGCCGCTGGCCGGCAAAGGGGTCAGAGCCCTGTCCTGCGGAAAGGGATCCGACCCCGGTCTTCAATGCCCGCCGTCTAGCGCCTTCAGCTCGCTCACCAGCGAGGCGGCCGCTTCGGCGCCGTCGCCATAGAGCATGCGGGTATTGTCAGCGTAGAACAGCGCATTCTCGATACCGGCGAAGCCGGTGCCCTTGCCGCGCTTGATCACCACCACGTTGCGCGCGTTGACCACGTCCAGCACCGGCATGCCGTAGATCGGGCTGGCCGGATCAGTGCGCGCGACCGGATTGACCACGTCGTTGGCACCGATCACCAGCACCACGTCCGTGTTGGTGAACTCCGGGTTGATGTCGTCCATGTCGGCGATCAGGTCGTAGGGCACGCCGGCTTCGGCCAGCAGTACGTTCATGTGCCCGGGCATGCGCCCGGCGACCGGGTGGATGGCGAACTTCACCTTCACCCCGCGCTGGCCCAGCCGCTGCGCCAGTTCCCAGATCTTGTGCTGGGCCTGGGCCACGGCCATGCCGTATCCAGGCACGATCACCACGCGTTCGGCGTAGGCCATCATCGCCGCGACATCCGGGGCTTCGATCGGCTTCTGCGCGCCGCTGATCGCCTGCGCTTCGCCACCAGCACCGCCGCCGAAGTTGGAGAACAGCACGTTGCGGATCGGCCGGTTCATCGCCTTGGCCATCAGCCGGGTCAGCAGGATGCCGGCCGCGCCGACCATCATGCCGGCGATGATCAGCGCCTCGTTGCCCAGCACATAACCTTCGAACGACACTGCCAGGCCGGTGAACGCGTTGTACAGCGAGATCACCACCGGCATGTCGGCACCGCCGATCGGCAGCGTCATCAGCACGCCCAGCGCCAGTGCCAGCACGAAGAAGGCGACGATCGCCCAGGCACTGAGCGTACTGGCCGCGATGATCGCCAGCACCACCACCGCCAGCGCCACCAGCAGGTTCATCACCTGCTGGCCGGGCCAGGTCACGCGCTTGTCCAGGCGTCCATCCAGCTTGGCCCAGGCGATCACCGAGCCGGACAGCGACACCGCGCCGATCGCCGCGCCGACCACCGCCAGCAGCAGCATCGTGCCGGACGGCTGGCGCGCGGCCAGGTCGGCCAGCGCCTGCGCGCTCCAGTGGCTGGTATCGCGGTGGGCCAGGAAGGCATAGCGCAGCAGTTCCACCGCGCCGATCGCCGCCGCCGAGCCGCCGCCCATGCCGTTGTACAGCGCCACCATCTGCGGCATGTCGGTGATGGCAACCTTGCCGGCCGACCACCAGGCCAGGCCCGCACCCAGCAGCAGTGCCACCAGGATCAACGGCACGTTGTGCAGTTCGGGCAGGAAGAAGGTGGCCGCGGTGGCCAGCAGCATGCCCAGCCCGGCCCAGCGGATGCCGCTGCGCGCGGTCAGCGGCGAGGCCATGCGCTGCAGGCCGAGCAGGAACAGCGTGGCGGCGACCAGGTAGCTGGCCTTGACCAGCCAGTCGAGCAGTTCGACGGTGCTGATGTTCAAGCCTGCGGCTCCTTCGGTGCGTCCTTGCCGCCCTTGGGCGCGCTCGGCTTGAACATTTCCAGCATGCGCGCGGTGACCACGTAGCCACCGGCGGCATTGCCGGCACCGAGCACCACGGCCAGGAAGCCCAGTGCCTTCTCCAGCGGCGTCTGCGCATGCCCCAGTACCACCATCGCGCCGATCAGCACGATGCCGTGGATGAAGTTGGAACCCGACATCAGCGGGGTATGCAGGATCACCGGCACCCGCGAAATGATCACGTGGCCGGCGATGGCTGCCAGCATGAAGATGTACAGCGCTACGAACCCGTCACTCACCGGCAACGCTCCTGCTCTGTCTTCGTCGGCCCATCATAACCATGGGCTGAACCCGGCGCGCACCCGGCGTCAACCGGAGCGCCGCTCACGCGTTGTCGATGGTGACCCCGAGCGAGGAACCGTACCCTGTGCTGGTGAGCAGCCCCGCCCCCCCGAGCGCAGAGACCGATGCCCTGCCGGCATCGCTGGAGGCATTCCTGGCCAGCGTCGGCCCGCGTGCGTTCCGCTTCGCCGAGGCCGGCCTACGCCAGCGCGAAGACGCCATGGATGCGGTGCAGGACGCGCTGCTGCGCATGCTGGATTACACCGACAAGCCGGCCGCCGAATGGGCGCCGCTGTTCTGGAGCATCCTGCGCCGCCGGGTGATCGACCTGCAGCGCCGGCGCCGCTTCCGCCTGCCGTTCTGGCGCGACAACCAGGACGCGGAAGGCGGCGAGATCGACTGGGCCGATCCCGGCCCGGACCCGGCACAGGCACATGAGCAGCGCCAGCAGTACCAGCAGCTGGTGGACGCATTGCGCACCCTGCCCGCCCGCCAGCGCGAGGCCTTCACCCTGCGCGTGCTGCAGGACCTGGACGGGGCCACCACCGCCCGCGCCATGGGCTGCAGCGAAGGCGCGGTAAAAACCCATCTGGCACGCGCCCGGCAGGCGCTGCAGGACTACCTGGAGACCCACCCGTGAACCGCTCCCTGCCTTCCGATGACACCCTGCGCCGCCTGCACGCGCAGTCGCTGCAGGCGCTGTCGCCGGCAACGCTGGCCCGGCTGCGCCAAGCTCGCCACGGCGCCACGGCCACCACCCATCGCGGGCGCAGGCGCTGGTGGCTGGCCAGCGCCTGCTCACTGGTGGTTGCACTGGGCATCGGCCTGCAGTTCACCGGCCATGGCACGCTTGCGGGTCCGCCGCCGGACCCCGTGCTTGCGTCAGTGGAAGACAACGGCGCGCTCTACGACGAAAATCCCGATCTGTACCTGTGGCTGGGCGATACCGACCTGGCGATGGAGTAAATCATGTCCCGACTGCTTGCCCTGCCACTGCTGTTGACCCTGGCGCTGCTGCCGGCCGTTCCGGTGCTGGCGCAGAACGCCACGCCCGCCCCTGCCGCACCGGTCGCGCCATTGCCTGCGTGGGAGCAATTGAGCGAATCCCAGCGAGAGTCCCTGCTGGCGCCGCTGCGCGACCGTTGGAACAGCGCTGATGCCGGCCAGCGCCAGCGCATGCTCTCGCACGGCCAGCGCTGGCAATCGATGAGCCCGGAGGAGCGCGACAAGGCCCGCCGCGGCCTGCGCCGCTTCGAGCACATGAGCCCGGAACAGCGTGAACAGGCACGCGCCCTGTTCGGGCAGATGCGCAACATGCCGCCGGCACAGCGCGACGCGCTGCGCGAGCGCTGGTCGCAGATGACGCCGGAGCAGCGCCGGGACTGGGTGCGCGACAACCCGCCGCCGGCGAAGCCGCGGTAAGGCCCCGGGGAACGGGGTCAGAGCCCTTTGCTGACGCAAAGGGATCCGACCCCTGGCAGATTGCGGGAGATCGGGGTCAGATCCCTTTGCCAGAGGCAAAGGGATCTGACCCCGCGTCATTCATGCCTGCCAGCGCGTCTTTGCCAGCAGCTCGTCGTCCCAGTCGAAACCGAGCCGCCCCTCGCGCACGAACAGCGCAACGAAGTTGAGCAGGTTGCGCGCATACATCTCACTGGCCTGGGTCGCGCCGCGACTGGCCAGGCCCAGCGGACCATCGATGGTCACGCCCTGGTGTTCGATGCAGTGCCCCGGCTGGGTCAGTGCACAGTTGCCGCCGCTCTCGGCCGCCAGATCGACAATGACGCTGCCGGTGGCCATGCCCTCCACCATCGCGGCGGTCACGATGGTCGGCGCCGGCCGACCGGGTACCGCAGCCGTGCAGATCACCACGTCCACGCTGCGCAGGTGGTCGGCCAGCCGACGCTGCTGCTCGGCGCGCTCCTCGTCGGTCAACGCACGCGCGTAGCCGCCTTCACCGGCCGCGCTCACGCCAAGATCGAGGAAGCGCGCACCCAGTGACTGGATCTGCTCGCGGGTTTCCGGGCGCACATCGAAACCTTCCACCTGTGCACCGAGGCGCCGCGCGGTGGCGATGGCCTGCAGGCCCGCCACGCCGGCACCGATCACCAGCACCTTGGCCGGCCGCACGGTGCCAGCGGCGGTGGTCAGCATCGGGAAGAAGCGCGGCGCGCGTTCGGCGGCAATCAGCGCGGCCTTGTAGCCGGCCATGCCGGCCTGCGAACTGAGTACATCCATCGCCTGCGCGCGGGTGGTGCGCGGCAGCTGCTGCAGCGGGAACAGCTGCAGGCGATCATCGGCCGCCAGCGCGGCCAGCGCCGGATCGTTGGCCGGTGCCAGCAGGCCAACCACGCTGGCACCGGGCCTGAGCTGCTCCAGCACCGTCGCAGGAGGCGCCTGCACGCACAGCAGGATATCGATCTCGGCCCAGCGGCCCGCGTCGAAGACACGTGCGCCGGCGTCGTCATAGGCGGCATCGGTGAAGCCGGCGGCCAGCCCGGCGCCGGCCTCGTACCAGACCGTAATGCCGAGGGCACCGAGCTTGCGCGCGGTTTCCGGTGTCAACGCCACGCGCCGTTCACCCGGCGCGGTCTCCTTGATCCCCAGCAACGCCACGGCCATGCAGGTCCCCGCTGATCGGTGAGTTTTCCCGATCCTAGCAGGCAGCCAGCACTCAGTGCAGGGTGGTGCTGCCCGGGTCAAGGCGGTCGATCACGCCCTGCATGGCGCTGTCGAAGGCGCCATCGTCAACGTGGGCACGCAGGCGGCCGAGCCGCACCATCACCGCCAGCTCTTCTGGCGAGGCCACGCAGAAGCGCACGCCGCGACGGTTGACGAACAGCAGGCGCGAGGAAATCGGGCTGACCCAGGACAGCTTGCCCGCCTGGACCTTGCCGTCCTTGTCGACGAAGTCCAACCAGTTGCCGATTTCCATGCGTCGGAAGCGGTCGGCATCGGCGTTGTCGAAATCGTCGGCATCGATCTGCCCGCTGAGTTCCACCGCTGGCGATTCGGCCACCGGCGGTGCCGGCAGCGCGACCTGCGGCAGCTCGGGCAGCGCGCGCTGCAGTTCCGGCCGCGACTCGGCGATGCCCTGCAACGTGTCGTGCAGGGCGTCGATCGCACCGGTAGCCGCATCGCCGTGCACACCGACGCTGGCAAACACCTTGGCCAGCACCGGCTGCCAGGCCTGCAGCCATGGCTTGCCGACAATCTGCCGGCGCGCCTCGGCCACTTCCTCCAGCAGGCCGTCGCCGAGGCTCAGTGCCTCGGCCACCGACGCGCCTTCTTCGCCCTCGCGCAGCAGCGCCAGGGTCAGGTGGTGCTGCCAGGGCTGGCGCAGGAACTCGGCAATGGCCGGCGGAAGGGTGGCATCACCGATGCGACGATCCAGTTCCGCACTGGCCCGGCTGCGGGCCATCTCCAGCTTTTCCTGCCCACGCTGCGTCTCCGCGGCACGACGCTCGGCGATTTCCACGCGGCGGCGATGCTGCACCAGGAACTCGCGGAATTCTTCTTCCAGGGTCAGGAAGATCGCCAGGTTCTCGTTGAACTCGGCCACCAGGCGCTCGATGATCTCCTCGACCTTGGCCATCAGCATGCGCTCGGCCTGGCTTTCGCCGGTGTTGCCCTCGCAGGCTTCGGCCAGCGAATTGAGCAGCTTGCGCGCCGGATGGGTCTTCTGCACGAACATGCGGCGGTCGAGCATGGCGACCTTGACGAAAGGCACGACCAGGCGGCCGATCAGTTCGCGCGAGCGGCCTTCCAGTTCACGCTCGTCCAGCATCACGTCGAACAGCATGCCGACCAGGTCGATGGCATCTTCATCCTGCGGGTCCAGCCGGGTCTGGCCCGGATCGACGCCGAGCTGGGTGGCGCTGGACAGCACTTCGCTCTTCAGCCGCTGCGCCAGCGATTCGCCGTCCTCGCCGATGGCCGCGCGCAGGGTTGCGCTCGGCGTGGCCTGCAGCAGCGACAGCACCGACATCATTTCGCGCTGGCTGAGCGGGCGCTGCTGGCCGACCGCCACCTGTGCCGCAGACGTGGCGTCCTCACGCACATGGCGGGTCTGCTGCAGCAGTTCGTGCAACGCTTCCAGCAGCATGCCTTGCTGGCCGGCGTAGGCCTCGCCGGCGGCGCCGTCATCGCCGCCCAGGTGCTGCTGCATATGCCCGCGGCGCTCGGACCAGCGGGCGGCAAAGCGCTGCGCCCAGGCCGGTGCGGCCTGCTCGTCATCGCTGAACCCCGGATCGACGCCCGCGCCGTGGCGATGCTCGACCAGGTCATCCAGCATCCCGGTCATGCGCGGATCCGGTGCCGGCGGTTGTGGGCGCTGCGGAGCCCCCATCTGCGACATCACGCCGGCTGCGGCCAGCTGCTCGTCCAGCTTCTCGTAGATGCGGCCGACCGGTGCACGCAGGTCGCGCTCGCACAGCTTGATCAGCACCAGATGCACTTCCGGGGCCAGTTCGCAGCCGGCAAAGGCCTCGTGGATGGCCACGCCCAGATGTTCGGGGCTGATGGGATTGTGGTCGGCGTCCAGTTCCACGCCGCCGATCAACCGGCCCAGGCGGCGGTCCAGCCGCGCCAGCACCGGCTTGAAGTCACGCAGCAATACAGTGGCGAAATTGCGCACCGCCAACCGCGATTCCAGTACGTGTTCGGCCAGCAGGCTCAGGCCATCCTCGGCCGGCCCCGACAGGGTCGCCTCGGCCGACAGCGGCTCACCGGCCGCCAATGCGGCCCACGCCTGCTGCAGGTGGCCGGCGAAGGCGGCAGCGATCTCCTCACGGCGGCGGCGCAGTTCGCGCATCGCGTCCAGGAACAGCAACTGCGACGAGCCGGCATTGCCGGCGCGGTCGAACAGGGCATCGTCGAAACGCGCCAGCGCGGCCCCGAAGGCCTGGCACAGCGCGGGCAGGACCATGTCCCGGGCAAGCTGGAGCTGGGCCGGGTCACGGCCCGGCGATCCCATCGGTGTGGGCACGCTCATCATTCGGGAAGGCTCCCCACCTTCTCTGGTACGACAGACAGCATGGACATCGCGACGACCGGCACACCCCATGTACCGGAACGTCGATGGTAGGCCGGCCAGCCCGTCACGGACAGTGAAACAGTCCTCACTTCAAACCTCATGACCGGCGGCCCGGCAAGAGGGGTATCGTAAGCCGTGCAAGGCCCACGAGGCGAGGGGAAGCGGCTGTCCGTTTCCCGCCAGTGGCATGATGTTCATCACAGTT
This sequence comes from Stenotrophomonas sp., assembly GCF_059505245.1. Taxonomy (NCBI): domain Bacteria; kingdom Pseudomonadati; phylum Pseudomonadota; class Gammaproteobacteria; order Lysobacterales; family Lysobacteraceae; genus Stenotrophomonas; species Stenotrophomonas sp. Next base: position 45,631 of record NZ_JCACKF010000028.1, read on the forward strand.
TGGTATTCAGGGGCCGGACGCGACACAGACGGCGTCATTGACCACCCCGACTATAATCAAACACCCGTGATGACCGGTTCAGACTCCATGCCCGACCCCGCTGCCCTGCTCGCCCTGGATGCCCGCCGCTCAGTGCCTTCGCGGCAACTGGGCGAGCCCGGCCCGGACCCGGCCACCCTGCAGCGGATGCTGGCGTCGGCCGTGCGCGTGCCCGACCACGGCAAGCGCGTCCCGTTCCGCTTCCTGAAGATCGCCGGCGATGCACGTCACACTCTGGGCGACTTCCTGGCCAAGCGCAGCCGCCAGCGCGACCCGCATGCCGGCGAGGCCGTGTTCGAGAAGGACCGCCAGCGTTTCAGCCACGCCCCGCTGGTGATCGTGGTGGTCGCCAGCCCGCGCCCGGACCCGAAGGTGCCGGAACAGGAACAGCTGATGACCGCCGGCTGCGTCTGCTTCGCCCTGCTGCAGGCCGCGCAGGCGCTTGGCTTCGGCGCACAGTGGCTGACGGCCTGGATGGCCTTCGATCCGGTCGTGCAGGCCCACCTGGGCCTGGTCGAGGGTGAACGCATCGCCGGCTTCATCCACATCGGCACCGCCAAGGCCGACGTGCCCGAGCGCGAGCGCCCCGACCCAGCGACCCTGCTGCAGGACTGGACGCCGCCGGCATGACCCTGCCGGCACCGCCGCCGTCGCTGTACCTGGTCGATGCCAGCATCTACGTGTTCCGCGCCTGGCACTCGCTGCCGGACCAGTTCCAGGACGCGCAGGGCTGGCCGACCAATGCTGTGCACGGCTTCGCCCGCTTCCTGCTGGACCTGCTGGAGCGCGAGCGCCCGCGGCACATCGCCATTGCCTTCGACGAAGCGCTCGACAGCGGCTTCCGCCACCGCCTGTATCCGGCCTACAAGGCCAACCGTGATCCGGCACCGGAAGCGCTCAAGCGCCAGTTCGTGCACTGCAAGGCGCTGTGCGCGGCGTTGGGCCTTGCCGTCCTCGCCCACCACGACTACGAAGCCGACGACCTGATCGGCAGCGCACTGCACGTGCACCGCGGCAGCCATCGCGGGGTGATCATCTCCGCCGACAAGGACCTGTCGCAGCTGCTGCTCGACCACGACGAACAGTGGGACTACGCCCGCAACCAGCGCTGGGACGTGGCCGGCGTGAAGGCACGGCACGGCGTGCACGCGCACCAGATTGCCGATTACCTGGCGCTGTGCGGCGATGCGGTGGACAACATTCCCGGTGTCAGTGGGGTCGGCAGCAAGTCCGCCGCCGTGCTGCTGGCCCATTTCGGCAGCTTGGATGCGCTGTACGAACGCCTGGACGAAGTGCCGTTCCTGCGCCTGCGCGGTGCCGCCCAGATGGCGGTGCGCCTGCGCGAGCAGCGCGAGCACGCCCTGCTCTGGCGCCAGCTGACCACCATCGCGCTGGACGCGCCGCTGGAAGGCAGCCAACCCGGCCTGCTGCGCCAGACCGCCGACCCCGAGCTGCTCGGCGGCCTGTGCCAGACCCTGCGCTTCGGCCCGATGACCCGCCGCCGGCTGTTCGATGCCGCCGGCGTACCCGATATTCTTCCCACCCACAGCGAGCCCGCATGAGCCAGCGCAACACCGAAGCCCCGCGTGTCGTCTATGAAGGCAAGTACCAGCGCATGCTGGTACGCGGCACCTGGGAATACAGCGAACGTACCCATGCCGGTGGCCTGGCCGCGATCATCATCGCGGTGACCCCGGAGGACAAGGTGCTGTTCGTCGAACAGTTCCGCGTGCCGCTGCAGGCCCCCACCATCGAGATGCCGGCCGGCCTGGTCGGCGACATCCACGCCGGCGAATCGATCGAAGTCTCGGCCGTGCGCGAGCTGGAAGAAGAAACCGGCTGGACCGCCGATCACGCCGAAGTGCTGATGATCGGCCCGACGTCCTCCGGCGCCAGCAGCGAGAAGATCGCCTTCGTACGCGCCACCGGCCTGCGCCGGATCGGCGAAGGTGGCGGCGATGACAGCGAAGACATCACCGTGCACGAGATTCCGCGCGCGCAGGCGGCGGCCTGGCTGGTGCAGAAGATGGGCGAAGGCTATGAGCTGGATGCCAAGCTGTGGGCGGGCCTGTGGATGATCGAGCACCACCTGGACGGGCGCCCGCGTGGCTGACGCCGATCTGCACGTACTGCCGGCGCTGCTGGGCGCCGACGACCCGGCGATCTATACCCTCCACCGGCCGCAGGGCGCCTCGCCGTACCTGCTGCTGGCCGATCACGCCGGCCAGCAGGTGCCACGCGCGCTGACCGGGCTCGGCCTGGCCCAGGCCGAGCTGGATCGCCATATCGGCTGGGACATCGGCATTGCCGGCACCACCCGCGCGCTGGCAGATCGATTGGATGCCTGGGCGATCGAACAGACCTATTCGCGGCTGCTGATCGACTGCAACCGCCCACTGGCCTCGCCGACGCTGATTCCGGAAGTGAGCGACCACACCGTGGTCCCGGGCAATGCCGGGCTGTCGGCTGCACAGCGGCAGCAGCGCATCGATGCGATCCACGCGCCCTACCATGCGCGCATCGACGCAGAGCTGGATGCACGCCGCGATGCCGGCCGCCCCACCCTGCTGGTGATGATGCACAGCTTCACGCCAGTGATGAACGGCACGCAGCGGCCGTGGCACGCCGGCGTGCTGTACCACCAGGACACGCGCTTTGCGCATGCACTGCTGCAGGCACTGCGCGATGAAGGCGACCTGGTGGTGGGTGACAACGAACCGTATTCGGTCAGCAGCACCAGCGACTACGCGGTACCGGTGCACGGCGAAGGGCGCGGCCTGGTGCACGTGGAACTGGAGATCCGCCAGGACCTGATCGCCGATGCCGCCGGGCAGCAGGCGTGGGCGGAGCGGCTGGCGCGGATCTTCAGCGCGCTGCAACCGGAGCTGCTGGCGCTGGGTTGAACGCGCGTGGTTCCATCCCGTATCGGTAGTGCCGGCCGCTGGCCGGCAACCTCAATGATCCAACCACCCCGAGGTTGCCGGCCAGCGGCCGGCACCACCGCAGGCGTGGCACATCCACCCACGGCAGCGCCTTCAATCAAGCCTCGTTGACCGGGCAGACGGCAGCAGCCGATTCGACCGGCGCCGGGCGCAGGCCCAGCGCGATCACCACGCCGAGCGCGGCGAACAGCGCGGCGCCGTACTGCGCATTGACCATGCCCTGCAGCGCATCAGGACTGGTTGCCTCCTGCGTGCCACGTGCGGCGTTGGCCACCATCACCAGTACCGCCAGTCCCAACGCGCCGCCGATCTGCTGTGCGGTGGCGGCCATGCCGGACGCCACACCCTGCTGCGGCCCCGGCACGCCCTGCCCGGCCACGATCCACATCGCCGTCCAGCTCATGCCCTGGCCCACGCTGAGCACCACGACGCCCGGCAGCAGCGGCCAGTAGCTGGCGCCATGCGGCATCGCCAGCGCCACCGCAGTGATGCCGATGGCACCGGCCGCGAAGCCCCAGGCCAGCACCTGCCGTGGCGAACGGCGCCGCAGCATGCGTTCGGCAATGCGGATGCCGAAGGTGCACACCACGGTCGGCAGCAGGAAGGCCATGCCGGCCTGCAGCGGGCTCCAGCCGTAACCATCCTGGAAGTAGAGCGCCAGGAAGTAGTACTGCACGCCATAGCTGCTCATGAAGGCGAAGGTCAGGCCGAGTGCCGCGCGAAGGCCGGGCAGGCGCAGCAGCGCAAACTGCATCAGCGGGTCACGGCTGCGCTTTTCGATCTGTACGAACACCGTCAACAGTAGGGCTGAAAGCAGCAGGCAGATGAGCGTGGCGCGGGCCGTCCAGCCCCACTCCGGCCCTTGCACCAGGGTGGTGACCAGCAGGCTGCCGCCGGCGGTGACGGTGAGGCAACCGGCAAGATCGAAGGAACGGCCCTGCACACGCGGGCCATCGGCCGGCAACCACGCGCCGGCCGCGACTGCACAGGCGGTGGCCAGCGGAACGATCACCGCCAGCACCGCCGGCCAGCCGAACGCCTGGGTCAGCACGCCACCGAGCAGCGTGCCCAGCGCCAGGCCGACCGCACTGGCCATGCTCCAGATCGCCAGTGCGCGGTTGCGCACCGGGCCTTCCGCATACAACGTGTTGATCAGCGCCAGCGTGGCCGGGAACAGCAACGCGGCACCGATGCCCTGCGCCGCGCGCGCGATGATCAACAGGGTGGCATTCGGCGCCAGCGCGCCGAACAGCGACGCCAGCGCGAACAGCAGCATGCCCAGCCGGTAGAAGCGGCGGCGGCCGATCAGGTCGGCGGCGCGACCACCCAGCAGCAGGCTGCCACCGAACGCCACGGTGTAGGCACTGACCACCCACTGCAGCTGCTGCGCGTTGATCTGCAGCGCGCGGCCCATGTCGTGCAGGGCGACGAAGATGATGGTGGCATCCAGGGCGATGATCAGCTGGGCAGTGGCCAGCAGGGTCAGCGCCCAACGCGGGTACTTGAGGGGAGGCATCGGCGGTCTGGTGCGGTGGGGGAGCGCAGTCTCATTGATGCAACCGAATCAATAAACCCCCTGCCAGCCATATCTGTCATGATTTTCATCATGAATGGAACCTCGATGGACCTCAATGCAGTGCGCATGCTGGTGCAGGTGGCCGAAGCCCGCAGTTTCACCGTCGCCGCCGGGCAGCTGGGCCTGAGCCAGTCCGGCCTGTCGCGCGCGATCGGCCGGCTGGAGGCCACGCTGGGGGTGAAGCTGCTGCAGCGGAACACCCGCAACGTGGCGCTGACCCCGGATGGCCGCCAGTTCGTCGATCAGGTGGCACCGCTGCTGTGTGGCCTGGAGGATGCCGAACGCCAGTTGGCCGACCGTCCCTGCACGCCCGCGGGCACCCTGAAGATCAGCGCGCCCTCGATGTTCGGGCGCAAGGTGCTGGTACCGCTGCTGGCGCCGTTGCTGCAACAGCACCCGCAGCTGCAGGTGGAGGCCGTGCTCAGTGACCGTCTGGTCGATCTGGTCGAGGAAGGTTTCGATGCGGCCCTGCGCACCGGCGTCATCGCCGACCAGCGCATCGTCGCGCGCCCGCTGCGTCCGCTGCGCTGGGTGACGGTGGCCAGCCCCGCGTATCTGGCCCGCTGTGGCGCACCGGACGATGTGGCCGCGCTGCGGGACCACGCGTGCCTGGCGGTGCGCAACCTGCGCAGTGGCCGGCTGGTGGACTGGCAGTTCCTGCAGGAGGGCCAACTGCGCGAGTTCACGCCACCGACGCGGATGGTGTTCGACAGCGGCGATCCGCTGGTGGAAGCGGCCATCGCCGGTATCGGCATCGTGCAGGTGATGGATTTCGCCGTGGCCGACGCGCTCGCTGACGGCCGCCTGCAACGCGTGCTGCAGCCGTTCGAGGGCCGCAGCCGCGCGCTGTCGCTGATCTACCCACCGTCGCGCCAGCACTCGCCGAAGCTGCAGGTGCTGGCCGACGCGTTGCTGGCCGGGGATTGGTAAATCCACGCCATGCGTGGATGAAGGTTTCGGCGGGGTCAGAACCCTTGGGTATCCGGTAGCGCCGGCCGCTGGCCGGCGAGCCACATCGGCCGGCGGCGAAACGACCCGGCAAGGCGTTGCCGGCCAGCGGCCGGCACTACCGATCAGGCGAAGCCATCGGTGGCGCGCACCAGCGCGTCCACGTTCTCGGCCTCGAACGCCGAATGGCCCGAGGCCTTGGCTATCCGATAGTGCCGGCCGCTGGCCGGCGAGCCACATCGGGCGGCGGCGAAACGACCCGGCAAGGCATTGCCGGCCAGCGGCCGGCACTACCGATCAGGCGAAGCCATCGGTGGCGCGCACCAGCGCGTCCACGTTCTCGGCCTCGAACGCCGAATGGCCCGAGGCCGGGGTGATTTCCAGCTTCGCCTTCGGCCACACCTTGGTCAGGTCCCAGGCGTTGGCCAGCGGGCAGACCACGTCGTAGCGGCCGTGCACGATCACGCCCGGGATGTCGGCGATGCGGTGCGCGTCGCGCAGCAGCTGGTCTTCCACCTCGAAGAAGCCACCGTTGACGAAGTAGTGGTTCTCGATGCGGGCGAAGGCCAGGGCGAAGTGCGGGTCTTCGTGGCTGTTGATGAAGTCATCATCGACGTGCAGGAAACTGGTCGCGCCTTCCCACACCGCCCAGGCCTTGGCGGCTTCCAGGCGGGTGGTTTCGTCGTCACTGGTCAGGCGGCGGTGGAAGGCCGAGATCAGGTCATGACGCTCCACCGACGGGATCGGCTTCAGGTAATGCTCCCACGCATCCGGGAACAGGCGGTTGGCGCCTTCCTGGTAGAACCATTCCAGCTCCCAGCGGCGCAGCATGAAGATGCCGCGCAGGACCAGTTCGGTCACGCGCTGCGGATGGGTCTCGGCATAGGCCAGGGCCAGGGTCGAGCCCCAGCTGCCACCGAACACCTGCCAGCGATCGACCTTCAGGTGCTCGCGCAGCTTCTCGATATCGGCGACCAGGTCCCAGGTGGTGTTGTCCACCAGGTCCGCGTGCGGGGTGGATCGACCCGCACCACGCTGGTCGAACAGGATGATGCGGTACTTGGACGGGTCATGGAACTGGCGCATCTTGTCGCTGCAACCACCGCCCGGGCCACCGTGCAGCATCACCACCGGCTTGCCGTCCGGGTTGCCGCACTGTTCGAAATACAGCGTGTGGCGGTCGTCGACCTTCAGGGTGCCGACGTCGTAGGGGGTGATGGCGGGGTACAGCGTACGCATGCTTGCAGCTCCAGGGTGATGCCCTGCCGGGGCAGGAGAACCCCCATTCTAGGCCGGTCGCCGGCCCAGGGTGATCCGGTCGCGCTGCTCCAGGTCCTGCACGGTCTGCACCTCGGCAAAACCGGCGGCGTCGAACAGCGCGCGGATCGCCGCGCCCTGGTCCCATCCGTGCTCGATCAGCAACCAGCCACCGGGCAGCAGATGCGCCTGGCCGCCGTCGATGATGCGGCGGATGTCATCCAGGCCGTCCACACCGGACGCCAGCGCGGAGGCCGGTTCGAAGCGCAAGTCCCCCTGTCGCAGGTGCGGGTCGTCGCTGGCGATGTACGGCGGATTGCTCGCAATCAGGTCGAAGCGCATGCCCTGCAACGGCGCGTACCAATCGTGCCCGCCCTCGGCGAAGCGGACGTTGCGCAGTTCATGGCGCGCAGCATTGCGCGCGGCCACGGCCAGCGCACCCGGGCTGGCATCGGTGGCCAGCACCTGTGCCTGTGGCCGCTCGCTGGCCAGCGCCAAGGCGATCGCGCCGCTGCCGGTGCCCAGGTCAGCCAGCCGCAGCGCACGGTCCTGCGGCAGGCGTTCCAGCGCCAGCTCGACCAGCAGTTCGGTCTCCGGGCGCGGGATCAGCGTGGCCGGATCGACCTCAAGATCCAGCGTCCAGAATCCGCGGCGGCCGGTCAGGTAGGCGACCGGCTCGCCGGCCACGCGGCGGGCCAACAGCGTTTCGAAGGCGGCCTGGTCGGCGGCGGCCAGCGGATCGGTGGCATGCGCGAACAGCCAACTGCGTGGGCGTTCCAGCACATGCAGCAGCAGCAGCTCCGCCTCATGGCGGGCTTCGACGCTGCCGAGGCGGACACTGGCCTCGGCCACGATCTGGCGCAGGGTGGGCTCGGCTCTACAAAATCGGAATCCGTTCAGGTTCCGCCGGACGGGATAAGGAGGGGCTATCGGCCCCAGGCAGCGGTCCGGCGAGATTTTCCTTGTCACACAGTCAGTTGCAGGATGAAAGCGGCCGGGTTCAGTGCCTGCTCAGTGCATTTTGATAGACTCCATCTATCAAATAGATGCAATCAATGCATTGTTCTTATCGCCAGCGAATGGGTAACCTAGCTCCTGTCGATTCACCCACTCCCCTTCACCAAGAGGAAAAATGATGTCCCTCATCAACACCCAGATCCAGCCGTTCGAAGCCAACGCTTACCACAACGGCGAGTTCATCAAGGTTTCCGACGCCAGCCTGAAGGGCCAGTGGTCCGTCCTGATCTTCATGCCGGCCGCCTTCACCTTCAACTGCCCGACCGAGATCGAGGACGCAGCTGACCACTACGCCGAGTTCAAGAAGGCCGGCGCCGAGGTCTACATCGTCACCACCGATACCCACTTCTCGCACAAGGTGTGGCACGAGACCTCGCCGGCCGTCGGCAAGGCCCAGTTCCCGCTGGTCGGCGACCCGACCCACCAGCTGACCAACGCTTTCGGCGTGCACATTCCGGAAGAAGGCCTGGCCCTGCGCGGCACCTTCATCATCAATCCGGAAGGCGTGATCAAGACCCTGGAGATCCACTCCAACGAGATCGCCCGTGACGTGTCCGAGACCCTGCGCAAGCTGAAGGCTGCCCAGTTCACCGCCGCCAACCCGAACCAGGTCTGCCCGGCCAAGTGGAAGGAAGGCGAGAAGACCCTGACCCCGTCGCTGGACCTGGTCGGCAAGATCTAAGGCAGTACCGGCCTGCCGTGGCCCCACGCCGCGGCGCGCCCTTCATCCCCGTGCCGGTCCCCCCGCCGGCGTGGGGGTGAACCCAAGACAGCCAACGCTCGCCCGCCTTGGCCAGCCAGCCCCTTCCACGGTCGCTGTCTTGGGTTCACCCCTACCCCCAGCTGGTCCGCTACCTTGTACAGCGGTGCCACGCCCTCTGTTTGCCTGAAGCCAGGAGAAGACCGATGTTGGACGCCAACCTGCAGTCGCAGCTGAAGACCTATCTGGAGCGCGTGACCCGCCCGATCCAGATCACCGCGCACGCCGACGACGGCGCCAAGTCGCAGGAAATGCTGGAACTGCTGCAGACCCTGGACAGCCTGTCGGACAAGATCTCGCTGCAGGTGCTGCGCGATGGGCAGGGCCGCGTGCCGTCCTTCGACCTGGGCACCCCGGGCCAGGACATCCACCTGACCTTCGCCGGCCTGCCGATGGGCCACGAGTTCACCTCGCTGGTGCTGGCGCTGCTGCAGGTCGGCGGGCACCCGTCCAAGGCCACCGCCGAGCTGATCGAGCAGGTGCAGAACCTGGAAGGCGACTACCGGTTCGAAACCTACTTCTCGCTGTCCTGCCAGAACTGCCCGGACGTGGTGCAGGCGCTGAACCTGGCCGCGGTGCTCAACCCGCGCATCCAGCACGTGGCCATCGATGGCGCCCTGTTCCAGGACGAAGTCGAGAAGCGCGAGATCATGTCGGTGCCGACCGTGTACCTCAACGGTGAAATCTTCGACCAGGGCCGCATGACCCTCGAGCAGATCGTGGCCAAGCTGGACACCAACGCCGGCAAGCGCGATGCCGAGAAGATCGCCGCCAAGGACGCCTTCGACGTTCTGGTGGTGGGCGGTGGCCCGGCCGGCGCTGCAGCGGCGATCTACGCCGCACGCAAGGGCATCCGTACCGGCATCGCCGCCGAGCGTTTCGGTGGCCAGGTGCTGGACACCATGGCGATCGAGAACTTCATTTCGGTGAAGGAGACCGAGGGCCCCAAGCTGGCCACGGCGCTGGAGCAGCACGTGCGCGAGTACGAGGTGGACATCATGAACCTGCAGCGCGCCAGTGCGCTGGTGCCGGCCGGCGAGGACGGCCTGGTGCAGGTGCAGCTGGAAAACGGCGCGGTACTGAAGTCGCGTTCGGTGATCCTGTCCACCGGCGCGCGCTGGCGGCAGATGAACGTGCCGGGCGAAGACCAGTACCGCAACAAGGGCGTGGCGTACTGCCCGCACTGCGATGGCCCGCTGTTCAAGGGCAAGCGCGTGGCGGTGATCGGCGGCGGCAACTCCGGCGTGGAAGCAGCCATCGACCTGGCCGGCATCGTGTCGCATGTAACCCTGCTGGAGTTCGATTCCAGCCTGCGCGCCGATGAAGTGCTGCAGAAGAAGCTGCGCACACTGGGCAACGTGACCGTGCTGACCAGCGCGCAGACCACCGAAGTGCTGGGCGACGGCAGCCGCGTCACCGGCCTGGTCTACAAGGACCGCGTCGGCGGCGATGCCCACCGCGTCGAGCTGGAAGGCATCTTCGTGCAGATCGGCCTGCTGCCCAACACCGAGTGGCTGAAGGATGTGGTGGCGCTGTCGCCGCGCGGCGAGATCCTCATCGACGACCGCGGCCAGACCAACCTGCCGGGCGTGTTCGCCGCTGGCGATTGCACGACGGTGCCCTACAAGCAGATCATCATCGCCATGGGCGCCGGCTCGACCGCCGCACTGAGTGCGTTCGACCACCTGATCCGCTCGTCGGTGAGCAACAGCAGCGGTGCCGTTGCTGAAGCAGCCTGATCCACCGTTCCCAGATCACCGGGAACATTGTCTGCCTGTCGGGTAACCACGCCGTCAGCCGGTCCGTTACCCCTGGGGTGTAAGGATGAACCTACGTGATCTGAAGTACCTGGTAGCCCTGGCCGACCACAAGCATTTCGGCCGGGCTGCCGCCTCCTGCTTCGTCAGCCAGCCCACGCTGTCGACGCAGATCCGCAAGCTGGAAGAAGAGCTGGGCCTGCCGCTGGTGGAACGCGCACCGCGCAAGGTGATGCTGACCCCGGCCGGCCAGGAAGCGGCGGCACGGGCGCGGGTGATCGTGTCCGAAGTGGAACAGCTGAAGGAGGCGGCGCGACGCAGCCGCGATCCGGAAGCCGGCACGGTGCGCCTGGGCATCTTCCCGACCCTCGGCCCGTACCTGCTGCCGCATGTGATCCCGCGCATCCGCGAGCGCTTCCCGGAGCTGGAACTGCTGCTGGTCGAGGAAAAGAGCGACGTGCTGCTGGACCGCCTGCGCGAAGGCAAGCTCGACGCCGCACTGCTGGCCCTGCCGGTGATCGACGACCAGCTGCATGCCGAATTCCTGTTCGAGGAACCGTTCCTGCTGGCCGTGTCCGGGCGCCACCCGCTGGCCCGCCGCGAACACCTGGACGTGCAGGAGCTGGCCACGCAGAAGCTGCTGCTGCTGGAAGACGGGCATTGCCTGCGCGACCAGGCGCTGGAAGTCTGCCGCCTGTTCGGCGCCAACGAGAAGTCCGAATTCCGCGCCACCAGCCTGGAAACCCTGCGGCAGATGGTCGCCGCCGACGTCGGCATCACCCTGCTGCCGAGCCTGTCGGTGCAGCCGCCGGTGCCGCGCTCGAACAACATCCGCCTGCTCGATTTCACCGGCGAAGGCCGTCCCAGCCGCCGCATCGCCATGATCTGGCGCCGCAGCTCGGCCATGAACGACTTCCTGATGGAGCTGGCCGACCAGTTCAAGCGCCTGCCGCAGGCACTGTTCACGCTGGAGGCGCTCGATGCCGGCAGCGATGCACCGGCCCTGCCCGGCCCCGCGCTGAACGGCTGAGCCCCCGCAGCACCGGCCCGGAATCGGCAGGAGTCGATTCCGGCCGCATTTGTCCCCACAATACAGACAGGCGGCGCCAGCAGGTGCCGCCTTTTGCATGGCTTTCAACCAAGGAGCTTCACCATGAACACCGCCAGCGGCCTGCCGCCGTCGATCACCGTTTCTACCTTCGACATGGACCGCCTGGACGCCATGCTCGAATCCCCTGCGCTGAGCCAGACGCCTGCCGCGCTCGCGCTTGCTGAAGAACTCAACCGGGCCACCGTGCTGGCACCGGACCAGATTCCCGAAGGCATCGTCATGATGCATTCGCGCGTGGAGTGCGAAGATGAAGTGTCGGGCGAAAAGCACGTCCTGACCCTGGTCTTCCCCCGCGAAGCCAACGTCGACGAAGGCAAGGTTTCCGTGCTGGCCCCGGTCGGCAGTGCCCTGCTCGGCCTGGCCATCGGCCAGAGCATCGACTGGAACGCGCCCGGCGGCCGCAAGCTGCGCCTGCGCGTGACCGCGGTCCACAACGACCGCCCCTGATTACCGCTGCGCACCGCGCGCGATTCGATCCCCTTGCACCAGGAGCCGTAATGAGTACCCCGTCCAAACTGTCCCAGCTGCGCGAACTGTCCGTGGTCGTTGCCGATACCGGTGACTACGAGGCGATCAAGCGCCTGCAGCCGGTGGACTGCACCACCAACCCGACCCTGGTGAAGAAGGCGCTGGACCTGCCGGTCTACGCCGAACTGATCGAACGCGAACTGGCCTGGGGCCGCCAGCAGGCCGGCGACCGCGAAGCCGTGGTGCACGCCGTGGCCGACCGCCTGACCATCGGCGTCGGCGCGCTGCTGAGCACGCTGGTGCCGGGCCGCGTGTCCACCGAAGTGGACGCCGACTTGGCCCACGACACCGCTGCCACCGTGGCCAAGGCCCGCCAGTTCATCCAGATGTACGCCGATGCCGGCGTGCCGCGCGAGAAGATCCTGATCAAGATCGCCGCGACCTGGGAAGGCGTGGAAGCCGCGCGCATCCTGCAGGCCGAAGGCATCGACTGCAACCTGACCCTGATCTTCAACCCGACCCAGGCGCTGGCCTGCAGCGAGGCCGGCGCGTTCCTGATCTCCCCGTTCGTCGGCCGCATCCTGGACTGGTACGTGGCCAACGGCCAGGCCCCGGCCAGCATCGACGAAGACCCGGGCGTGAAGTTCGTGCGCGGCGTCTATGCCGAATTCAAGCGCCGCGGTTCGAAGACGGTGGTGATGGGCGCCTCGTTCCGTTCGACCGCACAGATCGAAGCGCTGGCCGGCTGCGACCGCCTGACGATTTCGCCGGACCTGCTGGAGAAGCTGGACGCCGACCACGGCGCACTGCCGCGCAAGCTGGTGGCCGGCGCCGCCGATGGCGCGGCGGTGACCCCGATCGACGCGGCGACGTTCGCAGCAGACCTGGCGGCCGATCCGATGGCCACCGAGAAGCTGGCGACCGGTATCGATGCGTTTGCCAAGGATCTGGAAGCACTGCGCGAGCGGATCCGCGCGGCACTGTGAGGATTCCGGCCAACGGCTGAGCCCCTCGTGGCAGGTCGGTTGGTCGCAAAGAGCAAAAAGCCGCGCTGGGTCGGGCGGGTTGGGTTCGCGGGAGACGCCGTGAATCCATCCCTGGAGGCTTGGCCGCCGCATCCATGCGGCGGACAACACTCCCGCGAACCC
>NZ_JCACKF010000029.1:0-53376 GCF_059505245.1 Stenotrophomonas sp.
ACGTTGACGTTGATTCGGCGGGTGCAGGGCGCAGCCCTGCCAACAAACCCCAACCCTCAGAACATCAGGTTGATCATCAGCACCACCACGCAGGTGTAGATCAGCGACAACGGGCCGCCGACCCGCCACATCTCGCGCGGGGTGTAGTTGGCCGGGCCGGTGATCATCGAGATCACCGGGTTGGAGGCCGTCATCAGGTTGTTGGACGCCGACAGCGCCACGATCAGCGCGAACGCGGTCGGGTTGCCACCCGCCGCCAGTGCCAGGTTCACCGCAATGGGGACCATCACGATGGTCGCGCCCACATGGCTGATCACCAGCGAGAACGCCGTGGTCAGCAGCGCCAGCGCCACCTCCAGCACCCACACCGGAATGCCGGTCGGCAGCTTGTCGATGGTATGGCCGGCTACCCACGCGGCCGCACCGCTGGAGTCCATCGCCCAGCCGAGCGGAATCAGCCCGGCCATCATGAACACCGTCTTCCAGTTGATCGAGGCATAGGCCTCGTCCATGCGCAGCACGCCGGTCAGCAGCATGCCGGCCACGCCGGTCATCAGCGTCAGCGCCACCGGCAGCTTGCTGGTCAGCGCGATCAGGATGGTCAACGCGAAGATCGCCATCGCGATCTTGAACTTGTGCGGGCGCTGCTCGCCGGTCGGGTAGTCGGTCACCACCACGAAGTCGCGGCTCTTGGCAGCCTGCGCCAGGTCGGTCCAGATGCTGTGGAACACCAGCATGTCACCGGCGCGCAGCTGCACGTCACGCACGTCCTCGCGGATCACCTGCTTGTCGCGGTTGATCGCCAGCAGGCTGATGCCGCGCTCCTTGCGCAGGCGCAGGTCGGCCGCACTCTTGCCGATCACGTTCGAGGTCGGCGGCACCACCGCCTCGGAAATGCCGGCGCGGCTGGGGTTGAACAGGTCGCCCAGGTGCTTCAGGCGCGAGGACATGCGCAGGAACTGGTTCTGCGCGAAGTCGCTGATCTGCTGGCGCGGGCCCATCGCACCGAGCACGCTGCCGACCCAGATGCGCATCTCCGCCGGCGGCGCCAGGCGGGTGTCATTGCCGGTCTTCAGGGCCAGCAGCAGTGGCGCATCGTGCAGGGTCTCGGCCTCGCCCAGGGTCATGCCGACCAGCGGGCTTTCGGCGCTGACCACCAGCTCGAACACATCGCCTTCGATGCCGTAGGTCTTGGCAAAGTAGCTCTCGGTTCGCGCCGGGGTGACCCCGTCGTTGACCAGGTTTTCTTCCTCGATCAGCTTGCGGTCGCCGTAGTAGCGGAAGTACAGCAGCGAGGCGACCAGCAGTGCCACGCCGATCGGCAGCGGCGCGAACATGCGCAGCGGCTCGATGGTGGCCAGGCCGGAGGGCAGGTTGTTGTTGGCCGAGGCCAGCAGATCGTTCAGCAGGATCAGCGGCGAATTGCCGACCATGGTCAGCGCGCCGCCCATCACGATCGCCGCCGAGATCGGCAGCAGCAGGCGCTGCATCGTCAGCCCGGTGCGCGCTGCCAGTCGCGAGGCGACCGGCAGGTACAACGCCATCACCGACGGGTTCTGCATGAAGGATGAGTTCAGGCCGGCGATGGCCGTGGTCATCATCAGCAGCCGCTGCTCGACACCGTGGCCGCGCCGCAGCAGCCAGGCGGCCAGCCGGTTCAGCGCCCCGGTGCGGTCCAGACCCGCACCGAGGATGGTGGTGGCGATGATGCTCATCACCGCGTTACCGGAGAAACCGCCGAAGATTTCCTCCGGCGCGATCAGTCCGGTGACACCGAGCACCACCAGCACCACCAGCGCGACCACGTCGGCGCGGATGCGCTCGAACAGGAACATCGCCATCGTGAAGCCGACCAGCCCGAGCACGAGCTTCATGTCGTTGGTCAGCGTCAGCGCGGTATCCATGTGGGGCGCGGCGTCCTCAGGCGATCGTCAGGTGCGGTCGTACAGCAGGTCCCAGACGCCATGGCCGAGCTTCTGGCCGCGGGTCTCGAAGTGGGTCTGCGGGCGCCAGTCCGGGCGCGGCACGCTGCCACGCGGGCCGGCACGGTTGACCAGGCCGGCGGTGGCATCGAGCACATCCCACATCTGCTCGGCGTAGTCCTCCCAGTCGGTGGCACAGTGCAGGCGGCCGCCCGGGCGCAGCTTGCGCACCAGCAGTTCGGCGAACGCCGGCTGCAGCAGGCGGCGCTTGTTGTGGCGCTTCTTGTGCCACGGGTCCGGGAAGTAGATGCGCACTTCATCGAGCGCGCCGTCGGCGATCTCGTTCTGCAGCACTTCCACCGCATCGTGGTGGTACAGGCGCACGTGGTCGGCATTGTCCTCGGCCAGCGCGTTCAGCAGACGGCCCACGCCCGGGGCGTGCACCTCGATGCCGATGTAGTCGCGCGACGGGTCGTGCTGGGCGGCGAAGCGCAGCGCGGCACCGTTGCCGAAGCCGATTTCCAGCACCTTGTGTGCCGGGCGGCCGAAGGTGGCGTCCAGGTCACGCGGTTGGCCGGTGTAGTCGAGGCCGAAGCGCGGCCAGCGTTCGTCGAACGCGCGCTGCTGGGCAGGGGTGAAGCGGCCCTGGCGCAACACGAAGCTGCGCACCTCGCGGCGGCCCTCGCTCACGGTGAAGGGCTTGGGCGGGGCCTTGGAACCGGCGCTGTCAAAAGGATTGGTCATCAGCCGATCAGCCCATCCACCGGCGAGGAGGCGCTGGCGTAGCGCTTGCGCGGGATGCGCCCGGCCAGGAACGCCTCGCGGCCGGCCTCGACCGCCTTGCGCATCGCACTGGCCATCAGCACCGGGCTGCGTGCACCGGCAATGGCGGTGTTCATCAGTACGCCGTCGCAGCCCAGCTCCATCGCAATCGCGGCATCCGACGCGGTACCGACGCCGGCGTCAACGATGATCGGCACCTTGGCGTCTTCGATGATCTGCAGCAGGTTGTACTTGTTCTGGATGCCCAGGCCCGAGCCGATCGGCGCGGCCAGCGGCATCACCGCAGCGCAGCCGATCTCTTCCAGCCGCTTGGCCAGGATCGGGTCGTCGGAGGTATAGACCATCACCTCGAAACCGTCCTTGACCAGCTGCTCGGCGGCCTTCAGGGTCTGCATCACGTCCGGGTAAAGGGTCTTCTGGTCGCCCAGCACTTCCAGCTTGGTCAGGTTGTGGCCGTCCAGCAGCTCACGGGCCAGCCGGCAGGTACGCACGGCGTCCTCGGCGGTGTAGCAGCCGGCGGTGTTGGGCAGGATGGTGAAGCGCTCCGGCGGCAGCACGTCCAGCAGGTTCGGCTCGCCCGGGTTCTGCCCGATGTTGGTGCGGCGGATGGCCACGGTGACGATCTGGGCGCCAGCGGCCTCGGTGGCCAGGCGGGTTTCTTCCAGGTCCTTGAACTTGCCGGTGCCGGTCAGCAGCCGCGAGCCATAGGTCTTGCCGGCGATCACCAGCGAATCGGGGGAGACATGAACGTTCATGGCGCGATTATCGCTTATCCGCCTGAAGATGGGGTCACGCAGAGGGCGGGGTCGAGCGTGGGGTCAGATCCCTTTGCCATCGGCAAAGGGATCTGACCCCTGAACACCCGCGCAGGCCTCAGCCCCCGCCCAGCGCGTGCACGATCTCCACCACGTCGCCTTCGGCCAGGACGTGCTCGCCATGGCGGCTGCGGCTGACGATCTCGCCGTTGACCTCCACCGCCACCCGGCGCTGCAGCAGCTGCTCGGCCTGCAGCAGGTCGTGGAGGGTCGCCGAAGCCGGCAAGGTACGGGGTTCGCCGTTGAGCTGGATGTTCATCGCCGCATTGTCGCCGATGGCCTGCGCGGATCGGAACCCTTGCAAATTTCGTTGATCGCCAGCCCCGGCACAGCGTGGTCCAGCGCCCTCAGGCGACAATCCATGCGGCGGCGCAGCGTGAGCAAAACGCGGCGCAGTGGAACCATTCACCGTGCGCCGGCGTACGTCCGCCGGGTCCTCAACGATATCCCCACAGGAGTTTTTTACATGCTGCTCAGCAAACGCCCGATCCGCTCCCTGATGGCGGCCGCGATCGCGCTGGCCGCGCTTCCGGCCATGGCAGGCGAATCCCCCTATTCCAAGGCCGTGTTCTTCGGTGACAGCCTGACCGACGCTGGCTATTTCCGCCCGCTGCTGCCGGCCGATGTGCGTCCGGTGACCGGCCAGTTCACCACCAACCCGGGTTGGGTGTGGGCGCAGCAGGTCGCCAACTACTACGGCCTCAACGGCACGCCCAACGGCAATGGCCAGAACGGTGACAACTACGCCGTCGGCGGCGCCCGTGTATCGGCCGACGAAGCGGGTGGCCTCGGAGCCATTCCGTCGCTGAAGTCGCAGGCGACCCGTTACCTTGCTGCGAATGGTGGCAAGGCTGACGCCAATGCCCTGTACACCGTATGGGGCGGTGCCAATGATCTGTTCGCGGCCACGCGCGCAGCGGCCGGTGGTGCCTCGCAGGCCCAGGTGCAGGGCATCATCGGCGCCGCGGTCACCGACCAGATCGCGCTGGTGGGCGCCCTGAAGCAGGCCGGTGCCCAGTACGTGCTCGTGCCGAATCTGCCGGACGTGGGCATCACTCCGCAGTTCCGTGGCCCCAACGCCGCCGCCGCCACTGCACTGTCGGCCGGTTACAACAAGGCCCTGTACGGTGGTCTGAAGCAGGCGGGCATCGAGTTCATTCCGCTCGACACCTTCAGCATCCTGCGTGAAGTGACCGCCAACCCGGGCATGTACGGCTTCACCAACGTCACCAGCACCGCCTGCAAGATCGATCCGGCCAACTCGACGCAGAGCATCCTGACCTGCAACCCGACCAGCTACGTCAGCCCGGATGCGGCCAACACCTACCTGTTTGCCGATGGCGTGCACCCGACCACTGCCGGTCATCAGCTGCTGGGCCAGTACGCGGTCTCGGTGCTGGAAGGCCCGCGCCTGCAGCAGGTGCTGAGCCACTCGGCACAGACCATCGGCCGCTCGCGTGCCGACCAGGTCAGCATGCACCTCGGTGGTCGGCCGGCTGACGGCCTGTCCTGGTGGGGGGGCGTGCGTGGCGACCTGCAGCGCTACGACCACGCCGACCTGTACGACGGCCTGGCCCCGGCCGGCCTGTTCGGTATCGACTGGGCCCGCGACGGCATGGTGTTCGGCGGTTTCGCCGGCTTCGGCCGCCTCAGCGCCGACTTCGGCAACAGCCGTGGCGACTTCACCCAGAAGGACACCACCGCAGGTCTGTTCGCCGGCTGGTATGGCGACCGCATCTGGGTGAACGGCCAGGTCAGCTACACCTGGCTGTCCTATGACGTGAACCGCAAGGTCCAGCTGGGCCCGGCCACCCGTGAGCATGGTGGTTCGCCGGACGGCAGCAACCTGACCGCGGCCCTGAACGCCGGTTACGAGTTCGGCACCGAAGGCGGCTTCCGCCACGGCCCGATCGCCTCGGTGATCTGGCAGAAGGTGAAGATCGACGGTTACACCGAAAGCGCTGCGGCTGGCACCCTGGCCACCGCACTGGGCTACGACCGCCAGAACGTCGATTCGACCGTCGGCCGCATCGGCTGGCAGGCCCGTTTCGATGGCGGCGCCGTCAAGCCGTACGCGCAGGTGACCTACGATCACGAGTTCGAGGACACCAAGCAGGCCAGCGCCTGGTTGCAGACCCTGCCGGAACTGGGCAGCTACCGCGTGCCGGGCCTGAAGTTCGACAAGAACTACGCCACCGTCGTGCTGGGCGCCCGCACCGAGCTGTTTGGCCTGCAGAGCAACTTCGGCCTGAGCGCTTCGACCGGCCAGAAGCGCGCGCAGGACGCTACCCTGTTCGCCAACTTCAGCGGCACGTTCTAAGCAGCACCCGCTGGGGTCGGATCCCTTTCCGCAAGGAAAGGGCCCCGACCTGTTGCGCCGGGGGTCGGATCCGTTTCCGCCAGGAAACGGCTCTGACCCCATTGCGGCATGCTGCCATTGCGCAACACTGGCCCAACCGCATAGACTTTCACCGCGCACTGCGGGCGTAGCTCAATGGTAGAGCTGTAGCTTCCCAAGCTACTGACGTGGGTTCGATTCCCATCGCCCGCTCCAATCGCGCCACGCGCGTAGACAGAAGGCCGCTCATCAGCGGCCTTCTTCATTTCTGATTAGTTTCATATCCACGCCCATACGCGCCCGGTTAGCGTTGCCGCATTTCCTACACGGAAGCAGCGCATGGAAACGAAGGACGACGTCGTCGGCAGCCTTCATGAGATCTACAAGAACTCCGGTGCCGGCACCTCCCGCCAGCTGGCGGCAGTGCGCGCACTGGGTCGCGCCGGTGGGCCGAAGGCCGCGCAGCTTCTGTGGCAGATCTATGAGGGGACCTCGGCCGGATCGATCACGCAGATGGCCTGCATCGCAGCGCTGGGTGAATCCGCGCGCGGGTTCTGAAGCGGACCCAGCCCGCATGGTGATGCGGGCCTGTGGTGTATCCGGCGACGGTTACTCTTTCGCCGGAATCGTCGCCGCAGGAGCCGGCCACTACCGGCGCAGGCGGCACGGGCCAGGCATCATCCACCCGCCACACGCCCGCGCTATGCTTCGCGCCTGCCGACCGATCCCACCGCGATGAAGCTCGCCATCCTGTCCCGCAACAGCTCCCTGTATTCCACCCGTCGGCTGGTCGAGGCGGCGCGCGCGCGCGGCCACACCGTGCGCATCCTGGACCCGTTGCGCTGCTACATGCGCATCGCCGCCGATGGCTTTTCCATGCACTACAAGGGCCGGCCAATGACCGGCGTGGACATGGTCATTCCGCGCATCGGTGCCTCGATCACCCGCTACGGCACCGCGGTGCTGCGCCAGTTCGAGCTGATGGGCGCGCGCACGCCCAATCCGTCCGACGCCATCCTGCGTTCGCGCGACAAGCTGCGCGCGCACCAGCTGCTGGCGGCCAAGGGCATCGACATGCCGGTCACCGTGTTCGGCGACAACCCCGACGACACCGTCGACCTGCTGTCCATGCTGGGCCCGCCGCCGCACGTGGTGAAGCTCAATGAAGGCACCCAGGGGCGCGGCGTGATCCTGACCGAGAAGGCCAGTGCCTCGCGCGGCATCGTCGAAGCGCTGCGCGGCCTGTACGCCAACTTCCTGATGCAGGAATTCATCGGCGAGGCCAAGGGGGCCGACCTGCGCTGCTTCGTGGTGGGCGACCAGGTGGTGGCGTCGATGCAGCGGCAGGCACCGGAGGGCGACTTCCGCTCCAACCTGCACGCCGGGGGTACCGCCGTGGCGGCCAAGGCCAGCCGTGCCGAGCAGCAGGTGGCGGTGCGTTCGGCCAAGGCGCTGGGCCTGTCGGTCTGCGGCGTGGACCTGATCCGTTCCGCGCGCGGCCCGCTGGTGCTGGAGGTCAACTCCACGCCCGGGCTGGAAGGCATCGAAGCGGCCTGCGGGGTCGACGTGGCGACACGCATCATCGAGCACGTAGAGAAGATCAAAAAACCCTGATTATCCATGGGGTTATGATTCTCACCGGCAAATGATCCGGGCCTTTAACGAGGCTTTAATCGGATCGGGCGTAGGCTTCAGCGAACCGCAGCTCTGCCTCTCAGCAGGATCGGTATCGGGATACGACTTCAGGCCCAGGCGGGTGCACCGTCTGGGCCTTTTTTATGCCTGTCGGCCCCATGCCCAAGGTCTCTTGTGGAGGCCGCGTGACGGTCGTAGAGTTGGCCCTTCGTTCCGGGATGGATCGGGAGGTTGGCGATGTACCGCATCATGATGATCGCGTTGCTGCTGGGCCTGTCTGGCGCTGTTGCCGCCAAGCCGGAGAAAGTGGCTGTACAGATGGACCGGCAGGGCTCGGTCGCCGAGCAGATGCGTCAGGTGGAAACCGCCCTGGCCGCCCCCGACTATGCCGAACTGTCCGCCGAGGATCGCGGCCAGGTGCAGCAGTCGCTGTCGCGTATCCGCCAGCACATGGGCGAACGCCAGACCGTGCAGGAGCTGCCGCCGCAGCTGCAGGCCGAGGTCTTCAACGAGCAGGAACGCATCAACACCCTGTTGGCGCGTGGCCATGAAGACAGCCGCCAGATCTGCAAGTACGAACGCACCACCGGCAGCAACATGCCCAAGAGCCGCTGCCTGACCGTGGCCGAACGGCGCCGGATCGAAGAGAAAGGCAAGGCGCTGATCAACGACCAGCGCAGCTACAACACGCTCAGCCCACCGCCCGCCGGGCGTTGACCGCACCGCCCTTCGGCCCATCGAGTGTGCTGTGACGGCGCATCGGTGGCACCGCAGGATCGATGTTCCACTCATGGAAGAACCTGGAGGTAACGATGCAGCGCATGACCCCCTTCGCCCTGATGCTGGGCCTGGCCCTGGCCACCACCGCCCACGCCAAGCCCGAGAAAGGGCAGGTGAAGTTCGACGCCAACGCACCGGTGGCCGAACAGATCCGCAACGTTGAGACGGCGATCAACAGCGAGGACTACAGCGAGATCGGGCTGGAAGACAAAAGCCGCGTGCAGCAGGCGCTGGGCCGCATCAAGATCAAGATGGGCGACCACGAACGCGTGGAGCAGGTCAGTCCGCAGGACCGCACCGAGATCTTCAACGACCAGGAAGTGATCAACACGATCATGACCCGCGCCCACGCCGACAGCCGCATGGTCTGCCGTCGTGAACGCACCACCGGCAGCAACATGCCGCAGAGTGTCTGCCTGACCGTGGCCCAGCGCCGCAAGGCGCAGGAAGACAGCCGCAAGGCGCTCAACGACAACCAGCGCTTCAACAACTACAAGCCCTGATCGCTGCCGGACCGGTCGCATGCCGCCATCGGTCACCCTGCCGTGCGTCCCTTGTGGGCGCATCGGCGGAATCGTAAAGTCGAGACCCTATTCATGGACGAACATGGAGCTCGTCATGTACCGCAACACGACACTTGCCCTGATGCTGTCGCTCGGCCTGGTAGCCACCGTGCAGGCCAAGGCGCAGAAGGACACCGTGCAGATGGATGCCTTCACCCCGGTGTCCGAGCAGATCCGCCGCGTTGAAACGGCCATGGGCAGCGAGGACTACAGCGAGATCGGGCTGGAGGACAAGAGTCGCGTGCAGCAGGCTCTGAACCGGATCCGGATCAAGATGAATGGCCGGGAGAAGGTGGATGAGCTGGCCCCGCAGGAGCGCAACGACCTGTTCAACGAGCAGGAGATCGTCAACACCATCATGACCCGCGCCCAGGCCGACAGCCGCATGATCTGCCGCCGCGAGCGCCTTACCGGCAGCAACATGCCGACCAGCGTCTGCCTGACCGTGGCCCAGCGTCGCAAGGCCCAGGAAGACAGCCGCCGGGCGCTGACCGACCAGCAGCGCATCAGCCGCTGACCGCTCGCCGAGGGGGCTTTTGTCGGTGTCGGCCCTTCGGTACGAAATGTTAAGAATGGAACCTGTATCGTTCAGCAGGTAGACGTCGCGTCCACCCACGCAGGGGCATCCTGAGCGGGTGGGCCTGGCCCCCCGACGACCCTTCAAGAACCAGAGGTCCCAGTGCGCATTCTCGTAATCGAAGACAACAGCGACATCGCCGCCAACCTTGGCGACTACCTTGAGGATCGTGGCCACACCGTGGACTTCGCCGCCGACGGCGTGACCGGCCTGCACCTGGCCGTGGTCCACGAGTTCGACGCCATCGTTCTGGACCTGAACCTGCCGGGCATGGATGGCATCGAAGTGTGCCGCAAGCTGCGCAACGAAGCGCGCAAGCAGACCCCGGTGCTGATGCTGACCGCCCGCGACTCGCTGGACAACAAGCTGGCCGGTTTCGATTCCGGCGCCGATGACTACCTGATCAAGCCGTTCGCGCTGCAGGAAGTGGAAGTGCGCTTGAACGCGCTGTCGCGCCGCGGCAAGGGCGTGCAGACCCGCGTGCTGGAAACCGGCGACCTGGAATACAACCTGGACACGCTGGAAGTGCGCCGCCAGGGCAAGCTGCTGCAACTCAACCCGACCGCGCTGAAGATCCTGCAGGCCCTGATGGAGGCCGCGCCGGCCGTGGTCACCCGCCAGGAGCTGGAAACCCGCGTGTGGGGCGAGGAGCTGCCCGACTCGGATTCGCTGCGTGTCCACATCCACGGCCTGCGTGCGGTGGTCGACAAGCCGTTTGAAGTGCCGCTGATCCAGACCCGCCATGGCATCGGATACCGCATCGCCACCCCGGAAGCCTGATTCCGTGGCAACCAAGGGGGAGCGCCGGCGTTCGCCGTATCGCCGGCGCCTGCGCAGCCGCATCATCGTCTCGTTCGTGTTGTTGGGCTTCTGCCTGACGACACTGTTCGCGTTTGCCACCAACTGGGCCCGCATGCGCGTGGAAAACCAGCTAGTGGAAGACGTGATGAACCGCAACATCAACGAGTACGTGCGGCGGTTCTACGAGAGCCCGGATCGCAACCCCGACCTGCCCGTCCAGCAGATGCGTGCGCGCCTGATCAAGCCTGACAAGTTTGACGCGCTGCGCGAGGAAGAGCCGGACTGGTATGAGTTCAAGGATGGCCTGTACAACATGGGCGGCGTGGACGAGCGCGGCCAGCGCTATTCCTACAAGCTTGCCGTGCGCAAGACGCCCGATGCCTGGGCATTCCTGGCCTACGACATGACCGACAGCGTGCGCGGTGGGCAGCAGCTCAACCGCGCGCTGGTGCTGTCGGTGCTGGTGTTCAGCCTGTTGTCGCTGGTGCTGGGCTGGTGGTCGGCATCGAAGGTGATGAAGCCGGTCTCGGACCTGGCCGCGCGGCTGCGTGCCTATCGCGGCGGCACCAGTGATCCCGAGCCGCTGGCGCCGCGGTTCCCCGACGACGAAGTGGGGCAGCTGGCGCAGGCGCTGGATGATTATTCGTCGCGACTGACCGAAGTGGTGCAGCGCGACCGCGAGTTCAATGCCGACGTCAGCCACGAACTGCGCACGCCGCTGGCGGTGATCCGTGGCGCCACCGAGCTGCTGCTGACCCGGCCCGGCCTGGATGAGAAGGTGCTGCAGCGGCTACAGCGCATCCAACGCGCCGAACAGCAGTGCAGCGACCTGATCGGCGCGCTGCTGCTGCTGTCGCGCAACGAGCGCGGGCAGGGCACCAGCAACGTCGCGCGCGTGGCCGAACAGCTGCTGGACGCCCACCGCGCCCAGCTGGGTGGCAAGCCGCTGGAGCTGGCGCTGGAAGGCGAGCGCAACCTGGTGATCGATGCGCCGGAGGCGGCCTTGTCGGTGGCGCTGGGCAACCTGATCGGCAACGCGGTGAAGTACTCGCAGGATGGCGAAGTGCGCGTCTTTGTCGGCAGCAATTCAGTGTCGGTGACTGACAGCGGCCCGGGCCTGAGCGAAGAAGACGCCGCCAAGCTGTTCCAGCGCGGCTATCGCGGCACCCATGCCGGCCATTCGCAGGGCGGTGGCATCGGCCTGTCGATCGTCAGCCGCCTGTGCGATCTGTACGGCTGGCAGGTCAGCGTGCGCCCCGGTGGCGAGCGCGGCGTGATCGCCACGCTGACGTTCTCGCCGAAGCCGTTGTAAGGGCCCCTGCCAGGGTGGGTGCCGACCTTGGTCGGCACGAATCCTGCCGACCTCACAACGCGCCCTGTGTCGCTTGTGCCACCGAATTAACTTCGCAGTCGTGATGCGCAAGAAGCCCAATACGACATCACTGTGATCGCCGCCACGCCGCGTGCGTGTCCGCATGCACGCATTCGTGCCCTCAGCGGCGGCTTGAGAATTTCCTTACAGATCACAACGCTACGTGATGGCCAGATGGGGCGGCCGGGGCAGGTGCCCTGGCCGGGATTGGCGTCCTGAAAAAAACCTTCAACTCAAGCGCTCCGGGTGGGCTGCGGCTCATCATGGAAAATGCATCGCCTGCCTCGTTTCGGCGGATGGTGCGTGGGGATTCATCAGAATCCGCTGGAGTCTTTTTCCTCGCGCTTGAGTTGTTGGGTCTCCGGTACGCCAACCCGCACCGTCCGCCACCTCGCATCCGCAGGTGGCTCGTCGTCTGCGAGGAGATTCACCATGTCCGCACGCCCCGTGTTCCCCCAACTGTACGCACTGATCGGCGAAGCCGCTGACCTGCTGCCGGCCGACGTGGCCGAGCGTGTCGAAACCCTGCTCGATGATCCCAAGGATCTGCTGCCCGCGCTGCTCCCCCGCATGGACGGCCGCGATGCCGCCGACGGCCGGCGACTGGAAGCGCAGGGCCTCAGCCCGGCCCAGGCGGCCACCATGGCCGGCCTCAGCCGCACCCTGGCCGGCTTGAATGCACTCATGCAGGTGCTGCACGCCGCCGAAGCCGCCCGCGAACAAGGCGGTGCCCACCAGCAGCTGAGCCCGGATGTCGTCGACGGATTGCTGCTCGGCGCCCGCGAACTGGCCCGCTACGCCCGCCTGCAGCTGGAGTAGGTCCACGCCACGCGTGAATGCAGAACGCATTGTAGAGCCGAGCCCATGCTCGGCTTGATGATCGCAGCCGAGCGTGGGCTCGGCTCTACAGCAGTTCCGCGCTGGTGCAGGGTAAATCGCCGCAATGCGTGGATGCGTGTGGTAGTGCCGGCCGCTGGCCGGCAACCAAGCCTCAACCCCCAGCCAGCCCCAGATACCGCGCATGCAACTGTTCCACCTGCGCCTGCAGGTCTTCCGGGTGACCATCGTTGACCACCACATCATCGGCCAGTGCCAACCGCTGCGCGCGGCTGGCCTGGGCGGCGATCATCTTGTCGGCCAGCGCGGCGTCGATGCCGTCGCGCTGCATCAGCCGGGCGTGCTGCACGGCTTCGGGCGCATCCACCAGCAATACCCGGTCCAACCACGGGTAGGCCTGCCGCCCACCGACCTCAGTCAGCAACGGAATGGCGGCAATCGCATAGGGGCTGGCGGCCTGCTCGCACTGCTGTTGCATCAGCAGACGGATGGCCGGGTGGGTGATCGCTTCCAGCGCCGCCCGTTCGGTCGGGTCGGCGAACACGTGGGCCCGCAGGCGTACCCGATCCAGGCTACCGTCCGCCTGCAGCATGCCGGCGCCGAAGCGCTCGGCGATGCGGCCCAGGGCCGGGCTGCCGGCAGCAACCACCGCGCGGGCGGCCAGGTCGGCGTCGGCCACCACGATGCCCAGCGCCTCGAAGCGCCGGGTCACCTCGCTCTTGCCGGCGGCAATGCCGCCGGTCAGGCCAACCACATAGCGGCTCATGGGGATTCCCCTCAGCGCAGTCCGCTCAACACCAGGTACTGCTCCACCACGGGCGCGCCCCACATGAAGTACAGCCAGCCCGCGATGGCCAGGTAGGGGCCGAACGGGATCGGCGTGGCGCGGTCACGGCCCCGGGTGTACAGCCAGATCGAGCCGATGATGGCGCCCAGCACCGACGACAGCAGGATGATCGGCAGGATGCCCTTCAACCCGCACCAGGCGCCGAGCGCGGCCAGCAGCTTGAAATCGCCGTGGCCCATGCCTTCCTTGCCGGTCAGCTGCTTGAACAGCCACCAGACCATCCACAGCGACAGATAGCCCACCGCCGCGCCGACCAAGGCAGGCTTGGCCGGCATGTACAGGTTGTCGATGTTGCCTATCAGGCCCAGCCACATCAGTGGCAGGGTCAACTGGTCGGGCAGCAGCTGGGTGCGCAGGTCGATGCCGGACAAGGCGATCAGGAAGCAGGTCAGCACGATGGCGCCGAAGCCCTGCCAGCCGAAGCCGAACTGCCAGACGCAGGCCAGTACCAGCACCGAGGTCAGGGCCTCGACCAGCGGGTACTGCAACGAGATCGGCGCCTTGCAGTGGCGGCACTTGCCGCCCTGGATGATCCAGCTGAACAGCGGGATGTTCTCGTACCAGCTCAGCTTGTGCTTGCAGTGCGGGCAGTGCGAGGGCTCGACCACGATCCCCGGTGGCGGGGGTTCGTAGAAGTCCGGTTCTTCCAGGACCTCGCGCGCATCGCGCTTCCACTGCCACTCCAGCCGCTTGGGCAGGCGCAGGATGACGACGTTGAGGAAACTGCCCAGCAGCAGCCCCAGGGCGGCCGCGGCGGGGTAGCCGAGGCCGGGATGCTGGTCGAGAAATGCCATGTAGTGATTATCCGACGACGGAAGCGAGCTTGAAGATCGGCAGGTACATGCCGATGACCATGCCGCCGACGATGGTACCAATGATCACCATGATCACAGGTTCCAGCAGGCTGCTCAGGGCGTCAACGGCATTGTTGACCTCCTGCTCATAGTACTCGGCCACCTTGAACAGCATGGCGTCCAGGGCGCCCGCCTCTTCACCGATGCCGGTCATCTGGATGACCATGTGCGGGAACAGGGCGGTCTGCTTCATGGCCATGTTGACCGGGTAACCGACCGACACGTCGTCGCGCATGCGCAATACGGCATGCTCGTAAACCGTATTGCCGGTAGCGCCGGCCACGATACTCAGTGCCTCCACCAGTGGTACGCCCGCCTTGAAGGTCACGGCGGTGGTACGGGCAAAGCGGGCGATCGAGCTGTTGTGCATGATCTGCCCAATGACCGGCAGCTTCAGTATCAGCCGATCTATGCTGTGCTGCAGTTTCGGTGAACGCTTATAAGCGGCGATGAAGCCTACTACCGAGCCAATGATGACCAGCAGGATCAGCCACCACCATGAGACCATGAATCTAGACATGTTGACGATCAACTGCGTGAACGCCGGCAAGTCTGCACCGAAGCCTTTGAATACGTCTTCGAACTGCGGTACGACCCAGACCAGCAGGATGCCGCTGACCAGCAGGGCAACCGCAAGTACCATCGCCGGGTAGAACATCGCCTTCTTGATCTTGCCCTTCAGCGCCTCAATGTTCTCTTTATAGTTGGCAACAGTGTCCAGCACCGTCTCCAGGACACCGGCGCCTTCACCGGCCCGTACCAGGTTGCGGTAGAGCTCGTCGAACTGTACCGGGTACTTGCTGACAGCCTCATAGAGCGACGAGCCGCCCTCGATGTCGGTGCGCAGGCCATCCACCATCTTCTTCATGCGCGGGTTCTTGTGCCCGTTCGCGATGATGTCCAGCGACCCCACAATGGGTACGCCTGACTTCATCATGGTGGCCATCTGCCGGCTGAAGAAAGCGATTTCCTTGGGTGTGATCTTGCTCCCGGCCGCGCCAAACAGCGGCTTGGGCTTGGGTTTGACCACGCCGGGATTTATGCCCTGGCGGCGTAGTTCAGCCCGCAGCAGGTTCGCGTTCTTCGCGGCCTGCTCCCCTTTCATCTTCACGCCCCGCTTGTCGGTCCCCTCCCAGACAAACGGCTGCAGTTCCGTGGTGCTGCGCGCCACGGGCTCCTTCTTGATCGCACTGCGACTGACAGACATATCGGCTCCCCAAGACCCGCCATCCCCAGGCGGGCGTCTAGCCGTCGATGGTAGCGGGTTCATGCCCGTCTGGGCAGTTGCCAAGGGGCCCATGATGCGAATTCGTGCCGGTTGCCGGCCAAAGGTGACGCACTGCGTCACATTGCCGCGTCCATCGCAGATTCGCATCCGGGGGGTTCCCATCCGTGAAATAGCTGCCATCATGGGCGCGGGGAAATCCAGGGGGAGGCGTGCCGGGGTTGGCACGCAACCTGCGTTGATCCACCCGCAGGGGGCAGGACCCGCTCAGCTGGCCGCTGGTCAGACCGATCCTGACTTCTGAAATCAACCACCACTTATCTTGGGGATGTACCAAATGAAGAACCAGAAGGGCTTCACCCTTATCGAACTGATGATCGTCGTTGCGATCATCGCCATCCTGGCCGCCATCGCCCTGCCGATGTACCAGGACTACGTGGCCAAGTCGCAGACTGCGGCGGGCCTGGCCGAAGTCACCAGCGGCAAGACCGCTGCTGAGGTCGCACTCAACGAAGGCAAGGATTTCGCTGATCCGGCTGACATCGGTCTGAAGGTTTCGACCCGTTGCCCGACCGTCACCGTGAAGGGCACCGCGTCTTCCGGTGCAGCGTCGATCGCCTGCACCCTGGCTGGTAACTCTCAGGTGAAGGACAAGACCATCACCCTGACCCGCGCCACTGCTGACGGTACTTGGACCTGTGCCACGACCGTACTGAAGAAGTACGCCCCGACGGGCTGCACCGGCGCCTAAAGCGCTCCGGAAGAAGCCCCGCGAAAGCGGGGCTTCTTTCGTTTGGAAGGGCGATAACTCACTCATGAGCTGGGGGAGCCATGAAGCGAACTAGGGGTTTTACACTGATCGAGCTGATGATAGTAGTTGCCATCATTGCCATCCTGGCAGCTATTGCATTGCCGATGTATCAGGATTACGTGGCCAAGGCTGATTTGGCTGCAGCTTTGTCGGATATCCGGCCGGGTAAGACCACGATGGAGTCCGTTGCCCAGGACAACCAGAACGCATCTCTGGTTAACGCGGAATACATTGGGCTCAAGCCGAGTACGAGGTGTTCTGCGGTTTCAGCGGAACTGGCGGCGACGGGCGTGGGCAGTATCACGTGCACTCTCGTTGGAGGGGCGCCAGTATCGGGCAAGAACTTGGTCCTCCGTCGCGCAGCCGACGGCACCTGGACCTGCGACGGCAGCGCCTTCGAAGCGCGCTATCGCCCAACCGGCTGTTGATCACACTTCGGCCTGCCAATGGGATGTTGGCGGGCCGTTGACGGGGCTATCATCCCCGGGGGAGTCAGGATCGTGCCTGCCGGGCTGGGAGTGCCGGGCGAGGCAGTCATGCTGAAGGATTGGCGTCGTCGTCGGCCATCGGGTCGCGGCAGGTTCTGCTGCCCTGTGCGGTGCCTCTGGAAGGCGCGCCGCACTGCCTGACCCATGATGAGCCAAGGATCCATATGAACGCCGTAACCACCGCCAATCTCGTCGGCATCACCGGCCTGGCCCGTCGCCTGGTCCAGGATGGTGCGCTGGACGAGGCTTCCGCCCGCGACGCCATGGCCAAGGCCGCTGCGGCCCGGCAGCCGCTGCCGACCTGGTTCGCGCAGAACAAGGTGGTCGGGGCGGCCCAGTTGGCGGCGGCCAACGCGGTCGAGTTCGGCATGCCGCTGTTCGACGTGTCCACGTTCGACGCCAGCCAGAACGCGATGAGCCTGGTCAGCGAGGAGCTGCTGCGCAAGCACAACGTGCTGCCGCTGTTCAAGCGCGGCGGCAAGCTGTTCGTGGGTACCAGCAATCCGACCCATTCGCTGGACGAGATCAAGTTCCACACCAATCTGGTGGTGGAGCCGATCCTGGTGGATGAAGACCAGATCCGCCGCACGCTCGAGCAGTGGCATGCCAGCCATGACACGCTGGGCGACGCGCTGGGCGGTGACGACGATGGCATGGGCAACCTGGATGTTGCGGCCGGAGACGAGGATCTCGGCGCCGGTGGCGACTCCGGCATCGATGCCAAGGGTGATGACACCCCGGTGGTGAAGTTCGTCAACAAGGTGCTGGTGGACGCGATCCGCAAGGGCGCCTCGGACATCCACTTCGAGCCCTATGAAGACGACTATCGCGTGCGCCTGCGCATCGATGGCCTGCTGAAGATGGTGGCGCGCGCGCCGGTGAAGCTGAACCAGCGCATCGCCGCGCGCCTGAAGGTGATGGCGCAGCTGGACATCGCCGAGAAGCGCGTGCCGCAGGACGGACGCATCAAGCTCAACCTGTCCAAGACCAAGCAGATCGACTTCCGCGTGAGCACGCTGCCGACCCTGTTCGGCGAGAAGGTGGTGCTGCGTATCCTGGACGGCAGCGCGGCCAAGCTGGGCATCGACAAGCTGGGTTACGAGCCGGACCAGCAGAAGCTGTTCCTGGACGCCATCCACAAGCCCTACGGCATGGTGCTGGTGACCGGCCCGACCGGTTCGGGCAAGACGGTGTCGCTGTATACCGCGCTGGGCATCCTCAACGACGAGACGCGCAACATCTCCACCGCCGAAGACCCGGTGGAAATCCGCCTGCCCGGCGTCAACCAGGTGCAGCAGAACAACAAGCGCGGCATGACCTTCGCCGCGGCACTGCGCTCGTTCCTGCGACAGGATCCGGACATCATCATGGTCGGCGAAATCCGCGACCTGGAGACGGCCGAGATCGCGATCAAGGCGGCGCAGACCGGCCACATGGTGCTGTCCACGCTGCACACCAACGATGCACCGCAGACCATCGCGCGCCTGATGAACATGGGCATCGCGCCGTACAACATCACCAGCTCGGTGACGCTGGTGATCGCCCAGCGCCTGGCGCGCCGGTTGTGCAACAACTGCAAGCGCCCGGCCAACCTGCCCGAACATGCGTTGCTGGCCGAGGGCTTTACCCAGGCGCAGCTGGATGCGGGTATCGAGCTGTACGAGGCGGTCGGCTGTGACGAGTGCACCGAGGGGTACAAGGGCCGCACCGGTATCTACCAGGTGATGCCGATGACCGACGAGATCGCCACGATCGTGCTGGCCGGTGGCAATGCGTTGCAGATTGCCGAGGCCGCACAGCAGATCGGGGTGAACGATCTGCGCCAGTCGGCGTTGAAGAAGGCGGCTGCGGGTGTCACCAGCCTGGCCGAGATCAACCGCGTTACCAAGGATTGAGGTTGATCCACACCATGCGTGGATGCCGCGATGCATGAGGTTGCCGGCCAGCGGCCGGCACTACCCGTTGGTGGCCCGCGTCGGGGCCCTGTCCTTACTCCATCCCCAGCTTCTTCAGCTTGTAGCGCAGCGCGCGGAAGGTGATGCCCAGCTGCGCGGCGGTGCGGGTCTTGTTCCAGCGGTTCTCTTCCAGCGCGCGCTGGATGGCGCTGCGCTCGAGCTGTTCGATGTACGAGGGCAGGGCGGCGCTGCCGGGCTGCAGGTCCACCACGGCTTCGGCGTGCGCTGCGCTGCCGGGCGTGCGCGGGGCATGCTGCGGCAGGCGCAGGTCGTCGGCGCCGATGCGGTCTTCTTCGGCCAGGGCCAGCGCACGTTCCAGGATGTTCTCCAATTCGCGCACGTTGCCAGGGAAGGCGTACTGGGCCAGTGCGTCCAGCGCCGACGGCGCCAGCAACGGCGTCGGGCGGCCATGGCTGCGGGCCAGCCGCGCCAGCACCGATGCGGCCAGTTCCGGCAGGTCCTGGCGACGCTCACGCAGTGGCGGCACCCTCAGTTCGATCACGTTGATGCGGTAGTAGAGGTCGTGGCGGAAGCGCCCGTCCTCGACCAGCTCGGCCAAGTCCTTGTGGGTGGCCGAGAGGATGCGCACGTCCACCGGCTCCTCGGTAGCCGCGCCCACCGCGCGCACTGATTTTTCCTGGATCGCGCGCAGCAGCTTCACCTGCATCTGCAGCGGCAGCTCGGCCACTTCGTCGAGGAACAGGGTGCCGCCATGCGCGGCCTGGAACAGCCCGGGCTTGTCGGCGTGGGCGCCGCTGAAGCTGCCTTTGCGGTGGCCGAAGAATTCGCTTTCCATCAGCTCGCCGGGAATGGCGCCGCAGTTGACCGGCACGAACGGGCCGGCCGCGCGGGCGCCCTGGGCGTGGATGGTGCGTGCGACCAGCTCCTTGCCCACGCCGGATTCGCCGAGGATGTAGACCGGCGCCTGGCTGCGCGCGACCTTGCCGATGGTGGTACGCAGCACGTCCATGGCCGGCGAATCGCCGAGCAGGCGTGCGCCCTGTTCGGCGGCGGGGCCGGGTGCAGGGCGCTCGGTGTTGTTCAGTTCCAGCGCGTGCTTGACCAAGCCGCGCAGCACGGCGATATCCACCGGCTTGCTGACGAAGTCGAAGGCGCCGGCCTTCAGCGCTTCCACGGCCAGGTCCATGCTGCCGAAGGCGGTGATCATCGCCACTGGCGTGCGCGGGTAGTGCTGCGCGATCTCGCTGACCAGCTCGATGCCATTGCCGTCCGGCAGGCGCATGTCGGTGATGCACAGGTCGTACGGATTGCTGGCCAGCAGTTCGCGCGCTTCGGCAAGGTTGGCTGCCGTACTGATGCGCAGCCCCATGCGGCCGAGCGTCAGTACCAGCAGTTCGCGGATGTCGCGTTCGTCGTCGACGACGAGGGCGCTGCGGGTTTCGTTCATGGGCGTGAAAGATAAACGAGGGGGCTGGAAGCGACAAATGTTTGACGCACAGAATCGAGATCAGGTGGGCAACAGCGTATGCGGGCCGGGCAGCACCAGGCGGAAGCAGGAGCCTCCAGCGGGAACCGGGATGTAGTCCAGCCGCGCCTGGTTGGCCCGGCACAGCTCGCGGGCGATATACAGGCCCAGCCCGGTGCCATGCTCGGACGTGGTGAAGAACGGTCGGAACAACTGTGCGGCCACACTCTCGGGAATACCGGGGCCGCGATCCATCACGTCGATGACCGCACTGCGCTCGTGCTGCGCCACGCGCAGGCGCACCCGCGCCGGCTGCTGGCCGATGCGCCCGTACTTGAGCGCGTTGTGCACCAGCACGGTCAGCACCTGGTAGAGGTGCTTGGTGTCGACCTGGGCCAGCACCGAGGTGTCGTTGATGATCGGCTCGATGCTGTCGGTCTCCAGCGTCTGGCCCTGCTTGTACTCCAGCACGAAGCGGCGCACGAAGGCGGCCAGGTCGACGTTCTCCGGCGTGGCGCGCTCGCGCCGGGCCAGGCCCAGCACGCTTTCGACGATGCCGTTGGTGCGCTGGCACTGCTGGCGGATGATCTGCAGCAGGCGGCGGTCGCTTTCGTTGAAGCCGGTGCCTTCTTCCAGCAGCTGCACCGCGTAGTTGATCGCGGCCAGTGGGTTGCGGATCTCGTGGGCGAGGCTGGCCGAGAAGCGGCCCATCGCCGACAGGGTGAGCGATTCGGCGCGGCGCGAGACCACGCTGGAGTCGTCCAGGAACACCAGGGCCAGGTCGCTGCCGGCCAGCAGGCGGGCAAAGCGCGGCTGCACTTCGGGCTGGTCGGGGTTGAGCTGCAGCGGTAGTTCGTCCTGCGCCCAGCCATTGCGCCAGCGCTGCAGGCGACGGGCGAGTTCCGGGGCGGCGCTGGCCAGGTCCAGGCGGCCGCTTTCGCCGCTGCCGTCGTTGTCACCGAGCAGCATCGCGGCGGCCTCGTTGGCCAGGGTGACGCGGTTGTCGGCGTCGACCACCAGCACGCCGGTACGCATGCGGCGGATGATCAGCTCGTTGATCTGGAACAGGTTGGCCACTTCATCGCCGCGCTGGTTGGCCAGCTGCTGGTTGCGGCGCGCGCGGCTGCCGACCTGGTAACTGATGAAGGCCAGCGCCAGGTAGCTGGTGGCGAACATGGCCAGTTCGGCCAGGGTACGGGTGGGATCGCCGCCTTCCAGCAGCTTCCAGGTGTACTCCACGCCGGTGGCGAGGCTGGCGGCCAGGGCCAGGCCCAGCCCCAGGCTGAGCGGCAGCAGAGTGGCGGCGGCGGCGATGTTGAACAGCAGCGACATCGAGATGCCGGCGCTGGCACCGGGCAGGGCATGTGACAGCAGGGTGGCGGCGACGATGTCCACCAGCACGCCACTGACCACGATCGGGCGCAGCCAGCGTTCGTTGCGGCCGATCACCAGGGCCAGCAGGGACAGCACCAGGTAGATGGCGGCGACGGTGTCGGCCAGCCGCGGGTGGTGGGCTTCGCCGACCATGGCCGACAGCGGGCTGTAGAGCAGCGCGGCGATGACCGAGGCGATCAGCACCCGGTACAGCGCGAAGAAATACAGCTCACGCCGCGGAATCGATTCGATGCGGTCGATCAATGAAGCACTGGGTGACACGCCGGAACTCCCCTTCTGGCTGCCTGGGTCTGGACGCTGCGGCGGGCCTGCCTGGCGTCCCCTGAGGCCGGGCGGGCACGTCGCTTCGATGTGGCCTGCGGTGGAAGCAGCAGGGCAAGCCCGACTCTACACACCTTGGTCGGCCAGTATAGGGCCCCGGGCAGGGCGCCGCCGGAGCCGCCCGGATCGCGCATTTGGCCCGGGATGGATACCGGTGGCCAGTGGGCCGCCGGGCGCAACTGCCTGAATGACCGCGGAAATCTGGCCGGGTCTGGCGTTTTGTACAGACTTCTTTGCGCCCCGGCGCCGGCTCGGCCACAATAGTGGGCCCGCCGCGGTCCATGCCGGCGCCCCGCCGGGGCCCTGAGGAATTGCGTGCGGTCGTTCCTATTCCCACGGTGACGCATGAATTTCCACGAATACCAGTCAAAACAACTGCTTGCCGAGTACGGCATCCCGGTCCCGGCCGGCAAGGTCGCTGCGACCCCGGACGAAGCGGTTGCCGCTGCCAACTCCCTGGGCCAGGGCCCCTGGATGGTCAAGGCGCAGATCCACGCTGGCGGCCGCGGCAAGGCTGGCGGCGTCAAGTTCTGCAAGACCACCGACGACGTGAAGGCCGCTGCGGCCAAGATGCTCGGCACCAAGATGGCCACCTACCAGACCGCAGGCGTTGAACTGCCGGTCAACCTGGTGCTGGTGACCACCGCCGGCGAGATCGTCAAGGAACTGTACCTGTCGGTGCTGGTCGACCGTGGCACCAAGACCATCACCTACATCGCCTCTTCGGAAGGCGGCGTGGAAATCGAGCAGGTCGCTGCTGAAACCCCGGAGCTGATCCACTCGCTGAACGTCGACTTCGTCGAAGGCGTGCAGGGTTACCACGGCCGTGATTTCGGCTTCAAGCTGGGCCTGACCGCCAAGCAGGCCGGCCAGTTCGCCAGCATCATGGTGAACCTGTACCGCCTGTTCAACGAAAAGGACCTGGCCCTGGTTGAAATCAACCCGCTGGCCATCCTGGACGACGGCAACCTGTACGCGCTGGACGGCAAGTTCGACAGCGACGACAACGCCGCGTTCCGCCAGAAGGCCCTGGTCGCCATGCGCGACAAGACCCAGGAAGATCCGACCGAAGTGATCGCTTCGGAGCTGGACATCAACTACGTCACCATGGACGGCAACATCGGCTGCATGGTGAACGGCGCCGGCCTGGCCATGGCCACCATGGACGTCATCAAGCTCAACGGCGGCGAGCCGGCGAACTTCCTGGACGTGGGCGGCGGTGCCAACAAGCAGCGCGTCATCGAAGCGTTCAAGCTGATCCTGTCCTCGGACAAGGTCGAAGGCATCTTCGTCAACATCTTCGGCGGCATCGTCCGCTGCGACATGATTGCCGAAGGCATCATCGCCGCCGTGAAGGAAGTGGGCGTCAAGGTTCCGGTCGTGGTGCGCCTGGAAGGCACCAACGTGGAAGAAGGCAAGCAGCTGCTGCGCGACAGCGGCATGGCCATCATCCCGGCTGACAACATCAACGATGGCGCCAAGAAGATCGTTGAAGCTGTCAAGAACGCTGCCTGATTCGACACCAAGGAATTCCCATGTCTGTTTTGATTAACAAGAACACCAAGGTGATCGTGCAGGGCTTCACCGGCCAGCAGGGCACCTTCCACGCCACTCAGATGATCGAGTACGGCACCCAGGTTGTTGGCGGCGTGACCCCGGGCAAGGGTGGCACCACCCACATCGATCTGCCGGTCTTCAACACCGTTGCCGATGCCGTGCAGAGCACCGGCGCCAACGCTTCGGTCATCTACGTGCCGCCGCCGTACGCGGCCGACGCGATCCTGGAAGCCGCAGCTGCCGGCATCAAGGTCATCGTCTGCATCACCGAAGGCATCCCGGTGCTGGACATGCTGCGCGTCAAGAACGTGCTGACCCGTTCGCATCCGGACACCGTGCTGATCGGGCCGAACTGCCCGGGCGTCATCACCCCGGGTGAGTGCAAGATCGGCATCATGCCGGGCCACATCCACCAGCCGGGCAAGATCGGCATCGTGTCGCGTTCGGGCACCCTGACCTATGAAGCGGTCAAGCAGACCACCGAAGTCGGCCTGGGCCAGTCCACCTGCATCGGCATCGGTGGTGACCCGATCAACGGTCTGAACTTCGTCGACTGCCTGAAGCTGTTCAACGAAGACCCGCAGACCGAAGGCATCATCATGGTTGGCGAGATCGGCGGTGACGCTGAAGAAGCCGGCGCCGAGTACATCAAGAACCACGTGAAGAAGCCGGTCGTCGGTTTCATCGCCGGTGCGTCGGCTCCGGCCGGCAAGCGCATGGGCCACGCGGGCGCGATCGCCTCGGGCGGCAAGGGCACCGCCGAAGGCAAGTTCGCCGCCATGGAAGCTGCCGGTGTTGTCACCGTCCGCTCGCCGGGCGACCTGGGCGCTGCCATCGCCAAGCTGGTGAAATAAGATCGACTGCCTCCGGCAGACGATGCTGTAGAGCCGGCCGCTGGCCGGCTGCTTGAACACAGAAAGGCCGCCTCCGGGCGGCCTTTCTGCGTCTGGTGTGGGGCCAGATCCCTTTTGCTGCGCAAAACGGATCTGACCCCGGCGTTACAATGGCGGCATTGCAACCACAGGCTGGATTCCCATGGCTTCGATCCGCATCGCGATGGCGCAGTTCGACTTCCCGGTCGGCGATGTCGCCGGCAACACCGAGCGCATCATCGAGATGATCGGCCAGGCGCGCGACGA
This sequence comes from Stenotrophomonas sp., assembly GCF_059505245.1. Classification (NCBI taxonomy): domain Bacteria; kingdom Pseudomonadati; phylum Pseudomonadota; class Gammaproteobacteria; order Lysobacterales; family Lysobacteraceae; genus Stenotrophomonas; species Stenotrophomonas sp. The sequence continues at coordinate 24,442 of NZ_JCACKF010000029.1, forward strand.
GTACGGCGCCGAGCTGGTGATGTTCCCCGAGCTGGCGGTGAGCGGCTACCCGCCGGAAGACCTGCTGCTGCGCCCGGGCTTCCTGTACGAGTGCGAGCAGGCGATGGCCCGCATCGCTGCCGCCTGCCGTGGCATCACCGCCGTGGTCGGCTGGCCGCAGGCCGCCGGCGCGGTGGTCTACAACGCCGCCAGCGTGCTGCGTGACGGCCTGGTGGAGCAGACCTACCGCAAGCGCGAGCTGCCCAACTACGCCGTGTTCGACGAGCGCCGCTACTTCGATGTCGATCCGGATGGCGGCAGCTGCGTGTTCGAGGTCAACGGTATTCCGGTTGGCCTGCTGATCTGCGAGGACCTGTGGTTTGCCGAGCCGCTGGCCGACACCATGCGCGCCGGTGCGCAGCTGGTGGTGGTGCCGAATGCTTCGCCGTACGAGCGTGGCAAGCACGCCCAGCGTGATGCTGTGCTGGCCGCACGTACCCGGGAGAGCGGGGCGGCGATCGCCTATCTCAACGTGGTCGGTGGCCAGGATGCGCTGGTGTTTGACGGCGCCTCGGTGGTCGCCGACGGTGACGGCACGGTGCACCCGGCCGCCGCCGCCTTCGTCGACCAGTGGCTGGTGGTGGAGTACGACGGTGAAACCCGCCGCTTCATGCCGCACGTGTGGATGGACGACGGCGACGAGAGCATGGACGCGCTGGCCTGGCGTGCGGTGACCCGTGGCATCCAGGATTACTGCCGCAAGAACGGCTTCAAGAAGGTGTGGCTGGGCCTGTCCGGTGGCATCGACTCGGCGATCGTGCTGGCCATGGCGGTGGACGCGATGGGCGCGGAGAACGTAACCGCCGTGCGCCTGCCGTCGCGCTATACCGCGGGCCTGTCCAACGACCTTGCGGCCGAGCAGTGCCAGGCGCTGGGCGTGAAGCTGGAGGCGGTGTCGATCGAGCCGGCGTTCAAGGGCCTGATGGAAGCGTTGGCGCCGATGTTCGAGGGCACCGCGCCGGACTTGACCGAAGAGAACCTGCAGTCGCGCAGCCGCGGGGTGATCCTGATGGCGCTGGCCAACAAGTTCGGCGGCTTGCTGCTGACCACCGGCAACAAGAGCGAGTACGCGGTCGGCTACGCCACCATCTACGGCGACATGTGCGGTGGCTATGCGCCGCTGAAGGACCTGTACAAGACCGAAGTGTTCGGTTTGTCCAAGTGGCGCAATACCGTGGGCGGCGCACCGGTGATCCCGCCGGCGGTGATCAGCCGCCCGCCGTCGGCCGAGCTGCGCGAGAACCAGCTGGACCAGGATTCGTTGCCGGCCTATGACGTGCTGGACGGCATCCTGTACCGCTACATCGATCAGGAACAGTCGCGCACGGAGATCGTGGCCGCCGGTTACGATGCGGCCGTGGTTGACCGCGTGCTGCGCCTGGTGCGCATCAGCGAGTGGAAGCGGCACCAGGCCGCGCCGGGGCCGAAGGTCTCGCGCCGGGCGTTCGGCCGCGAGCGTCGTTACCCGATCAGCAACGGCTACAAGGGCTGAGGCAGCGGTTGGCAGGTGATGCCGGCCGCTGGCCGGCAACGCCCTATAGCGCGTATCCACGCATGGCGTGGATCTACTGCATTCGGTAGTGCCGGCCGCTGGCCGGCAACTTCCTGGATCGCGTATCCGGCATGGCGTGGATCTACCGGGCTTCGTCGAGCCGTTGTTCGAGGCCTGCGATCTCCGCAGCGTCGTTGAAGTGGTCGTCCTCCAGCCGCGCACGCACGAACGCCAGGCCATCGGCCGCCGCTGCGTCCAGCGTACCGCGGTGATCGACCGGGTAGCGCCGGAACGCGACCGGCTCGCCTCGCACGGCCAGGCCTGCGGCGTACAGCAGGGTGGTCAGATAGGGCACATCGCGGTCCTCGCTGCCATGGGCCAGCATCAGCGGCTGGCTGAAGCCGCGGCGCGGTACGCCCAGGTAGTCATGCAGCACCGTCCAGATGCCCGGCACGCGGGTCAGCGGTGCAGTGAACATGCTGCCGGTATCCATGCCGTCCAGCGTGGTGGCCAGATCACCCAGGCACTGCTCGCGTGCCAGAGCAATGCGGGCGCGCCCGGCCTCGCTCAGCACGCCGTCGACCTGCGGCGCAACCTGCAGCAGGCCGTCGAGCAGGTACGCGTGATATGCGTTGAGCGCGCCGGAATTGGCGGTGCGGTTGTCGGGCTTCATCACCAGCGCGGTCAGTTCGACTGCGGTCGGCGTTCCGGCGGTGAAACTGCCGCGGTACTGCAGTGAGGGCCCGCCATGGGACGCCGCCAGGTGGCCGGCGACCAGCGCGGCCGCGCCCCCCTGCGAATAGCCTACCGAGACCCAGCGCGGCGACAACGCTGCGGTGCCCAGGTACTGCCGGCTGGCCTTGACCATGTCGATGGCGTTGCGCGCCGCGGTACGCACGTGCAGGTAGGCATGATTGCCTGGGCTGCCCAGGCCCTGGTAGTCGGCGGCTGCGACGGCATAGCCCTGGGCCAGGAACACGTCCAGGAAGCGCCCGTCGCGTTCGGCATGGGTGGGGCCGGAGACCGACGGCGCACAGCGATCCGCGATGCCCTGGGTGCCATGTGCCCAGGACACCACCGGCCACCCGCCCGCAGGCGCTGCGCCGGCGGGCAGGTACAGCAGGCCGGTGCCTTCGGCCAACTGGCCGCGGTGGTCCGGGGTGCGATAGTGCAGCTTGTACGCCTGGGCGGCCCTGGACGGCACCCAGGGCGCGCGATAGGGGGCGGCAGACAGCAGATCGCCCGGTGCGTCCCGCGCGGCGGCCGCGGGCGCCAGGGTCAGCGCCAGCAGGGCGCTGGCGAGAAGGCAGGACAGGAAACGGAAACTACAGGGCCGTGTCGGCATGGGGCGCTCCGTGATGGCCGGTGTGGCCGCAGCGCCGCAGTGTGGACACCCCCGCCCGGGCGGGGTGCGACCGCCGTCGCAACTGCCGGGGATTCGTAGCATTCCGAGTGTCGTGGTCGATTGGTGCACGAACCATCCACGCATGGCGTGGATCTACCGACAAAGAAAAGGCCCCTTTCGGGGCCCTCTCTTACTTCTTCTCCAGTCGCGCGTTGCGCTGGCCGGTGCTGGCGGACTTCTCGCCGGCGAACGGGTTCAGCTTGCGGATCATCCACGGGTACTTCGGCCACTTGCCTTCCAGCCACGGGTGATCCGGCTGGTTCAGCTGCAGGACGCGACGGGCGTCGTCGGCCAGGGTCTTGTTGCCCAGGTGGGTGTAGGAATCGGCCAGCACGGCCACGGCGTCGTACTGGAAGGCGCTCTGCGGGTAGGTTTCCAGCAGGTAGTTGGCGCGGCCCACGGCCGAGACCCAGGCGCCGCGGCGCATGTAGTACAGGGCGTTGTCCAGCTCGTGCTGGGCGAACACGTCACGCAGCTCCAGCATGCGCTGGCGCGCATCGGCGGCGTAGCGGCTGTTCGGGTAACGATCAACCACGATGTTGAAGTCCGAGTACGCCTGGTGCGGCGTGGACAGGTCGCGGCGGCTGGCATCCAGCGACCATACGCGGCGCAGGAAAACCGTACTGCGGTTGGAATTGGCCAGGCCGCGCAGGTAGTACAGGTACGCAATGTTGCGGTGCGTCGGGTAGGTGCGGATGAAGCGGTCGATGCTGGACACCGCGTCATCGTGCTTGCCGGCCTTGTACTGGGCGTAGGCGGTTTCGATCATCGCCTGCTCGGTGTACGGGCCATACGGATACTGGGCCACCAGGCGGCGGAAGCTGGCTTCGGCGCCGCTCCAGTTGCCGCCCTGCATCAGCTTGTGGCTTTTCTCGTACAGCTGTTCGACCGGCACGCCTTCGTCGGGGCGATCACCCTTCTTGGCGCCGCGGTGGCAGCCGGTTGCGGCGATGACCAGCACCAGCAGCAGGGCGGTGAGGCGGACGGGCGCGGAGAGCATGGCGGAGCGTCGGATCATGGGGTCGAGGCGGGACGCGGCTGGAATACGAAGGGTCGATGATAGCCTAGTGTCCTGTCCAGCGACTGAAACCGGCCGCCGGGACCCCAAAATTTCAAAGAATGCCCCCTGCCATGTCTGAACAACCCTCTGAATCGGCCCGCCAGGCCATCGTCCCCGACACCGCTGCCGGCCGTCGTTTCGATGCCGTCGTGGCCGAACTGTTCCCCGAATATTCGCGTTCGCGCCTGACCGAGTGGATCAAGTCCGGTGACGTCCTGCTGGACGGCGCCCAGGTGCGCCCGCGCGATCCGCTGCGCGGCGGCGAGGTGGTGACCCTCCACGTGGTGCTGGAAACCCAGACCGACGCCCAGCCGGAGGACATCCCGCTGGACGTGCTGTTCGAGGACGAGCATGTGCTGGTGATCAACAAGCCGGTCGGCCTGGTGGTCCACCCCGGCGCCGGCAACCACAGCGGCACCCTGGTCAACGCGCTGCTGTTCCGCGACCCGTCGGTGGCGGTGCTGCCGCGCGCGGGCATCGTGCACCGCCTGGACAAGGACACCAGCGGCGTGATGGTGGTGGCCAAGACCCTGGAAGCGCAGACTGCATTGGTCGAGCAACTGGCGGCCCGTGACGTGCACCGCCAGTACCTGGCCATCGTGATGGGCGCGCTGGTGGCAGGCGGTACCGCCGATGCCCCGATCGACCGCCACCCGCGCGACCGGCTGAAGATGGCGGTGCGCGAAGACGGCAAGGAAGCGGTGACCCACTACCGCCTGCGCGAGCGCTTCCGTGCGCACACCGCGCTGGAGTGCCGCCTGGAAACCGGCCGTACCCACCAGATCCGCGTGCACATGGCACACGTGCGCCATCCGATCATCGGCGACCCGCTGTACGGCGGTGCGCTGAAGCTGCCCAAGGGTGCCAGCGACGAGCTGGTGGCCGCGCTGCGCGGCTTCAAGCGCCAGGCCTTGCACGCCGAGACCCTGGAGTTCATGCATCCGATCACCGGTGAGCCGGTGCGCAATACCGCGCCGGTGCCGGAGGACATGCTGCACCTGATGAAGGTGCTGCGCGAAGACAGCGAAGCCTTCGCCGCCCGCGAGCGGGATCGCTGGTGATGGCCGCCGCGCTGCCGTTGCTGCAGGCGGACTGGCCGGCGCCGGCAGGCGTCCATGCGCTGACCACGCGCCGGCATGGCGCGGGCATTTCGCCGGCGCCGTTCGCGCAGTTCAACCTCGGCAACCGGCACGCGGCCGATGGTGATACCCCGGCCAACGTGGAGCACAACCGCCAGCTGCTGCAGCAGGGGCTGGCACTGCCCTCGGCACCGCACTGGCTGCGCCAGGTGCACAGCAGCACCGTGCTGCGCTTCACCGCGCCACCGGTGCCCGGCACCAGCGAACCGGTGGCCGACGCCGCGGTGACTTCGGTGCCGGGCGTGGTGCTGGCGATCCTGACCGCCGACTGCCTGCCGGTGGTGTTTGCCGCGGCCGATGGCAGCGAGGTGGGTGCGGCCCATGCCGGCTGGCGTGGGCTGGCTGACGGCATGCTGGAGGCCACGGTGGCCGCCCTGCAGACGCCGCCGGCGCAGCTGCGGGCCTGGCTGGGCCCGGCTGCCGGGCCGGCCGACTACGAGATCGGCGAGGAGGTCTACCACGCCTTCGTCGGCCATGATCCGGCCGCCGGGGCGGCGTTCGTGGCCACCCGCGCAGGCCACTGGAAAGTGGACCTGTTCGCGCTGGCGCGGCAGCGGTTGCAGGCGGCGGGGATGGACCCGGCGCAGGTGTATGGCGGCACGGTGTCGACCATGGCCGATCCTGACCTGTATTCGCACCGGCGCGACCGTCGTACCGGGCGCATGGCGACCCTGGCCTGGATCGCGCCCTGACCACGCCGCTGTTCGCGCGCGTGATGGGGCCGGCCTTCGCCACCCTGGCAGCGCCGGTGCAGGCGCTGCATGCCGCGTCGTTGCCCTGCCGCTACGTGGGGCAGGCGCGCATCGTGCGAGGGCGGCACTGGCTGGTGCCGCTGCTGGCCGCGTTGGCGCGGCTGCCGAAGGACGGCGACGCGCTGCCCACCGAAGTGGCGTTCAGTGCACGCGGGCAGGGCGAGCAGTGGGCGCGACGGTTCGACCGCTGGCCGATGGTGTCGCGGCTGTGGGCGCACGAAGGGCTTCTGCGCGAGCAGCTGGGCGCGGTGCGCTTGGAGTTCGCGTTGCAGGCCCGCGAGGGCAGCATCGACTGGTCGGTGCGGCGGGTCTGGGCGTTCGGGCTGCTGCCGCTGCCGACGCGTTGGTTCGGCGGTGTGCGCTGCCGTGAAGCCTGGCGCGGCGAGCGTTACACTTTCCTGGTCGATGTGACGCTGCCCTGGGCCGGAGCCCTGATCCGCTATGAAGGCTGGCTCGAACCACAGTGACGGCGCCGCCGGGACTGGCAGCGCGGTGATCGTGTTCGACGGCGTGTGCGCCCTGTGCAACCGCTGGGTGCGCTTCCTGCTGCGTTTCGACCGCAAGGGGCGCTACCGTTTTGCGGCGATGCAGGGGCAGCAGGGCAGCGCGATGTTGCGCGCGCACGGGCTGGACCCGCAGGACCCGATGTCGTTCCTGCTGCTGGACGCGCAGGGCACCTGGACCGATACCGATGCCATCCTGCGTGTACTGGCCGGGCTGGGCGGTGGATGGCGTCTGAGCGGCGTACTGAAGGTGCTGCCGCGCGGACTGCGCGACGCGGCGTACCGCGCACTGGCCCGCAACCGCTACCGCTGGTTCGGGCGGAACGACACCTGTCATCTGCCCGCACCGGAGCAGGCAGCGCGATTCCTGGATTGAAGAAAAAGGGGACGGAGGGGATTAAGTCGTTTGTGCACAAACGACTTAATCCCCTCCGTCCCCTTTTTCCTCAGCCTTCCAGTGCGTCCAGGTAGCTGCGCCGCCAGTGGTTGATGTCGTAGGTGCGCAGGTGCTCCATCATGGCGTGCCAGCGCTCCTTGCGCTTGCGCAGCGACATCGTCGCCGCGGTGGCGATGGCGTCGGCAACGCCATCCAGGTCGTGCGGGTTCACCAGCAGTGCTTGCTTGAGTTCATCGGCGGCGCCGGCCAGCAGCGACAGCACCAGCACGCCCGGGTCCTCCGGATCCTGCGAGGCCACGTATTCCTTGGCCACCAGGTTCATGCCATCACGCAGGGGCGTGACCAGCCCCACCGCCGCTGCACGGTAGAAACCGGTGAGGGTGGCATGGGTGAAGTTCTGGTTGACGTAGCGCAGCGGCGTCCAGTCCGGCTCGGCGTGGCCACCGTTGATGTGGCCGGCGATCTGCTCCAGCTGGCTGCGCAGCTGCCGGTACTCGGTGACATCACCGCGCGAGACGGGGGCGATCTGCAGGTAGGTCAGCGACCCGCGCTGGTCGGGATGGCGCTCAAGGTACCGTTCGAAGCCGAGGAAGCGCTCGGGCAGGCCCTTGGAATAATCCAGGCGATCAACGCCGATCGCCAGTTGGCGATCACGCAGGCTGGCGCGCAGGTTCTTTACGGCGGCCTTGGTGGCGGCGGTACCGGCCTGGCGCGCGATCAGCTCGGTGTCGATGCCGATCGGGAACGCCGCCGCGCGGAAACGACGCCCGCCCGGTGCCTCCAGCTCGCCGTTGGCGAGTACCCGACCGCCGCCGAACAGGCGCAGGTAGGTCTGGAAGCGATCGGCATCGCGCTGGGTCTGGAAGCCCACCAGGTCATACGCGTAGAGCGCGGAGAACAGCCGCAGGTGGTCGGGCATCGCCTGCAGCAGGTCGGCCGAGGGCATCGGGATGTGCAGGAAGAAGCCGATGCGGCAGCCGATGCCACGCTCGCGCAGCAGTGCGCCAAGCGGGATCAGGTGATAGTCGTGGATCCAGACGATGTCATCCTCGCGCAGCAAGGGCGCGAGCTTGTCGGCGAACAGTGCGTTGACCTTGTGGTAGGTCTCGCGGGTGGCACGGTCGTAGTCGACCAGATCCAGGCGGAAGTGCAGCAGCGGCCACAGCGTGCGGTTGGCAAAGCCGTTGTAGTAGCCGTCCACCTCGCGCTTGCTCAGGTCCATGGTGACGTAGTCGATGTCACCGTCTTTCTGCCGGTGCAGCGTGCCGCTGCCGTCCTTTACCGTCTTGCCGCTCCAGCCGAACCACAGGCCGCCGCGTTCCTTCAGGGCGGCCAGCAGGCCGACAGCCAGGCCGCCGGCGCGGTTCTCGCCGGGTACGGCCACACGATTTGAAACCACGACCAGACGACTCACGATGCCTCCTGCCAGGACCGCGACAGGCGCATCGCGGCAGTGATCAGGCCGACGTGCGAATAGGTCTGCGGGAAATTGCCCCAGGCCTCGCCGCTGTCGAAGGCCAGATCCTCCGACAGCAGGCCCAGGTGGTTGCGCTGCTTCAGCAGCAGCTCGAACATCTCGCGCGCCTCGTCCATGCGCCCGATCGCCGCCAGCGCATCGATGTACCAGAACGTGCAGATGGTGAAGCTGGTTTCCGGCTCACCGAAGTCATCTGGCGCGACATAGCGGTACAGCGAATTGCCATGCTTGAGGTCGCGGCCGATCGCATCGACGGTGGCGATGAAGCGGGCGTCCATCGCATCGATGAAGCCGATGTCGGCCAGCAGCAGGAGCGAGGCGTCCAGGCGATGGCCGCCGAAGGTATCGGTGAAGTGGCCCAGTTCCTCATTCCAGGACTCGGCCATGATGCGCGCATGGATGGTGTCGGCGCGCTCGCGCCAGTAGTGTGCACGGTCATCGCGCTTCAGGCGCACGGCGATCTTGCACAGGCGGTCGCAGGCGGCCCAGCACATCGCGCTGGTGTAGGTGTGTACCTCGGTGCGGCCACGGAACTCCCACAGGCCCGCATCGGGCACGTCATGCAGGGCGAAGGCCTGTTCGCCCAGCGGTTCGAGGCGGGCGAATGTGTGCGCGTCGCCGGGATCCTGCAGGCGGCGGTCGAAGAACAGCTGCGTGGAGGCCAGCACCACGCTGCCGTAGACATCGTGCTGGCGCTGCACCCAGGCCAGGTTGCCACGGCGCACCGGGCCCATGCCGCGGTAGCCGGACAGGCTGGGCACTTCGTCTTCGTCCAGCTTGGCTTCAAAGCCGATGCCATACAGCGGCTGCAGCGTGCCGTCGGTGGTGGCCAGGTTGAAGATGTAGCCGAGGAACTGTTCCATCGTGCGCGTTGCGCCGAGACGGTTCAGCGCCCGCACCACGAAAGCTGCGTCACGCAGCCAGCAGTAGCGGTAGTCCCAGTTGCGCACGCTGCCGGGTGCTTCTGGAATGGAAGTGGTCATCGCCGCGATGATCGCGCCGCTGTCCTCGTACTGGCACAGCTTCAACGTGATCGCACTGCGGATGACCGCGTCCTGCCACTCCAGTGGAATGGACAGGTAGCGCACCCATTCGCGCCAGTAGTCGCGGGTGCGCTGGAAGGCTTCCTGCACGTAGCCGCTGATCGACCGGTTGAGCGACTCATCCACGCCCAGGATCAGGTGGATGGGATGGTTGAGCACGAACGGCAGGCCATCGCGCACGAAGCGCACCGGCACATCGGTGGTCAGCCGCAGCACGTGCTCCGGCAGGATCCAGCGCACATGGTTGCTGCCCCAGGTCGACTCTGGCACGCGTGCGCCCCAGTCGGCCAGCGGGCGCGCACGCACGGTGATGCGCGGGCTGCCAGCCAGCGGACGCACCTGGCGGATCAGGCTGACCGGCCGGTAGAAGCGGTCGTTCTGCCGCCAGCGGGGGGCGAAATCCAGGATTTCCAGTTCGCCGCCGTGCGCGTCGCGGAGCACCGTGCGCAGGATCGCCGTGTTGGTGAGGTATTCCTGCTCGCTGCTGGCGAAGTCTTCCAGCTCGATGGCGAAGTCGCCACCGGTCTGCTGGTTGGGGCCCAGCAGCGCACAGAAGGTAGGGTCGCCGTCGAAGGTCGGCAGGCAGCTCCAGACAACGCGGGCACGTTTGTCGACCAGGGCGCCGAAGCTGCCGTTGCCGACCACGCCCAGATCAAGATCGGGTTGGGTCATCACGCGGTACATCTCGGTTGCGGCCGTGGGGGTTGGCCGGGTCAATAGGCATTCTCACGCAGCCAGGCGTGCACGCTGCGTATGTCGGGCAGCGCGAACACCGCCGCGCTGGGTTCACGTTCACCCACCAGCACGCTCCAGCCATGCTGGCTGTTGGCGGCATCGAAGCCGAATTCATCGGTGAGGTCGTCACCGAGAAACACCGGCAGGCGGCCGCGGAAGGGCAGGTACTGCATCATCCGGCGCACGGCACGGCCCTTGTCGGTGCCGACGGGCACGAACTCGACCACATGGTCGCCGGGTTGCAGGCGGTAACTGGCGCGGCCCCGCACGTGGCGATCGGCGAAGGCGCGCACATCACTTGCCGCGTGCGGCGCACCGCGCCAATGCAGGGCCAGGCCGACGCCCTTGTCTTCCACCAGCACGCCGGGATGGCCGTGGGCAAAGCGCATCGCCTGCTGGTGCAGCGCGTGCAGCCACTCGGCGGTGTCGTCGTCGTGCTCGTCGCGCAGCACACGACCGTCCTCGCCGCGCAGTTCGTGCCCATGCAGGCCGGCGGCAGGCAGCTGGAGGGGAGCAAACAGCTGGTCCAGCTGTTCAAGCGGTCGGCCACTGACCAGTGCCACGGCGCCTTCCAGGCGGTCACTGATGCGGCCGATGGCTTCGCGCACATCCGGCAGGAGCTGCACGGCATCCGGTCGTGCAGCGAATTCGATGAGGGTGCCATCGACATCGAGGAACAACGCACAGGCGTCGTCCAGCAATGGCGGTGGCGGACGCAGGGGGAGCGGTTCAGCCATGACGACCAGCCTGCCAGCCTGGGCGTGTACGTGGGGTCGAGGGCAGGCTGCGGATCAGCTTCGGTGGGTGCCGACCGTTGGTCGGCACGGCAGGTTAGCCTGCATCCAGCCCAAACAGCGCGGACCAACGGTCCGCACCCACCCAATGCGATCAGAACGTATAGCGGACGCGGCCGTAGTAGTACGCGCCGTTGCTGCCGATCGGCGACAGCACGTCGTACGGCAGGTTGCCGAAGTAGTGGATATCGCTGTTGGATCGATCCGGGTAGTTGTCGGTCAGGTTCTGGCCACCGATCGCCACGCTCCATTGCGGGGTGATGCGGTACTCGACTTCGGCATCCAGCTGCCATTCGGCCTGGTAGGTCTGGCGCGGGATATAGCCATCACCGAAGTTGAACACCCGGGTGGCGCTGCCGTAACGGTTCACGCGGGTGCTCAGCGACCAGTGGTCGTTGCTCCAGGCGGCCGAGAAGCTGCCACGCGTGCGCGGGGTGGCATCGGTCAGGGTGTTGGTCTCCTCGATGCCGAACAGTACGTAGTCCGGGTTCAGCGCGCGCAGCTGCGCCGGCGTGGCCAGCACATTCTTCAGCGTGGTCTTGGTGTAGGCGTAGGTGCCGGTCAGCAGCAGCTGGCCATCGCCCAGCGACTGCCGCCAGTTGCTTACCAGCTCGGCGCCACGGGTGCGGGTATCGGCGGCATTGACGAAGAAGCTGGCGCTCTGCAGGCCACTGACGCCGTAGCTGGCGGCCACGTAATCGGTCAGCGCATCGCCGGTGATGCTCTCCGACAGCGCGATGCGGTCGTCGATATCGATCTGGAAGAAGTCCAGCGACAGGTCGAAATGCTCGCCGATGCGGCTGGTGAAGCCCAGCGAGGTGTTGATCGACTTCTCCGGCTTCAGGTTCTGCGCACCCAGGCCACGCGCGATCGGATTGTTGACCGACAGCAGCCGGCCCTGCACCAGCTGGCCGCCGGCGTTGTAGCCGGTGGAGGTGGATTCGTAGCCGATCTGCGCCAGCGACGGAGCGCGGAAATTGTTGGAGATGGCACCGCGCAGTGCGAACGCCGGGGTGAATTCGTAGCGCAGGCCGAGCTTGCCGGTCAGTTCGCCGCCAAAGTCGTCGTTGTGCTCGTAGCGCGCGGCCAGGTCGGTGGAGAACTTCTCGCCGAACTGGCTGGACAGGCTGGCATAGGCGCTGGCCACGTCGCGCGACAGGGTGGCGGCGTCCTGTGGGGTCAGGCCGCCACCGGCCTGCGAGCCGGTCGGGCGGTCGGTGTACGGGCCCGCCGCATAGCTGGCCGGGTCGCCGGGGCGGGTCTGGTAGCGCTCATGGCGCGCTTCCACGCCCAGGCCCAGCGTGTGGCTGATGCTGTCGCTCTGGGTGAACACGCGGCTCAGATCGAGGTTGCCCACGGTCTGCGCGTACTCGTAGTCGGCGGTCTTGAAGCGGGTCGGGCTGGTCGGGCCCAGCGATGCGTTGAGCGAATCACGCAGGCGGTAGGTGAAGTCGTTCTGGCCGTAATCCAGGCTGCTGTCGTAGCTCCATTCGCCCCACTGCCCGCGCACGCCGGCCACGGCCTGTACGTCGCGGTTCTCGCCTTCGGAGATCGGTCGGTAGCCGTTCGGATAGACCTGCTTCCAGTTGGCATCGCCATCGGGATAGCGGAAGTAGTTGGCGCCTTCGGTATCGCGCTGGTTGAAGGTGCCGAACGCGTAGAACGTCGAGGTCTGGCCTACCGGAATCTCGGTGTTCAGCCACAGGTTGATGTCCTTGCTCTTGCCATCGCCCAGCACGTAGTTGCGCTTGCCCTGCAGCGCCAGGTTGTCCGGCGTCTGGTCCCACGGCGGAATCTGGTCAAAGCCAGCGCGGTTGGTGCCGTTGCGGTGCTTGTATTCCAGGCCGACGCGCAGGAAGCCGCCGTCCTCGCCCAGCGAAGTACCGACCTTGGCGCTGACGTTGCCGGTCTGGCCGTCGGTGAGGGTGCGGCCGATCGGCTTGAGGTCGGTGTGGTTGGCACCGTAGCTGGCCTCGATCTCGCCACCGTCGCCGCCGTTGTCGAGGATCACGTTGATCACGCCGGCCACGGCGTCCGATCCGTAAAGCGCACCGGCACCATCGCGCAGCACTTCGATGCGCTTGATCGCGCTGACCGGGATCGAATTGAAATCGACCGGGGTGGTGCCCTTGCCGATCTTGCTGTCGGTGTTGACCAGTGCGGTGTGGTGGCGGCGCTTGCCGTTGACCAGCACCAGCACCTGGTCCGGCGACAGGCCACGCAACTGCGCCGCGCGCACGTGGTCGGCGCCACCGGAGTTGGATTGGCGCGGGAAGTTGAACGACGGCAGCAGCGCCTGCAGCGCGCTGCCCAGTTCGCCGTTGACCACGCCGGCCTTGCGGATGTCCTCGGCGGTGAGCACATCCACCGGCGAGGTGGATTCGAGCACGGTGCGGTCTGCGGCACGGGTGCCGGTGACGATCACGGTGTCCAGGTTGGTGGCGTCCTGGGCCAGGGCCGGGATGGCAGCGGAGGAAAGCGCGAGGGCGATGGCGAGGCCGAGCGGCGACGCGGGCAGGCGGGCGGACATGGAGGGCTCCAGCAACAACGACGACGGGGAAGGGGGGAGATAGTTTCACTTACATCCATCCGGATGAAGCGATATATTATCTTCGCGTGATGGCCGGTGCCGATGCAAGTCCCTGCCGGTCCGGCATGAGCTGATGCCCGGTTGGCATCAGCACGCCGGGCCGGTGGCGCTGTACGCTGCCGGCTTGCCCTGTCCCCCTTCCCCGGAGCTGTACCGATGAAACACCTTGGCCTCGTCTTCGCCGTGCTGCTGGCCACCAGTGGCTGCGCCAGCCTGTCTTCGCAGGCGCCCAGCGCCTATGCCACGGCCACCACCGCCGAACTGAAGGGCGATGCCGCCCGCCCTTCCGCCGGCCACGGCTGGGTGCGCAGCGAGCTGTACTTCGGCGTAGGCGAGGAGCAGGGGGCCGGCAACCGCCCGCAGGCCGACACCATCAGCGACGCGCAGTGGCGCGCCTTCCTTGACAAGGAAGTAACGCCGCGCTTCCCGGACGGCCTGACCGTGTTTGATGCCTACGGCCAGTGGCTGTTCCGCGGCGATGCCGCGCCCAACCGCCTGCGCACCAAGGTGCTGGTGGTGCTGCACGAGGACACCCCGCAGCGCCGCGCCGACATCGAGGCGATCCGCCTGGCGTGGAAGCAGCAGACCAGGCATCAGTCGGTGCTGTGGTCGCGGCAGCCGGTCGAGGTATCGTTCTGAGTTGAAGGTGCCGCCGCGGTGCTGCAGGGAGCAATGATGAACTACAGGGAATGCCTGCTGGGCCTGGCATTGGCAGGCGTACTGGCACCGACGGCGCAGGCGGGTGGGGACGACGGAGAAACGCTGCGCTTCCAGGTGGCCGCGCATGTGCAGGCGCATGCCGATCCGCAGCAGGACGGCAGCATCGCGGTGCAGCTGTCACCGTCAGGCAAGCGCCAGACGCTTGAGGGCGCGGCCGATGCCGACGGCAATTCGCGATGGTCGCTCGAAGATGTCGATTTCGATGGCTACCCGGAACTGGTCGCGCGCGCCTCGGTGGGCATGGTCAACGAAGCGGTGACGGTGTACCGCTTCGATCCGGCCAGTGCCGGGTTCCGCGCGCTGCAGGCCGACACCCACGGCAAGGACAGTTGCGGTGACCTGATGGGGCTGGCGGTCGACCGTCCGAGCCGCACGCTGACCAGCAGCTGCCGCAGCGGCCCGATGTGGTACACCGACCAGTACCGGTTTGCAGGCGCGAAGCTCTATCTGTACCGCGCCGAGAGCGTGCTGATGCTGGGCGATACGTTGAACGCCGCGCTGCAGTGGGAACAGACCGGCGAGCAGGGCCCGCTGGCGGTCTGGCGCACCTATGATGCCGCCGGCCGGGTGCTGGAAAGTGCCATCGCCGATGGCCTGGGTGCACCGCCGGATGGACCGTTGCGTGGCCAGCAGGCCACCGTGGTGCCCGCGCGCCTGTTCCTGTTCGATCGACCCGGCGCATCCAGCACCAGGCGTTACCTGGTGCAGGGAGACCGCGTGGAGATGCTGGATGAACAGGATGGCTGGGTGAAGCTGCGCTATCGCAACCCGAAGCAGGGCGCGGTGGAGGGCTGGATCAACGTCAACGATTGACTCGATCTCCGCCGGTAGTTTGCCTATCGAGGTGATGTGCGCCTTGCCCACGGAGGCATCACTTCTTCGGGTCTAGCCTCGGATGCTCTCCCCTCGAGGATGTATCCGATGAGCAAGCGCGTTGCCGAGATCGTTGTCGATACCCTGCAGCAGGCGGGCGTCCGCCGCTGTTACGGCATCGTTGGCGATACCTTGAATCACGTCACCGATGCCCTGCACCGCAGTGAAATCGACTGGGTACATGTACGCCACGAAGAAGTGGCCGCCTTCGCTGCCGGCGCCGATTCGCTGGTGAGCGGCGAGTTGACCGCCTGTGCGGGTTCTTGTGGTCCCGGTGGCCTGCACTTCATCAACGGCGTCTTCGAGAGCAATCGCAACCGTGCACCGATGGTACTGATCGCCAGCCAGGTGGTGACCAGTGAGCTGGGCATGGAATTTCCGCAGGAAGTGGACTTCAAGGCGGTGTATGCCAGTTGTTCGGTGTTCTGCGAGCAGGTGCACAGCCCGGAGCAGGCGCGGCGCGTCGTGGCCCTGGCCTGCCAGGCCGCGATCAGCCGCCGTGGCGTGGCGGTGGTGATCCTGCCGGCCGACATCAGCCAGGCCGAGGTGAAGCACGATGTGCCGTTCTCGGTTCACTACACCCAGCCGGTGCTGCGCCCGTCCGATGCCGAGCTGCAGCGCATCACCGAACTGCTGGGGCAGGGCAAGCGCATCGGCATCTATGCCGGTGCCGGTTGCCAAGGCGCGCACGCGCAGCTGCTGGAGCTGGCCCGGCGCCTGCAGGCGCCCATCGCGCATACCTCGCGCGCCAAGGATTTCGTCGAGCCGGACAACCCGTACAACATGGGCATGACCGGCATCTTCGGCATCGAATCCGGCTTCCACACGCTGATGGAGTGCGACACGCTGCTGCTGCTCGGCGCCGATTTCGCCTGGGGCCAGTTCTACCCGGACAAGGCCACGATCATCCAGGTCGACCGCGATGGCAGCCACCTCGGCCGCCGCCACCCGGTGAACCTCGGCGTGGTCGGTGACGTCGCACCGACGCTGGACGCGCTGCTGCCGATGCTGCCGCCGCGCGAGGACAGCAGTTTCCTGGACGAGTGCATCGGGCATCGCGACAAGGCGCTGAAGAAGCGCGAACAGGAAGAACAACCGGGCGAGGGTGAACTGATCCATCCGCAGCACCTGACGGCATTGCTGTCGAGGCATGCCAGCGACGATGCGCTGTTCACCGCCGACGGCGGTTCGCCGATGGTGTGGGTGCTGCGCCATATCCGCGTCAACGGCCGCCGCCGCACGCTGACCAGCCTGCTGCACGGCACGATGGCCAACGCGATGCCGCAGGCGCTGGGCCTGCAGAAGGCCTTCCCCGGCCGGCAGGTGATCTCGCTGTCCGGTGATGGTGGCTTGGCGATGCTGCTGGGTGACCTGCTCACGGCAGTGCAGGAGAACCTGCCGATCAAGGTGGTGGTGTTCAACAATGGTTCGCTGAACTTCGTCGAGCTGGAGCAGAAGGTGGAGGGCCTGCTGGACAACTACACCGACCTGAAGAACCCGGACTTCGGCCGCCTGGCCGAGGTCATCGGCTTCCACGGCCGCACGGTGACCCGCAGCGAGGATCTGGAAGAGGCGGTGCTGGATTTGCTGTCCCAGCGCGGCCCGGCGCTGCTGGACGTGCATACCAGCCGCGCGGAGCTGGTGATGCCGCCGCAGATCGAGGCCAAGCAGGTGGCCGGTACGGCGTTGTACGCCGCCAAGGCAGTGTTGAACGGCCGCTTCGACGACGTGAAGCATCTGCTGGTGGACAACTTCCTGAAGAAGTAGAGGGTTGGTCGATGCAGGGCTGCGCCCTGCACCCGCGGTAGTGCCGGCCGCTGGCCGGCCACCTTGGAAGCAACGGCGGCAATCCGTGAGCAGGTGTCGACCTTGGTCGACACGGCAGATCCACGCCATGCGTGGATGAACGAACGAATGATCGGAATGATCTTCTGTAGCCGAGCCCTGCTCGGCTCAGAGGCTTCGCGTACAGCAGCCGAGCATGGGCCCGGCACTGCAGCCAGAGCCTGCCTTGGCTTTGGATCTTGTGATTTTCTTCCGTGGCTGCCACGCGCAGGAAACTGTCAGGGGCCGGTCGAGGCGCAGGACCGTTGGCGCCATGGATGGCGCCATCGAGCCCCCATGGGTGAGGGCGCTTTGCTTGCGAAGCACTGCTTCGCAAGCGCCCGAACGCACAGCCGCCAGCGGCTGGGCCGGTCTGGGGGTTTACGAGTGTCCTGCGCAGCCCACCCCGACCGGCCGAACTCGCAATGCCAGTCGACTAACAGTCGACTCTACCCGCGACCAGCCACGAGGGGCCCCGCCGTTGGCTGGAACCCATCATTCCACGACGGAATTGGCGCGCCGGCCTCGCTGGGCCTACCATCGGCGCTCCCCACCCCCACCGCCCCTTCCATGTCCGCTCCCGCTTCCGCCGTACCGCGTCGCTGGTTCGTCGCCGGCGACTTCAACGGCTTCTTCGGCCTGGTCGTCGACAACCTCTCCATCCTCGGCTTCATCGCCATGGCCCTGGTCGGGATCTTCCAGTTCCCCGCCGACGTGGTGTTCGGCCGAATGTTCCCCGGCACCGCCTTTGGCGTGCTGGTCGGCAACCTGCTGTACACCCTGATGGCGCGCCGGCTGGCGGCACGTACCGGCCGCGACGATGTCACCGCCATGCCGCTCGGCCTGGATGCCCCCACCAGCATCGGCATGGCCCTGCTGGTGCTCGGCCCGGCCTTCCTCGCCTTCAAGCAGCAGGGCATGGATCCGCATGCTGCGGGCATCGCCACCTGGCAGCTGGGCATGGCCGCGCTGGTCATCATGGGCGTGCTCAAGTTCGTGCTGTCGTTCTTCGGTGAAGCGGTCACCCGCGCGCTGCCGCGAGCTGCGCTGCTGGGTTCCATCGCCGGCATCGCGCTGGTGCTGATGGGCCTGCTGCCGCTACTGGAAACGCTGCGCTCGCCGCTGGTCGGCTTCACCACGCTGGGCCTGCTGCTGTATGTGCTGATCGCCAAGGGCAAGCTGCCGGTGCGTGGCCCGGGCGTGCTGCTGGCCTTCGTGTTCGGCACCGTGCTGTATTACGGACTTGGCCTGGCCGGGCTGGGCGCGCCCGGCTTCCATGTGCCGGAATGGGTGCCGCCGCAGGTGGTGCTGCCGCTGCCGACGCTGGGCTTCCTCGATGGCCTGCCCACCGCGATGACCTACCTGCCGCTGCTGCTGCCGTTCGGCCTGCTGATGGTGGTGGGCGGCATCAATGTGTCTGAGAGCGCACGCGCGGCTGGCGATGACTACCGCACCCGCGACATCCTGCTGGTGGAGGCGGTGGCCACGCTGGTGGCGGGTGTCTGTGGCGGTGTCGCGCAGACCACGCCCTACATCGGCCAGCCGGCCTACAAGCACATGGGCGCGCGCAGCGGCTACACGCTGCTGACCGGCCTGTTCGTCGGCATCGGCGGCATGCTCGGCATCATCTCCGGGCTGGTGCAGTGGCTGCCGCTGGCGGTGCTGGCACCGATCATCGTGTACGTGGCCATCGACATCACCACCCAGGCCTTCCAGGCCACGCCGCGCCACCATACCGGCGCAATGGTGTTCGGTTTCCTGCCGTCGGTGGCTTACCTGCTGGCGATCAAGGCGCCGGGCTGGATCGCACCGGACCAGCTGCCGCAGCTGCTGACCAAGCTCGACGGCCACGGCCTGCCGGAGCTGGCGGTGATCTTCACCCTGGGCAATGGCTTCATCATCACCTCGATGCTGTGGATCTCGGCCGTGGCGGCGATGGTCGATGGCCGCCTGCGCCGTGCCTGCGGCTTCCTGCTGGTGGCGGCGGTGCTGACCCTGTTCGGCCTGATCCATTCGGTGGACCCGCGTGGCGGCATCTACCTGCCGTGGGATCTGGACGGGCTGGCACGCATCATCAGCTTGCAGTTCGCCGGCGCCTACGTGGCATTGGCGCTGCTGCTGGGCCTGCTGTCGCTGCAGAAGCAGCCGGTGAAACCGCTGGATGATCGCACCGATCATTGACTGGTGACGCCGGGCATGGCCCGGCGTTACCGCTCCTTCCACTTCTGGTGCTCTGTAGAGCCGAGCATGGCTCGGCTCTACAGGGGCGTGTTGCAGGCGGCGAATGATCACAGCGCGCTCTGCCGGCCAGCGGCCGGCACTACCGTTCGGCGTCCAGTTCCGGGTAATGGCGGAAGATGCCGTTGGTGTTGAACGGCAACCGCCGCTCAGACGCCAGATAGGCGGCGATGTTGGGTCGTTTCGCCACTCGTTCCTGCAGCGCGCGCAGCCGGGGCAGGGTGGGGCCGAGCGCCTGCATGCGGCGCGGAAACATGTAGTCCAGCCCGCTCAGCAGCTGGAACAGTGACAGATCCACATAGGAGTGCTCGCGCAGTGCATGGCGGCCACCGTTGGCGGCCATCACCTGCTCGAAATAGCCGAGGAACTTGGGCAGGCGCTCGCTGCGCAGTGACGCGGCTCGTGCCTTGGCCTCGGTCTTCTGCTGTTCGTAGTACTTCGATGCGGCGATCGGATGGTGGGTGTCGTGCACCTCGGCTACCAGGTCGGCGATGGTCAACTGCAGTTGCAGCGCCTGCATCCGCCGCGATGCGGCCTGCGGCACCAGGTCCAGCGTCGGGCCGAGGAAATCCAGGATCGCCGCGACCTGCGCGATGACCTGGCGGCCGGCCTTCAGGAACGGCGGCGCAAAGGGCTGTGCCCCTTCGTTGCGACCCTCCAGAAACGGCTGCATCACCGCATCGCCGTGCACCCGCGCCATGTCGATGTAGTCGGCGCCGGCATCTTCCAGCGCCAGGCGCACGAACTCGCCACGGCCCTGGATGCCGGTCCAGTAGTACAGCGCGTACTGCATGGCAGAGTCTCCACGGGACAGGACTCCTAGCCTCGCGCGGGTGGCGCAAAGCAGACGTGAGCGTGGACGACGCGTGCCTGAACCCGAACGGCAGCGGAACAGGCGGGGAACCGGCTGCACTCGATGGGGTCACACCTTCTCCATGCGTGTGAAACGAGGTGCTGCATCATGCAGAGTGGAAAGGCGGTCTGGCCCTGGGTGTTGGGTGTGGTGGTGATCGGTGGCGCGGGCGGCTGGTTGTTCCGCGATCAGCTGAAGAGCCTGGCCGACGGTGTCCCGGTGCCGGTGCAATCAACCCCTGCCAGTACCAGTGCACCGGCACAACCGCAGGCGGCCGCAGAGCCCGCGCCAGCACCACCATCGATCAGGCATCCGCTGGATACCGAGGCCGCCGCCGACCCGGCGCTGCCGAAACTGGCTGACAGCGACGCCGCGGCCTGGGGCGCACTGAGCCAGCTGTTCCAAGGCGAGGGGCCGCTGACCCTGCTGCTGCGTGATCACCTGATCCAGCGCCTGGTCACCCAGGTCGACAACCTGGACAAGCCCAGCGTGCCGCCGACCGCGCTGGCCGCGCGGCCGCTGCCGGGCAACCTGCAGGTCGATACGGGCGAAGGCGGCGAACGCATCGCCGCCAGCAATGCGGCACGCTATGCGCCTTACGTACAGGCGTTCACTGCGCTGGACCCGGCGGCAACGGCTACCGCTTACAAGCGCTTCTATCCGCTGATCCAGCAGGCCTATGCCGACCTTGGCCGGCCCGAGGGCTATTTCAACGACCGCCTGGTCATGGTGATCGACCACCTGCTGGACACCCCGGAACTGGCCCAGTCGCCGCTGGTGCAGCGCGATGAGCGCGGCCGCTATCGCTTCGTCGATCCCACCCTGCAGTCACGCTCGATCGGGCAGAAGGCCCTGCTACGCATGGATCCTGCACAGGCGCGGGCGATCAAGCAGCAGCTGCGGGCGATCCGCAGCGCGATCACCCGCTGAGCCCGTCCACCGTGCGGAACTGATCGGGATCAACGCGCCGACCACACGCGCTCCGGCATGCTGGCCGCAGGCTGACTGGCCCCGGGGTGCAGTCGCAGCCACCCTTGAAACCGGGTGGGGCAACCGCATCTTTCCAGCATTGCCGGCCCAGGCCGGCCCTGAAGACCGATGAGGATTCGCAATGCGGATGGACAAGCTCACCTCGCGTTTCCAGCAGGCGCTGGCAGACGCACAGTCGTTGGCCGTGGGCCGCGACAACAGCATCATCGAACCGGTTCACCTGTTCAGCGCGCTGCTGGACCAGCAGGGTGGCAGCACGCGCCCGCTGCTGGCCCAGGCCGGGGTGAACGTGCCGGTGCTGCGCGAGCGCCTGACCGAGGCGCTGGACGCACTGCCGAAGGTATCCGGCCAGGCCGGCAACGTCTCGATGGGCAACGATCTGGGGCGCCTGCTGAACCAGACCGACAAGCTGGCGCAGCAGCACGGGGACGCCTTCATTGCGAGCGAGTGGTTCGTGCTGGCGGCGCTGGACGATGGCGGCACGCTGGGCATGGCGCTGCGCGCCGCCGGTGCCGACAAGACGCGCCTGCAGGCGGCGATCGACAAGCTGCGTGGCGGCGAGAACGTGCAGTCGGAGAATGCCGAGGAGCAGCGGCAGGCGCTGGAGAAGTACACCATCGACCTGACCGCGCGGGCCGAGAGCGGCAAGCTCGACCCGGTGATCGGCCGTGACGAGGAAATCCGCCGCACCATCCAGGTGCTGCAGCGCCGGACCAAGAACAACCCGGTGCTGATCGGCGAACCCGGCGTGGGCAAGACCGCGATCGTGGAAGGGCTGGCCCAGCGCATCATCAACGACGAAGTACCCGAGGGCCTGCGCGGCAAGCGCGTGCTGTCGCTGGACATGGGCGCGCTGATCGCCGGGGCCAAGTTCCGCGGCGAATTCGAGGAGCGACTGAAGGGTGTACTCAACGACCTGGCCAAGAACGAAGGCCAGATCATCCTGTTCATCGATGAACTGCACACCATGGTCGGCGCGGGCAAGGCCGACGGCGCGATGGATGCCGGCAACATGCTGAAGCCGGCGCTGGCACGCGGCGAGCTGCATTGCATCGGTGCGACCACGCTGGACGAATACCGCAAGTACATCGAGAAGGACGCTGCGCTGGAGCGCCGCTTCCAGAAAGTCTTCGTCGGTGAGCCGTCGGTGGAGGACACCATCGCGATCCTGCGCGGGCTGAAGGAAAAGTACGCCGTGCACCACGGGGTGGAGATCACCGACCCGGCCATCGTGGCCGCCGCCACGCTGTCCAACCGCTACATCACCGATCGCCAGCTGCCGGACAAGGCCATCGACCTGATGGACGAGGCTGCCTCGCGCCTGCGCATGGAGATCGACTCCAAGCCGGAGGAGCTGGATCGCCTGGAACGCCGGGTGATCCAGCTGAAGATCCAGCGCGAGATGCTGAAGAAGGAAAAGGACGAAGCCTCGCGGCAGCGGCTGGCCGACCTGGAGAACGACATCGACGGGCTGGAGCGCGAGTTCTCCGACCTTAATGAAATCTGGAAGTCGGAAAAGGCTGCGCTGCAGGGCGCCACCAAGATCAAGGAGCAGGTCGAGCAGGCCAAGCTGGAACTGGAAGCCGCGCAGCGCCGCCAGGATTTCGCCAAGATGAGCGAGATCCAGTACGGCCTGTTGCCGCAGCTGGAAAAGCAGCTGGCCGCGGCCCAGGAAGCCGAGCACAAGGACTTCAAGCTGGTGCAGGACCGGGTCACCGACGAGGAGATCGCCGAGGTCGTGTCGCGCTGGACCGGCATTCCGGTCAACAAGATGCTCGAAGGCGAGCGCGACAAGCTGCTGCGCATGGAAGAAGTGCTGCACAACCGTGTGGTCGGCCAGGAGGAAGCGATCAAGGTCGTCTCCGATGCCGTGCGCCGTTCGCGTGCCGGCCTGTCCGATCCGAACCGTCCGGCCGGCTCGTTCCTGTTCCTCGGCCCGACCGGCGTCGGCAAGACCGAGCTGTGCAAGTCGCTGGCCGAATTCCTGTTCGACAGCGCCGACGCGATGATCCGCATCGACATGAGCGAATTCATGGAGAAGCACAGCGTCGCCCGCCTGATCGGCGCCCCCCCGGGTTACGTGGGCTACGAGGAAGGCGGCTACCTGACCGAGGCGGTGCGCCGTCGCCCGTACTCGCTGATCCTGCTGGACGAAGTGGAGAAGGCGCATCCGGATGTGTTCAACATCCTGCTGCAGGTGCTGGACGATGGCCGCCTGACCGATGGCCAGGGCCGCACCGTGGACTTCCGCAATACCGTCATCGTGATGACCTCGAACCTGGGCTCGCACCAGATCCAGGACATGAGCGCCGACGACAGCCCGGAGGCCTACACGCAGATGAAGGCAGCGGTGATGGGCGTGGTGCAGGCGCACTTCCGTCCGGAGTTCATCAACCGCCTGGACGACATCGTGGTGTTCCACCCGCTGGACAAGCAGCAGATCAAGCAGATCGCGCGCATCCAGATGCGCGGGCTTGAGAAGCGGCTGGCCGAGCGCGGGTTGAAGCTGGCGGTCTCCGATGCGGCGTTCGACCTGCTCGGCAACGTCGGCTTCGATCCGGTGTACGGCGCGCGCCCGTTGAAGCGTGCGATCCAGTCGCAGCTGGAAAACCCGCTGGCGCAGCAGATCCTGTCCGGCGCCTTCGTCAACGGCGATACCATCGAAGTCGGCAACGACGGTGGTCGCCTGGTGTTCGCCAAGGCTTGAACCGGTGGCGCCCCAGCCATGGCTGGGGCGCCATCAGAGCGTTGGCAGCGCACGATGGTCCTGTTTCACTTTCGCAAGGATGAGGAGAATCGCATGGACGTTGCCCGCAGGGCTTCACTCTGCATGACGCTGGCGGTGGCTGCTGTTTGTGGACACGCCGCGGCCGCCGAACAGGTACAGCTGCCGCCGATGGAGGGCTACCAGCAGGCCCACCAGAGCACCGACGCGCAAGGCAACCGCATTACCGAGTACGTACCGCAGGGCCAGACCGTGCACGACTGGACCGACATGGTCACCGTCAACGATGCGCCGAACAGCGGCCATGTGAGTCCGCGTGAGTTCCTCGGCATCATCGAGGCGGGGTGGCGCATCGCCTGTCCGGCCGCGCAGAGCCACTGGATCCGCGAAGGTGAAGAAGGGGGACGGCCCTTCGCCCTGCTGATGCTCGGCTGCCCGCGGAATCCGGGGACAGGCAAGCCCGAGTTCACCTGGATCAAGGGCGTGCAGGGCAGGCAGGGCTTCCACACCGTGCAGAAGTCGTTCCGCTCCGAGCCGGAGAAGGAGGACGTCGTGCAGTGGATCGGCTGGCTGCGCGAGGTCGGGTTGTGCGGCAGCGGCGACGCACCGGCCTGCCGCTGACCGCAGAGGGAAAGGGCGCCCAGCGGCGCCCTTCATGCATCAGAAGCGGTGGGTGTAACCGCTCATCAGCCCGAACTGGTTTGCCTTCTGCACGATCGGGCTGTTGGCCGCATCGCCGAGCAGGCGCGTGCCTTCGGCCGAGATGTACCAGTTGCCGTTGCGGCCCACGCGGTGGCTCCACTTCAGGCCGACACCGGCACTGACCAGGCCGGCCTTCGGCCTGTGCTCGGCGAAGCCCGTGCGTTTGGCCTGTTCCGGGCTGACGCCGTACCAGGTCTGCATGTAGCCGCGGTTGCCGTAGTCGGTGGAAACACTGCCGCTGACCACGCCACCGGCCAGGTAGAACAGCGGCATGCTCAGGTTCAGATGGATCTGCTGGGTGGCCAGGCCGTTCTCGGCCTTGTCCTCGTCCTTGCGGGTGAACTGCCAGGAGCCGCTCAGCACGGCTTCGCCCAGCGTATAACCAGCCGAGACGCCGACCAGGGGACGGGTATCGATATCACCCATGCCGCGCAGGAAGTCCGAACCGCCCAGCAGCGAGTCCTTGTCCTTGCGGATGCCGCTGGCGCCGACATAGGCACGCACGCGCGTGTGCTCGCCGAGGGAGGTGCCCCAGCCGATGCCACTGGTGCCCAGAAACCATCCCCCCGGCGAGGTGACATCAAAGGACAGCGACGGCGTCGCACGATACTCCTCGCTGCCGCTGTAGCGCGGTGCCACGCCGCCACCGGCGGCGAGCTCGAAGGTCCAGTGGTCATCCTTGGCGTGGGCGATCGGGGCGGCGAACAGCGGCAACACGGCCAGGCAGAGCAGGGCGGGGGAACGGCGAAGCTGGGACATGGAAACTCTCGGCAATGGGAGGAAAGCAGCGCGCGCATCCGGCGAGTGCTGCAGGGTTGCCAGCGTGGCGATATGCCGGCGACCGATCCGTCCGCAGTTGTGCGGGAGTTGTAATCAACTGTAATCGCGCCCTTGGGCGTTCAGCTGGCAGCCAGCGGCCAGTGCATTTCCAGGCGCGCGCCGCCCAGCGTGGCGCGACTGATGCGCAGCTCGCCGCCGTGGCGGGCTGCAATGCGGCCGACAATGGCCAGGCCCAGGCCGAAGCCGCCGGTATCGCGGCTGCGGCTGTCGTCCAGGCGGGTGAACGGGCGCATCACCTTCTCCCGATCGGCTTCGGCGATGCCCGGGCCGTCATCGTCCACGCGCAGGCAGGCGCGGCCGCTGATACCGACCAGCGAGACCTCCACCTGCGAACGCGCGTGGCGCAGCGCATTGCCGACCAGGTTGCTCAGCGCCAGCTGCAACAGGCGTGGCTCGGCATCCACTCGCGGCAACGCGCTGGGCTGCACGCGCAGGACAATGCCGGCACGTTCGGCATCGCGGCGGGCATCGGCCAGGCAGGCCTGCAGCCAGTCGTTGGCTTCGATGCGCTGCATCGGTTCGCCCTCGCTGGGATGCTCCAGCCGTTCGTAGGCCAGCAGTTCGCTGACCAGCCGGTTGAGCTCGGCCAGGTCGCCGTGCAGGCCCTGCGCCAGCCGTTCGCGGCGTTCGCGGTCATCGCTGTCCTGCATCAGGTCCAGGCCGAAGGCCACCCGCGCGATAGGCGTGCGCAGTTCGTGCGAAATGGCATGGGTCAGGTCGCGCTGGCGCTGCACCAGTTCGGCCACGCGTGCCGCCATGCGGTTGGAGTGTTCGACGATGACCCGGATCTGCGAGCGGGGCGAAACCTGCGCACGTGCCTGCAGGTCGCCGGAACCGATGCGGTCGGCGTGCCGGCGCAGTGCTTCCAGGTCGCGCCAGAGCAGGCGCACCCAGGCATACAGGCTGGCGCCCACCAGCAGCAGGATGCTGAGGTAGGCGGCGATGGTCATGTACGTCGTCATCTGCACCGCGCCGGGCAGGCGCAGGTGCAGCCAGCGGCCGCCGATGCCGTCGATGGGCAGCAGCACCTGCTGGTACTGATCGCGCACGACGAAGCCATCGGCCTTCACGGCCTCCTGTTCCTGCGCGTCGAGCGCGGGAGGTTTGTCGAGCAGGGTCAGGGCGATGCCGTAGTGTGGCTGCCACTGTTGCAGGCGCTCACGCTGCTGGACGGCGTCCAGGCCGGCCAGGCCACTGCGCAGGGCGTACACCTGCCCGCGCACCTGCTGCACGAACACGCGATCCTGCACGGGCGTGTAGATGCCATCCAGGATGTGGTTGAGAAAGAACACCGACACCAGGAAGCAGGCGCCGGTGATGAACCACAGCCACAGGAACAGCCGCTTCATTCCGACCAAGCCGCAGGATTGAACTGGTAGCCGCGCCCCCACACGGTCTTGATCCGCCGCGGTTCGCGCGCATCGTCGCCGAGCTTGCGGCGCAGCTTGCCGATGCAGACGTCGACGCTGCGGTCCAGACCGTCGAAGCCGATGCCGCGCACCGCCTGCAGGATCTGGTCGCGCGACAGGATCTGCCCCGGCTGGCTGGCCAGCAGCCACAGGATCTCGAATTCCGTGGTGCCCAGCTCGACCGGCTGGCCGTGCAGGTGCACCTCGCGCTGCATGCGATCGATCAGCAGCTCACCATGCATCAGCCGGCTGGGGGTGCCGGTGTTGCTGCTGCCGTGGCGGCGGCGCAGCAGGGCGCGCAGGCGGGCCAGCAGCAGGCGTGGCTCGATCGGCTTGTGCACATAGTCATCGGCACCCGATTCCAGGCCCAGCACCTGCTCGATGTCGTCCTCACAGGCGGTCAACATCAGGATCGGCACATCGGAGAAGCTGCGGATCTGCCGGCACACATCGATGCCCCCCAGGCCGGGCAGCATCAGGTCCAGCACCACCAGCTCCGGCGCATGCTGGCGGCAGGCGGCGCTGGCGAGGTCGCCGCGTGCCACGTGCTGCACGGTGAAGCCATGTTCGTGGAGATAGTCGCTGACCAGTTCGGCCAGGCGACGGTCGTCCTCCACCAGCAGGACCGACGTGGGCGAACTGCTGGCAGGGGGAGTCCAGGGGGATGGCTGCATGCGTGGGGCCTCCGTTCCCAGGCAGGAGCGCCCGGCGGCGCAGCCTAGCAACGCCCCATGACGACTGCCTGAATCGCGGCCAACCTGATAACCGCGGGTACGGACGTCATCGCCAGCGGCTTTCAGCAGGCGGCCCTGGCTGGCCTATGGTGGCGGTTTCCCGGATGGAGCCTGGTGCAATGAGCGACCCGCAGTGGCAACTGGAAACCCTGGCCGTGCACGGCGGTTACCGTCCCGACCCGACCACCCGCGCGGTGGCGGTGCCGATCTACCAGACCGTGGCGTATGCCTTCGATGACACCCAGCACGGCGCCGACCTGTTCGACCTGAAGGTTCCGGGCAACATCTACACGCGCATCATGAACCCCACCACCGACGTGCTGGAGCAGCGCCTGGCCGCGCTGGAAGGCGGCATCGGCGCGCTGGCGCTGGCCTCGGGGCAGGCCGCGATCACCTATGCCATCCAGACCATCGCCGAGGCCGGCGACAACATCGTCGCCTCCAGTGCGCTCTACGGTGGCAGCCTCAACCTGCTGGCGCACACGCTGCCGCAGTACGGCATCCAGGCGCGCTTGGCCGATCCGGCCGACCCGGGCGCGTTCGCCGCGCTGATCGACGAACGCACCAAGGCGGTGTTCGTCGAATCCATCGGCAACCCGCGCGGCAATGTCACCGACATCGCCGCCATCGCCGAGGTCGCGCATGCCGCCGGGGTGCCGCTGATCGTCGACAACACCGTGGCCACGCCGTTCCTGCTGCGCCCGTTCGAGCACGGCGCCGACATCGTGGTGCATTCGCTGACCAAATACCTCGGGGGACACGGCAACAGCCTGGGCGGCGCGATCATCGATTCCGGCCGCTTCGACTGGACCGCACAGCCCCAACGCTTCGCGCGGCTCAACCAGCCCGACCCCAGTTACCACGGCGTGGTCTATACCGAAGCCCTGGGGCCAGCGGCCTACATCGGCCGCGCGCGGGTGGTGCCGCTGCGCAATACGGGCGCTGCGTTGTCGCCGTTCAACGCGTTCCTGATCCTGCAGGGCATCGAGACCCTGGCCCTGCGCATGGAACGCATCAATGCCAATGCGCTGGCCGTTGCGCAGTTCCTGAAGGCGCATGCCAAGGTCGCCTGGGTGCGCTACGCCGGACTGGCCGACGACCCCGAGCATGCCGCCGCGCAGCGCTATCTGGGTGGACACGGCTCGGGCGTACTGACCTTCGGTCTGCCCGGTGGGCGCGAGGCCGGCGCCCGCTTCCTCGATGCGCTGAAGCTGTTCACCCGCCTGGTCAACCTGGGGGATGCGAAGTCACTGGCCACCCATCCGGCTTCGACCACGCATCGCCAGCTGGATGCAGCGGAGCTGGCCAAGGCCGGTGTCAGCGAGGACACCGTGCGGCTGTCGATCGGCATCGAACACATCGGCGACCTGCGCGCGGACCTGGAACAGGCCCTGGCCGGCGCCTGATAGCTGCGCGCTTGGTCGTCATCGCCACAGGCGATCACCGCCGGCACCGCGATGGGTTACGGTGGAACTGCCTCTCCAAGGCGTGGCAACGTGGCGATCCAGATCCCCGGTCGATGCGGGTCGACCGGGGATTTTTTTGTTTCCGGGGTCATATCCGTTTTCCTGTGGAAAACGGATCTGACCCCGCGCGCCGCC
>NZ_JCACKF010000030.1:0-52343 GCF_059505245.1 Stenotrophomonas sp.
CGGAAAACAAGAAGGGGTCGGATCCGTTTTCCTGCGGAAAACGGATCCGACCCCAACCATCAGCACGCGGCTGTTGCTGTTGCTGTTGCTGTTGCTTTTGATCTTCTTTTTTCTTCCTGCGGTGGCGGCCGCAGAAAACTGTCAGAGGCCGGGTGGGTGGGCTGGGCGGGGGTGTCAGCCGCATGGATGCGGCTGCCAAGCCTACAAGGACGTACTTGCGGCGTCCCCCGAACAGCCTACCCACCCGGCCCAACAAGCTATTCCGCTTCTGAACCCACCGCAGAGGGGGCTCAGCCCGTTGGCCGGGAAACTCAGTACCCCGCGGCCTGCCCATCCTTGCGACTCTCCGAAGCTCCGTAATAAACCCCGCTCTCGGGGTCGCGCATGATCGCCTGGTACCCGCCATAAGGCCCATCGGCGAACACGATGCGATGCCCCTTGCGCATCAGCGCACGCACCGTCTCGTACGGGAAGCCGGTTTCCAGATTCACTTCACCACCGTCGGTCATCGCCGTGGCCTGCCCGGTCGGTTCGGTCGAGCCCTCGTGCTGGATGCGCGGTGCGTCACCGGCTTCCTGCAGGTTCATGCCGAAATCCACCAGGTTCATCACAATCTGCGCGTGGCCCTGCGGCTGCATCGCGCCGCCCATCACGCCGAAGCTGGCGTACGGCTTGCCGCCCTTGGTGATGAACGCCGGAATGATCGTCTGGAACGGCCGCTTGCCCGGTGCATAGCCGTTGGGATGGTTCTTCTGCAGCACGAACATCTCGCCACGATCCTGCAGGATGAAGCCCAGCCCCGGCGGCGCCATGCCGCTGCCCATGCCGCGGTAGTTGGACTGGATCAACGACACCATCATGCCGTCGGCGTCGGCCACGGTCATGTAGATCGTGTCGCCTTCTTCCAGCTGCTTCGGCGTGCCCGGCTGCACTTCCTTCAGCGCCTTGTCCATCGAGATCAGTGCGCGGCGCTGCGCGGCGTATTCCTTGGAGATCAGCTTCTGCACCGGCGCCGGCTGGAAGGCCATGTCGGCATAGAAGCGCGCACGGTCGGCGAAGGCCAGCTTCTTCGCTTCGACGAACAGGTGCACGTGCTCGGGTGAACCGAACGGGATCTTCGAGAAATCGTAGCCTTCCAGCACGTTGAGGATCTGCAGCGCGGCGATGCCCTGGCTGTTCGGCGGCAGCTCCCACACGTCGTAGCCACGGTAGTTGCTGCTGACCGGCTCGACCCATTCACCGTGGTGCTCGGCCATGTCCTGGTAGCTCAGGTAGCCACCATTGGCCTTGAAGTAGTCGCCGATGGTGTGGGCAATGGCGCCCTTGTAGAAGGCATCGCGTCCGCCGTCGGCAATCTGCTGCAGGGTGCTGGCCAGGTTCGGGTTCTTCCACATCTCGCCCTTGCGCGGGGCGTGGCCGTTGATCGTGAATTGCTCCTTGAAGCCCGGGTACTGCGACAGCTTGGGCACCGAGCGGTCCCAGTAGTAGGCGATCACCTCGGCGACGGGATGGCCCTCGCGCGCGTAGCGGATGGCCGGCGCCAGGTTGTCGGCCATCGGCTTGCGGCCGAAGCGGTCGTGCAGCGCGAACCAGCCGTCGACCGCGCCGGGCACGGAGACCGGCAGCGGGCCGGTAGCCGGGATGTCCTTCAGGCCACGTCGCTGGAACTCGGCCAGGGTCAGCGACTTCGGCGAGCGCCCCGAACCGTTGTAGCCGTAGAGCTTCTGCGTCTTCGGGTCCCAGACGATGGCGAACAGGTCGCCGCCGATGCCATTGCCGGTCGGCTCCATCAGGCCAAGCGCGGCGTTGGCGGCAATCGCCGCGTCCACCGCCGAGCCTCCCCCCTTCATCACGTCCAGCGCGATCTGGGTTGCCAGCGGCTGCGAGGTAGCGGCCATCGCATGCGGGGCGATCACCTCCGAACGGGTGGCAAAGGTGTGGCCGGTGATGCGGTCGGCGGCCGAAGACAGTGCGGGCACAGCGGCCAGTACAGCGGCGGCCAGCAGGGAACGGGCAAGGCGTCGGGACACGGTCGGGTTCCGATGGAAGGGTGGTCCCCCGATCTTCGCCGCTGCGGCCATCCTGGGGTATCGGGCAGAGGTCATGGACGTTGATCCTGGGGTGGGTGTGCAAGGTCCGCACCCAGCAAGGCGAGGATCCGCCGGATTCCGCGCAAAAACCGCCCTGAAAGGAGTGAATTCCGGTTCACCGAAACACTTTCAGCGGCAACCATGCTTGTGCCACAGGCGATTGCGCCGGATGCAACGGAAACCAACAAGAATTCCGTCGCGAGGGTTGACATCGCCAAAACGGCTGTGTTTCTCTCGATCACATGTTGCATCACAACACGCCACCGCGAACCCACAACGAAGCCGCCGACATCGGCGCCGCCTCGCTGCGTTCGATTCTTGTGCTCGTACTTATTACCCAACCAACAGGTGCGGGACGAGCCAGCGTGTAAGCAACGAATACACCGGAACTCTTCAAAAACCCGCACCCGCCCCGGTGCGGGTTTTTTCATTTCAGAACCTGGTTTCAGACGCAACCACCATGCACAACGCCCAACGCAACACCCGGACCCACACCGCCGCCACGCCTCGTGGTGGCTGTGCCTGCGCGGCGCATGGTGCCTCCTCCACCGCTTTCCCCTGACCGGCCGGTACGTCACCTCGACGACCGGCCGTTCTTTTTTTCTTCCCACCGCAAGGAACCTCCCCCATGAGCACCAACGACCTGCCCCAGACCAAGATCGCCGTCATCGGCTACGGCAGCCAGGGCCGCGCCCACGCACTGAACCTGCGCGAATCCGGCTTCGACGTGGTGGTAGGCCTGCGTCCGGGCGGCCCGACCGAAGTCAAGGCACAGGCCGACGGCTTCACCGTGAAAGCACCGGCCGACGCGGTGAAGGATGCGGACCTGGTCGCCGTGCTGACCCCGGACATGGTGCAGAAGAAGCTCTACGACGACGTGCTGGCGCCGAACATGAAGCAGGGTGCGGTGCTGCTGTTCGCGCACGGCCTGAACGTGCACTTCGACATGATCAGGCCGCGCGACGACCTGGACGTGGTGCTGGTTGCGCCCAAGGGCCCGGGCGCGCTGGTGCGCCGCGAGTACGAGATCGGCCGTGGCGTGCCCTGCATCTGGGCGGTCTACCAGGACAAGAGCGGCAAGGCGGCCGAGTACGCACTGGCCTATGCGGCCGGCCTCGGCGGTGCACGCGCCAACCTGATCCAGACCACCTTCAAGGAAGAGACCGAGACCGACCTGTTCGGCGAGCAGGCGGTGCTGTGCGGCGGTGCCTCGGCACTGGTGCAGGCCGGTTTCGAGACCCTGGTCGAAGCGGGCTACCAGCCGGAGATCGCCTACTACGAAGTGCTGCACGAACTGAAGCTGATCGTCGACCTGTTCTATGAAGGCGGCATCTCGCGCATGCTGGAATTCATCTCCGAAACCGCGCAGTACGGCGACTACGTCAGCGGCCCGCGGGTGATCGACGCCGGCACCAAGGCGCGCATGAAGGAAGTGCTGAAGGACATCCAGGACGGCACCTTCACCAAGAACTGGGTGGCCGAGTACGAAGCGGGCCTGCCGAACTACAACCGGTTCAAGCAGGCCGACCTGGAGCACCCGATCGAGAAGGTGGGCAAGGAACTGCGCGCCAAGATGGTCTGGTTGCAAGGACAGGCCGCGTAACCGCGCGGCCCTCCCCCACCCGCTTTGCAAGGTTCCCCCATGAACTCTTCCACACACCGCAGCGCGCCGCCCAACGGCGCGCGCTGGCTGACCCAGGCGCTGGAAGCCGAAGGCATCCGCACGCTGTTCGGCTATCCCGGCGGCACCATCATGCCGTTCTACGACGCGCTGGTGGATTCGTCGCTGAAGCACATCCTGGTGCGCCACGAGCAGGGTGCCGCACTGGCGGCGAATGGATTCGCCCGCGCCAGCGGCCAGGTCGGCGTCTGCGTGGCCACCTCCGGCCCGGGCGCCTCCAACCTGGTCACCGGCATTGCCGATGCGATGCTGGATTCGGTGCCGATGGTCTGCATCACCGGCCAGGTCGCCACGCCGCTGCTGGGTACTGACGCTTTCCAGGAACTGGATGTGTTCGGCCTGACCATGCCGATCGTCAAGCACAGCTGGCTGGTGCGCAGCGTCGACGACCTGCCGCGCGTGGTAGCGGATGCCTTCCGCGTCGCCCGCGAGGGCCGGCCCGGCCCGGTGCTGATCGACCTGCCCAAGGACGTGCAGCTGGCCGATGCCAGCCACCTGCCGGCGCACGTGCCGAGCAGCGTCGAGCCGCCACCTGCGCCGGCCGAAGCGGCCATCGCCGAAGCCATCGCCGCACTGGCAGCCGCCGAGAAGCCGGTGGTCTACGCCGGTGGCGGCATCGCGCTGGGCGATGCGGTGCAGGACCTGCGCGACTTCGTCGAAGCCAGCGCCATCCCCACCGTGATGACCCTGCGTGGCCTGGGCGCGCTGCCGGCCAGCCATCCGCAGTCATTGGGCATGCTGGGCATGCACGGTACCCGCGCGGCCAACATGGCGGTGCAGGAAAGCGACCTGCTGCTGGTGCTGGGTGCACGCTTCGACGACCGCGCCACCGGCAAGCTGGCCGAGTTCGCACCGTTCGCCCGCGTCGTCCATATCGATGCCGACGCCTACGAGATCTCCAAGCTGCGCAGCGCCGATGTCGCCGTGCCTGGCAACGTCGGCCATGCCATCCGTGCCCTGCGTGCGGCCTTCCCCTCCCCCAAGGCCCATCAGGACGCGTGGCGCAGGCGTTGCGCGCAGCACCGCGACCGCTTCTCGGCACGCTACGACGCACCGGGCCAGCACATCTACGCCCCGGCGCTGCTGAAGCGCCTGAGCGAGCTGGCCCCGGCCGATGCGGTGATCGCCTGCGATGTCGGCCAGCACCAGATGTGGGTGGCGCAGCACTGCCGCTTCAACCACCCGCGCAACCACCTGACCAGTGGCGCGCTGGGCACCATGGGCTTCGGCCTGCCGGCGGCGATGGGTGCGCAGTTCGCATGCCCGGAGCGCACCGTGGTGCTGGTGTCCGGCGACGGCAGCTTCATGATGAACGTGCAGGAGCTGGCGACCATCGCGCGTTGCCGCCTGCCGGTGAAGATCGTGCTGCTGGACAACAGTTCGCTGGGCATGGTGCGGCAGTGGCAGGAACTGTTCTTCGCCGAGCGCTACAGCGAGATCGACCTGTCCGACAACCCGGACTTCGTGGCGCTGGCACAGGTGTTCGGCATCGCCGCCACCCGCATCGACAACCGCGATGACGTGGAAGGCGGCCTGGCCGCGCTGCTGGCCGAACCGGGCCCGGCCCTGCTGCACGTGGCCATCGATGCACGTGCCAACGTGTGGCCACTGGTGCCGCCGAACACCGCCAACAGCACGATGCTGGAAAGCAACCCTGCCCATGCCCGCCAGGAGACCCCCAATGCAATACCGGCTTGACCTGGTGCTGCACCCGGCCGAAGGCGCGCTGCTGCGCGTGATCGGCATGGCCGAACGCCGCGGCTTCGCACCGCGCGCGATCAGCGGTGCGCCGGTGGCCGCCGACGATGGCCGCTGGCACCTGCAGCTGGTGGTGGATGGCCAGCGCCCGGCGGAAACGCTGTGCCGGCAGATCGAGAAGATCTACGACTGCGTGTCCGTGCAGGTCACTGCCGTGGAAGGAGCATCCGTATGAACACCCGTACCGTAGTGACCACGGTGCCGGTACGGAGGCGTCTTCTTCGCCGCCCGTGCCCGCATGCGGCGGTCGCCCGCACCGCGCTGGTGGCCCATGCCGGCCGCTGATGCCAGCCAGGAAAGCGATGTCGGCGACGTAAGCGTCGCCGACGTACTGGCGGCGCAGGCCCGGCTGCGCCGCTTCCTGCCGCCTACCCCGCTGCACCATGCCGAGCGCTTCGGCACCTGGCTGAAGCTGGAGAACCTGCAGCGCACCGGGTCCTACAAGGTACGCGGCGCGTTGAACGCGCTGCTGGCCGGCCGCGAGCGCGGCGATACCCGGCCGGTGATCTGCGCCTCGGCCGGCAACCATGCCCAGGGCGTGGCATGGGCGGCCTACCGCCTGGACGTGCCGGCCATCACCGTGATGCCGCATGGCGCACCGGCCACCAAGATCGCCGGCGTCGCCCACTGGGGCGCGACCGTTCGCCAGCACGGCACCAGCTACGACGAGGCCTACGCCTTCGCGGTCGAACTGGCACAGCGACACGGCTACCGCTTCCTGTCCGCGTTCGACGACGCCGATGTGATCGCGGGCCAGGGCACGGTCGGCATCGAGCTGGCCGCACACGCGCCGGACGTGGTGATCGTGCCGATCGGCGGCGGTGGACTGGCCTCCGGCGTTGCACTGGCGCTGAAATCGCAGGGCGTGCGCGTGATTGGCGCGCAGGTGGAAGGCGTCGATTCGATGGCACGTGCGATCCGCGGCGACGTGCGCGAGATCGCCCCGGTTGCCTCTCTGGCCGACGGCGTGCGGGTGAAGATTCCCGGCTTCCTGACCCGCCGCCTGTGCACCTCGCTGCTGGACGATGTGGTGATCGTGCGCGAGGCCGAACTGCGCGAAACGCTGGTCCGGCTTGCGCTGGAGGAACACATCATCGCCGAGGGCGCGGGCGCGTTGGCGCTGGCGGCCGGCCGCCGCGTCGCCGGCCGCCGCAAGTGTGCGGTGGTGTCCGGCGGCAACATCGATGCCGGTGTCCTGGCCGGCCTGCTCACCGACATCCGTCCGCGCCCGCCACGCAAACCGCGGCGACGGCGCAGCGAAACCCCGCGCTCGCCGACCAAGGCCAGCGCCCTCGCCTCCCCCGCCTCTTCCCCTTCCCCCCTGCAAGCCGTCGCACCCGCTGTCGAGGAGATTTCCCTGTGACCACCATCGAACGAATTACCACCCCGCGCATCCGCATCTTCGACACCACCCTGCGTGACGGCGAGCAGTCCCCCGGCTGCAGCATGAGCCCGCCGCAGAAGCTGGTGATGGCGCGTGCGCTGGACGAACTGGGCGTGGACATCATCGAGACCGGCTTCCCGGCCAGCTCGCAATCCGACCGCGAGGCGATGGCGCTGATCGGCCGCGAACTGCGCCGCCCGAGCCTGAGCCTGGCGGTGCTGTCGCGCTGCCTGCAGGCCGATATCGAGACCTCCGCACGTGCACTGGAAGCGGCAGCCAACCCGCGCCTGCACGTGTTCCTGTCGACCAGCCCGCTGCACCGCGAGCACAAGC
Organism: Stenotrophomonas sp.; assembly: GCF_059505245.1. NCBI lineage: Bacteria > Pseudomonadati > Pseudomonadota > Gammaproteobacteria > Lysobacterales > Lysobacteraceae > Stenotrophomonas > Stenotrophomonas sp. The sequence continues at coordinate 7,247 of NZ_JCACKF010000030.1, forward strand.
TGCGGATGACCCGCGAGCAGGTGCTGGAGTCGGTACGCAAGCACGTCTCGTTGGCCCGTTCCTACATCGACGACGTCGAGTTCTCGGCCGAGGATGCCACCCGCACCGAGCTGGACTACCTGATCGAGGTTTCGCGCGTGGCGATTGCCGCCGGCGCCACCACCATCAACCTGCCCGACACCGTCGGCTTCACCACGCCGGAAGAAATCCGCGCGATGTTCCAGCAGGTCATCGCCGGCGTCGCCGACGTGCCGAACGCGGCCAACGTGATCTTCAGCGCGCACTGCCACAACGACCTGGGCCTGGCGGTGGCCAACTCGCTGGCCGCCATCGAAGGCGGTGCACGCCAGGTCGAGTGCACCATCAACGGCATCGGCGAGCGCGCCGGCAACTGTTCGCTGGAAGAGATCGCGATGGTGCTGAAGGTCCGCCAGGCCTTCTACGAACAGGACAGTTCGATCAACACCCCACGCATCGTCGGCACTTCGCAGCTGCTGCAGCGTCTGGTCGGCATGCCGGTACAGCGCAACAAGGCCATCGTCGGTGCCAACGCGTTCGCCCATGAATCGGGCATCCACCAGCACGGCATGCTGCGCCATCGCGGCACCTACGAAATCATGCGTCCGGAAGACGTGGGCTGGGAAGATTCGCAGATGGTGCTGGGCCGCCACAGTGGCCGCGCCGCCGTCGAAGCGCGCCTGCGTGCGTTGGGCTTCTGGCTGGACGAAGACGAACTGAAGCTGGTGTTCGAGCAGTTCAAGGGCCTGTGCGAACAGCAGCGCGTGGTCACCGATGCCGACCTGCAGACGTTGATGCAGGGCGGCTCCAGCGCGCAGGGCTACCGCCTGGCCTCGATGACCATCAGCGACGTCGGCAGCCGCGCCAACGCGCTGGTCGAACTGTCCGACCCGGATGGCAACCGCGTGGCCGAGACCGCGCAGGGCGACGGCCCGGTCGATGCGCTGTTCGGCGCGCTGTCGGCCGCCACCGGCGTGCAGCTGATGCTGGACAGCTATCACGTGCACAGCGTCGGCATCGGTGCCGATGCGCGTGGCGAAGCCAACCTGAGTGTGCGCCATGACGGCGTGGAGTACGACGGCACCGGCACCAGCAAGGACATCATCGAAGCCTCCGCGCTGGCCTGGCTGGATGTGGCCAACCGCCTGCTGCGCCAGCGTCAGGCCGCCGTCCACAGCAGCACCGACGTTCCCGCTTCCGCCACCGCCTGAGGATCCCACCATGAGCGCCTTCGACACCCCCACCCCGGCCAGCGCCGCTGGCCAGCAGTGGAACGCCCAGGACTATGCGATCGATGCCGGCTTCGTGCCGCTGCTCGGCGGTGCGGTATCGCGCCTGCTCGACCCGCGCGCCGGTGAGCGCATCCTCGACCTGGGCTGTGGCGATGGCGTACTCAGCACCGAACTGGCCCTGAGCGGTGCGCGCATCCACGGCGTGGATGCCTCGCCGGAACTGGTGATCGCCGCCCGTGCGCGCGGCGTCGACGCCCAGCTGATGGACGGCCACGCACTGTCGTTCGACAGCGAGTTCGATGCGGTGTTCAGCAATGCGGCACTGCATTGGATGACGACTCCGGACCGCGTGCTGGAAGGCGTGCGCCGCGCCCTGCGCCCCGGTGGCCGCTTCGTCGCCGAGTTCGGCGGCCACGGCAACGTGGCCACGATCGTCGCGGCCGTGCAGGCCGCGCGCGTGGCCCACGGGCATGGCGCCAGCACCTTCCGGTGGTACTTCCCGACGGCCGACGCCTACGCCGATCGCCTGCGCCAGCATGGCTTCCAGGTGCAACTGATCGAGTGCACGCCGCGCCCGACCGCACTGCCGACCGGCGTGGCCGGCTGGCTGCGGGTATTCGCCGCACCGCTGCTGGACGACCTGCCGGCCGAGGCCCGCGCCACCGTGCGCGAGGCGGCCACCGCACTGCTGGCCGAGCTGCCGCGTGACGCATCTGGCCAGCCGCTGGCCGACTACGTGCGCCTGCGTGTGCTCGCCCGCCGTCGCTGACTTGACCGTTCCGCTTTCCTTACTGATGTTCGCTATTTCGTACTTCTGCCAGGCATACGCATGACTTCCGCACCCCGCACCCTGTACGACAAACTGTGGGACGCCCACGTGGTGGTTCCCGAATCCGACAGCGCGCCCGCCGTGCTGTACATCGACCTGCACCTGATCCACGAGGTGACCTCGCCGCAGGCCTTCACCGAACTGCGCGAACGCGGCTTGTCGCCGCGCCGGCCGGACCGCACCAAGGCGACGATGGACCACTCCACGCCGACCCTGCCGGCCGCCGCGGACGGCACGCTGCCCTATGCCAGCGCCGCCTCCGAGGCACAGGTCGCCACGCTGGCGCGCAACTGCGCCGAGCACGGCATCGAGCTGTTCGACATGGCCTCGGACAACCGCGGCATCGTCCACGTGATCGCGCCCGAGCAGGGCTTCACCCAGCCGGGCATGACCATCGTCTGCGGCGACAGCCACACCTCCACCCACGGTGCCTTCGGTTCGCTGGCGTTCGGCATCGGCACCAGCGAGGTCGGCCACGTGCTGGCCACGCAATGCCTGCTGCAGCGCAAGGCGAAGACGCTGGCGATCACCGTCGATGGGCCGCTGGCGCCGGGTGTCGGCGCCAAGGACGTGGTTCTGCACATCATCGGCGTGATCGGCGTCAATGGCGGCACCGGCCACGTGATCGAGTTCCGCGGCAGCACCATCGAAGCGATGGACATGGAACAGCGCATGACCCTGTGCAACATGTCGATCGAAGCGGGTGCGCGTGCCGGTATGGTGGCGCCGGACCAGGTCACCTTCGACTTCGTCGCCAACACCCCGCGCGGCCCAAAGGGCGCCGATTTCGAGGCTGCGGTGGCGCGCTGGCAGCAGCTGCGCAGTGATGACGGCGCGCGCTTCGACAGCGAAGTGCACATCGACGCCGCCGATATCCGCCCGACCCTGACCTGGGGCACCCACCCGGGTACCGCCATCGCGGTGGATGCGCCGATTCCGGCCGCCAACGATGCCGCCGCACAGAAGGGCCTGGACTACATGCATTTCCAGGCCGGAAAGGCGCTGGCCGGAACGCCGGTGGACGTGGTGTTCGTCGGTTCCTGCACCAACGGCCGCCTGAGTGACATGCGTGAGGTGGCGCAGGTGCTGCGCGGTCGTCGCGTCGCCGACCGGGTGCGCATGCTGGTGGTGCCGGGCTCGGAGATCGTCAAGCGAGAGGCCGAGGCCGAAGGCATCCATGAGATCGTGCGCGCGGCCGGTGCCGAGTGGCGCGAGCCGGGCTGCTCGATGTGCATCGCCATGAATGGTGATCTGGTCGCGCCCGGGCAGCTGGCCGTGAGCACCAGCAACCGTAATTTCGAAGGCCGCCAGGGTCCCGGTTCGCGCACCCTGCTGGCCTCACCGATGAGCGCGGCGTGGGCCGCGGTGAACGGGCATGTCGCCGACACCCGCGAGCTGTTCGCACAGGAGGTGGCGTGATGGCCGGTTTCCGTACCTTGACCTCGGCCAGCGTGGTGCTGCGCCAGACCAACATCGACACCGACCAGATCATCCCGGCGCGGTTCCTGTCCACCACCGAACGCGCCGGCCTGGGCCGCAACGCCTTCAATGACTGGCGCTGGCAGGCCGACGGTTCACCGGTGGCCGACTTCGCCTTCAACCAGCCGCACAACGCCGGCCGCAGCATCCTGCTGGCGGGTCGCAACTTCGGCTGCGGCTCGTCGCGCGAACATGCACAGTGGGCGCTGACCGACCTGGGCCTGCGCGCCATCGTCAGCAGCGAGATCGCCGACATCTTCCGCGGCAACTCGCTGAAGAACGGCCTGCTGCCGATCGTGCTGGACGAGGCCGACGTGCAGGCGCTGATGCAGCGCCCGGATGATGAGCTGACCATCGACGTGGCCGCGCGCGAACTGCGCACGCCGGACGGCCGCGTCTATTCCTTCCCGCTGGACGGCTTCTCGCAGACCTGCCTGCTGGAAGGTGTCGACCAGTTGGGGTATCTGTTGGGCCGTGTCCCTGAAATCGAACGTTACGAGAGTGAGCATGCACGCTGAAATTGTTGTCCTGCCCGGTGATGGCATCGGCCCGGAGGTGGCCGCCGCGGCAGTCGCCGTCCTGAAGGCCGTCGCCGAACGCTTCAACCACAGCTTCACCTTCAGCGAGCACGACATCGGTGGCATCGCCATCGACCGCCACGGCGAACCGCTGCCGGCGTCGACCCTGGCCGCCTGCCAGGCCGCCAACGCGGTGCTGCTGGGCGCGGTCGGCGGCCCGAAGTGGTCCGATCCCAATGCCAAGGTGCGCCCGGAACAGGGCCTGCTGGCGATCCGCAAGGCGCTGGGCCTGTATGCCAACCTGCGCCCGGTGCGTACCCACGAAGCCGCACTGCACGCCTCGCCGATCAAGGCCGAGCTGCTGCAGGGCGTGGACTTCGTCGTGGTACGCGAACTGACCGGTGGCATCTACTTCGGCGACAAGACCCGCGATGCCGACAGTGCCAGCGACCTGTGCCGCTACACCGTGGCCGAGATCGAGCGCGTGCTGCGCAGTGCCTTCCGCCTGGCCCGGCAGCGGCGTGGCAGGGTCACCTCGGTGGACAAGGCCAACGTGTTGGAAACCTCGCGCCTGTGGCGCGACGTGGCCGCGCGCATCGGCCGCGAGGAATTCCCGGAGGTGGCGCTGGAGCACCAGCTGGTCGATTCGATGGCGATGCACCTGCTGGCCAAGCCGCGCGAGTACGACGTGATCGTCACCGAGAACATGTTCGGCGACATCCTCACCGACGAAGCCTCGATGCTGGCCGGCTCACTCGGCCTGCTGCCGTCGGCCTCGCTGGGTGAACCGGGTGCGGTCGGCATCTACGAACCGATCCACGGTTCGGCCCCGGACATCGCCGGCAAGGGCATCGCCAATCCCTACGCGACGATCTTCAGCGCGGCGATGCTGCTGCGCCATTCGCTGGGGCTGGAAGACGAAGCCGCAGCAGTGGAAGCGGCGGTGCACGCGGTGCTGGATGATGGGGTGTTCACTGCCGACCTGGCCGCCAAGGGCCAGGCCGTGAGTACCGCCGCCGCCACGGATGCGGTGCTGGCCAAACTCAACTGATCCGATGGCGCCACTCCATGCGTGGCGCCTCTGCCTTTGGTCATTGTGCGCAGCCACCCATGGGGTGGCTCTACTGTAGATCCACGCCATGCGTGGATCGTTCGAATGTCGCGCAGCAGATCCACGCCATGCGCGGCTGCATTATTTGGTGGTGTACCCACCATTGACCAGGATGGTCTGCCCGGTCATCCACCAGCCATCGGTGACCAGGAAGCGGATCCACGGCACGATGTCGGCGATGTCGGTCAGGCCGGTACGGGTGAACGCCGAGAGCGCGGCCGCGGTCTTGTGGTACGCCTGTGCATCGGCACTCTCGGCCGGGTAGAAGAACGGCGTGTCCATCGGGCCCGGCCCGATCGCAGTCACCGAGATGCCGCGCTCACCGAACTCCTTTGACGCCGCGCGGGTGAAATGCTCGACCGGCGCCTTGGTGCCGGCATAGCTGGAATAGAACGGCGTGAACGCACCCAGCAGTGAGGTGACCAGGGTGCAGATGCGACCGCCGTCGTTGACCTGGCGGCCGGCCTCCTTGAGGAAGAAGAATGCGGCCTTGGCGTTGACCGCACTCATCTCGTCGTACTCGGCTTCGCTGATCTCCAGCAGCGGCTTCTTCAATACCTTGCCGACCGTATTGATGGCGATGTCGGGACGGCCGGCTGCGGCCACGGCATCGGCGAACAAGCGCTCCATCGCTGCCGCCGAGGTCAGGTCGCCCTGCAGGGCCACCGCCTTGCTGCCGGCCGCCTGCACGGCGGCAACGGTTGCCTCTGCATCGGCCTGGGTAGCGGCACTGTTGTAGTGGATGACGATGGCTTTGGCGCCCTGTGCGGCGAAGTCGCGGGCGATCAGGCCGCCCAGGTTCTTGGCACCACCGGCGATCAGCACGGTCTTGCCCTTGAGGGAATGCTCGGTCATGGCTTCGGTCTCGGGAGGGGGCTGCCCGGGGTGGCAACCCTGCCCTGACGACGATATCGTGCAGAAAAAGCGGATAAAGCCCGCCACATTGACTTAACTTTCCAGAGCCAGCGAACAATGGACCGGATCGATCGCTTCCGCATCTTCACCCGGGTCGTGGAGTGCGCGAGCTTCACCCGCGCCGCCGACCAGCTCGGCCTGCCCCGCTCGACCGTCTCGGCGGCGATTGCCGAGCTGGAACAGCGGCTTGGCACCCGCCTGCTGCAGCGCTCGACCCGACGGGTATCCACCACCCATGACGGCGACGTGTTCCATGCCCGCTGCCTGCGCCTGATCGCGGAGGTTGAAGACGCCGAGTCGCTGTTCCGGCAGGACGACGCGCAACCGGCCGGTTTGCTGAAGATCGACGTACCCAGCCGCATCGGCCGTCGCGTCATCGCCCCGGCGTTGCCGGATTTCTTCGCGCGCTATCCGCAGGTGGAAGTGGACCTCGGCATGACCGATCGCGCGGTGAACCTGATCGAAGACGGCTGCGATGCCGTGCTGCGGGTCGGCCAGCTGGGCGATTCCAGCCTGGTGGCGCGCACGCTGGGCCAGCTCGACTTCGTCAACGTGGCCGCGCCGGCCTACCTGCGCGAGCACGGTGTTCCGCAGCATCCTGCCGACCTGCCGCAGCACCGCGCGGTGAACTATGCGTCGCCGACCACGGCACGGGTGGAACCGTGGGAATGGCAGGATGGCGGCCAGCTGCGCACGCTGCCGATGCCCGGCTGGGTACGCGTGAACAGCGCCGAGGCCTCGATCGCGTGCTGCGTGGCGGGATTGGGGCTGTTGCAGATTCCGCGCTACGACGTGCAGGCCGAGCTGCAGTCAGGCGCATTGGTGGAGGTGATGCCGCAGTACGCGGCGCAGCCGCTGCCGGTGACCCTGCTGCAACCGCATCGGCAACACCGTGCACTGCGCGTACAGGTGTTCGTCGAGTGGCTGCTTCCAGTGCTGCGGATCGGCCTGCAGCTGCAGTAGATCCACGTCATGCGCGGGTGCATGCTCCAGTGCCAACCAAGGTTGGCACCTACCAGGGCAAAGACCCGCTGCAGTAGATCCACGCCATGCGTGGATGCATGCGTCAGTGCCAACCAAGGTTGGCACCTACCAGGGCAACGACCCGCTGCGGTAGATCCACGCCCTACGGGGATGTTTCTGTAGAGTCGAGCCATGCTCGACTCATCCCATCATCGCGCGAAGAGCGAAGAGCGAAGAGCGAAGAGCAGCCGAGCATGGCTCGGCTCTACAGAAAGCAGATCCCGCGAGCAGATCAGTCCACGTCATGCGTGGATGCATGCGTCAGTGCCAACCGAGGTTGGCACCTGCCAGGGGCCGTGGCCGCAGAACCCGGGGCATTACGCCCCGGATTCGTCCGGCTTCACCCGGAACCACGCCGCGTACAACGCCGGCAGGAACACCAGCGTCAGCACCGTACCCACGATCAGACCACCCATGATCGAGATCGCCATCGAGCCATAGAACGCGCTGCGCGACAGCGGAATCATCGCCAGCACGGCCGCCAGCGCGGTCAGCACGATCGGGCGGAAGCGGCGCACCGTGGCATCGATGATCGAATGCCAGCGATCATGCCCGGCATCGATGTCCTGCTGGATCTGGTCGATCAGGATCACCGAGTTGCGCATGATCATGCCCGCCAGCGCGATCGTGCCCAGCAGCGCGACGAAGCCGAACGGCGCACGGAACAGCAGCAGGAACAGGGTCGCACCGATGATGCCCAGCGGCGCGGTCACCAGCACCATCGCCGCACGCGAGAAGCTGCGCAGCTGCAGCATCAGCAGCGTCGCCACCACCACCAGGAACAGCGGCATGCCGGCCTTGATCGAGTTCTGCCCGCGCGCCGAGTCCTCCACGGTGCCGCCGGTTTCCAGCAGGTAGCCGCTGGGCAGCTCGGCACGGATGCCATCCAGCGTGGGCACGATCTGGTGCACCACGTCCAGCGCCTGCATGCCATCGCTGATGTCGGCGCGCACGGTCACGGTCGGCAACCGGTTGCGGTGCCAGATGATGCCGTCCTCGAAGCCGTACTCCATCGTCGCCACCTGCGACAGCGTGATGCTGCCGCCGTTGGCGGTCGGCATCGACAGGCTGGACAGCAGCTCCAGCTGGTTGCGCTCATCGGCCGGCCCGCGCAGCAGCATCTCGATCTGGCGGTTGCCTTCGCGATACACGCTCACCGACTGGCCGGCCAGCGAACTGGCCAGGAACTGGCTGACCTGGGCGCTGCTCACGCCCAGCGCGCGGGCACGCTCCTGGTCGATCACCAGCCTCACCACCTTGCTCGGCTCGCTCCAGTCCAGGTTGACGTTCATCACGTGCGGGTTCTCACGCACCTTGGCCTCGACCTGGCGCGCGATCGCCTGCACCTTCTCGATGTGCTCGCCGGAGATGCGCATCTGCACCGGATAACCGACCGGCGGGCCGTTCTCCAGGCGGGTCACGCGCATCTGCACGTCCGGGAACTTCGGAATCACCTCGTGCAGCAGCCAGTCACGGGTGCTTTCGCGCGATTTGATGTCCTTGGCCAGCACCACGAACTGGGCGAAGTTGGTCGCCGGCAGCTGCTGGTCCAGCGGCAGGTAGAAGCGCGGCGAACCGGTACCCACATAGGACACATAGTTGGCGATGCCCTCGCGGCTGGACAGCAGCTTCTCCAGCTTCTCGGCCTGGGCCTGGGTCGAGCGCAGCGACGCCCCCTCGGCCAGCTCGATGTCCACCATCAGTTCCGGCCGGGTCGAGTCCGGGAAGAACTGCTGCGGCACGAAGCGGAACATCATCAGTGAGAACACGAACAGGGCGACGGTCGCGGCGATCACCCACCAGCGGCGGCGCAGGCAGGCGTCGAGGAAGCGCCGGAAGCTGCGGTAGAACGGGCGCTGGTAGGGATCGTGGTCGTGCCCATGCTGCGGCGGTGCGATCAGGTTGGCCAGCGCCGGATAGCGGTCGGCCCACTGCTGGCGCTTGGCCAGCCAACGCGCGGACAGGCTGCCGGGCTTCGGCGGCTGCGGATTGAACAGGTCCGGCAGCATCTTGTCGCCCAGGTACGGGATGAACAGCACCGCTGCGATCCATGACACCACCAGTGCGATGGTCACCACCTGGAACAGCGAACGGGTGTATTCACCGGTGCTCGATGCCGCCGTGGCGATCGGCAGGAAGCCGGCTGCCGTGATCAATGTGCCGGTCAGCATCGGGAACGCGGTCGATTCCCAGGCGAAGCTGGCCGCGCGCAGGCGATCGAAGCCCTGCTCCATCTTGGTGGCCATCATCTCCACCGCGATGATCGCATCGTCCACCAGCAGACCCAGCGCCAGCACCAGTGCGCCCAACGAAATCTTGTGCAGGCCGATGTCGAAGTAATGCATGACGAAGAAGGTCATCGCCAGCACCAGCGGAATGGTCACGCCCACCACCAGGCCGGTGCGCAGGCCCAGCGAGAAGAAACTGACCAGCAGCACGATCACCACCGCTTCGGTCAGCACCTGCACGAACTCGCCAACCGACTCCTCCACCGACTGCGGCTGGTCGGACACCTTGCGCAGCTGCATGCCGGCCGGCAGGGTCTTCTGAAGCCGCTCGAACTCGGCGTCGAGGTTGGCGCCCAGCTTGAGGATGTCACCGCCATCCTTCATCGCCACCGCCAGGCCGATCGCCTCTTCGCCCATGAAGCGCATCTTCGGCGACGCCGGATCGGCGAAGCCACGCTTGACCTCGGCGATGTCGCCCAGGTGCACGGTGCGGTCGCCAGCACGGATCGGGAACTGGCGGATGGCGTCGATGTCGTTGAACTGGCCCGTCACGCGCAGCTGCACGCGATCGGTGGCGGTCTCGAAGAAGCTGGTGCCGGTGATCGCATTCTGGTCGGCCAGCGCCTGCTGCACCTGCTGCATCGACACACCCAGCGTTGCCAGCCGGGTGTTGGACAGTTCGATCCACACCTTCTCGTCCTGCAGGCCGACCAGGTCGATCTTGCCGACATCGGGTACGCGCTGCAGTTCCAGCTGGATGCGGTCGGCGTAGTCGCGCATCACCGCGTAGTCGAAGCCCTTGCCGGTCAACGCATAGATGTTCCCGTAGGTGTCGCCGAACTCATCGTTGAAGAACGGGCCGACAATCTCGCGCGGCAGCGTCGCACGGATGTCGCCCACGCGCTTGCGAACCTGGTACCACAGGTCCGGGATCTGCCTGGAACGCAGGCTGTCGCGCGCCATGAAGATGACCTGCGATTCGCCGGGGCGCGAATAGGAGCGGATGAACTCGTACTCGCCGGTGTTCATCAGCGCCTTCTCGATCGGCTCGGTCACCTGCCGCGAGACCTGTTCGGCGGTGGCGCCCGGCCAAAGCGTGCGCACCACCATCGCCTTGAAGGTGAATGGTGGATCCTCGGACTGGCCCAGATGCTTGTACGACCATGCGCCGATCAGCGCGAAGGCAAGCATCGCGAACAGCACCAGCGGGCGGTTGGACAACGCCCACTCGGAAAGATTGAAGCGGCGCACCGGCTTACTCCTTGGCCTTGGCGGCAGCGGCCGGCGTGGCCGGCTTCAGCACCGGGCGGTTCTGGCGGTCCACGGCGATCACCGGCTGGCCGGCACGCAACAGGTGTCCGCCGGCAGCGACCACCCAGTCACCCGCATTCACGCCGGACAGCACCGGCACCGATTCGCTGCCATAGGCACCGGTGGTGACCGACGCGGCCTTCAGCGTGCTGTTGGCCGGATCGACCACCCACACGCTGGCGGCACCGTTGGCACCGCGCTGCAGCGCACCGAGCGGCAGCTGCAGGGTGCCGTGGCGGCCGGCGCTGCTGTAGACGCGCGCGCTCTGGCCCAGTTCGACATCGGCCAGCGCATCGGCGGGCAGGCTGACCCGGGTTGCATAGGTGCGTGCCTGTGGATCGGCGGCAGCGGCGATCTCGCGGATCGTGCCTGGCAGGCGCTGGCCAGGACGGTTCCACAGCTCCACCTCGACCGGCTGGCCCACCGCATAGTCGCGGATGGTGGCCTCGGGCAGGTCGATCAGCACTTCGCGCCCGCCATCGGCGGCCAGGTTGAAGATGGTCTGGCCGGCCGACACCACCTGCCCGGCTTCGGCCTCGCGGCTGGCGATCACGCCATCGGACGGCGCGCGCAGCTGTGCGTAGTCGGCCTGGTTGCGCAGCACATCGAGGTTGGCGCGGGCGGCGTTGGCCTGGCCCTGCGCGGCCTTGAAGGCGGCGGACTGCTGGTCCAGCTGCGAGCGGCTGACCAGTTGCTGGTCGGCCAGCACCTGGTAGCGCTTGAGGTCATCACGGGCACGCACCAGATCGGCTTCGGCCGCAGCAAGCTGCGCCTGCGAGGCGCGGGCCTGCAGCGCGAAGTCGGCCACGTCCAGCTCGGCCAGCACGTCGCCCTTCTTCACCCGTTGCCCGGCATCGACGTGGCGCTTGACCAGATTGCCGCCAACGCGGAACGACAGTGGACTTTCCTGCCGCGCACGCACCGTGCCCGGGAACGCCGCCGGCGCCTGCCCGGCCTGCTCGCCAGGGTGAACCACCAGCACCGGAACGGCCGCCTGGGGCGCCTGTTCCTGTCCCGAACAGGCTGCCAGCGCAGCCATCCACACCATACCGCCCATCCAGCGCACGATCTTCATCGGTCAACGTCCTGAAAACGCAGGGTTGCAACTAAGGGGGGAGCCGCGACTGCCGGCCCAATTTAATAAACCGGCCGGTATAGTATAAATATCGAACCGCTTGGTCTAGTATTGTCGTGATGAGTTCTCACACTTCCCGCAAGCCGTCGGCCAAGCCCGCTGCCAAGGCCGCCGGACCCGGGCGCCCCAAGGACCTCGGCAAGCGCGCGGCGATCCTTGAAGCAGCCAAGACACTGTTCATCGAACAGGGCTATACCGGCGTGAGCATGGACACCATCGCCGCTCAGGCCGGCGTCTCGAAACTGACTGTGTACAGCCACTTCGGCGACAAGGAGACCCTGTTCTCCGAGGCCGTGCAGTCGAAGTGCATTGAAATGCTGCCCGATGCCCTGTTCGTGGCCGACGCGGACGGCCCGCTGCGCGACCAGCTGATCGGGATCGGTCTGGCCTTCTTCGAACTGATCACGTCCGATGCGGCGATCTCGATCCAGCGCATGATGATGGCGCCGGAGACCGACGAACGCCTGCGCGAGCTGTTCTGGAAGGCAGGACCGGAACGTACCTGCGAGGCCCTGGCTGACTTCCTGCGGGCACGCGCCGAGCGCGGCGAGCTGGAAATCACCGACTATTCGCTGGCTGGCGAGCAGTTCCTGACCCTGGTCAAGGGCGAAGTGCACATGCATATGATGTGCGGCATGCCACTGTCACCGGTGGAATGCGACCCTCTTGCCCACGTGACTGCCAGCATCGACTTCTTCCTGCGCGCCTATGCGCCGCGAGGGGTCGGGACGGCTGAATAACCAAAACTGAACGAACCGGAGGTCGCGATGACTTCCGGCACTGCGACCCCGGCCACCCGGCAGCTGATGCTCTGGGCGCGCCGCCGGCCTCCGGCACCGGTAAAATGGCCGGCCCACTGCGCTGGATTTGAACCTCATGACGATTGATTACGCCCACGCCCGCGAACTGATGGTGGAACAGCAGATCCGTCCCTGGGACGTGCTGGACATCAAGGTGCTCGACGTCCTGGCCCGCCTGCCGCGCGAGGCTTTTGTCGCCGATGCACACCGGGCACTGGCCTACGCCGATGTCGAACTGCCGATCGGCCATGGCCAGAAGATGATGAAGCCGGTCATCGAGGGTCGTACCCTGCAGGCGCTGGACCTGCAGCCGGGTGACGAAGTGCTGGAAATCGGCACCGGCAGCGGCTTCCTCTCGGCCTGCATCGGCGCGCTGGCGCGCGACGTGCTGAGCCTGGAAATCGACCCGGAGCTGGCCGCCGCCGCGCGCGCCCGTCTGGACGCGTCCGGCCTGGGCACCAACGTCCGCGTGGAAGTGGCCGACGCCCTTTCCTGGCAGACCGAACGCCGCTTTGACGTGATCTGTGTCACTGGTGCGGTCGACGTGGTGCCGTCACAGTTCGCTTCGTGGCTGCGTCCGGGTGGTCGCCTGTTCGTGATCCACGGCCGCTCGCCGGCGATGGAGGCCCTGCTGGTCAAGGCCGACGGCAGCAGCGAGTCCCTGTTCGAGACCGATATCGATTACCTGCGTGGTGCCGCCCCGGCCCCCCAGTTCCACCTCTGAGTCCAAGGAAGCCGCAATGATCCGCCGATCCCTCGCTGTTGCGCTGGCCACTGCCCTGCTGCCGTTGTCCGCCCATGCCGCCGACCTGCTGCAGGTCTACGAAATGGCGCGCAATGGCGATCCGCAGCTGTCCGCCGCCGAATCGACCCGGCTGTATGACAAGGAAGGCGCCGTGCAGGCGCGCGCCGCCCTGCTGCCGCAGATCAACGGCCAGGCCCAGCTGAACCGCACGCGCAGTGAGCCGAACGCCGACGCCAACTCCGGCTCGTTCACCAACAAGCGCCGCACCTACACGATCGACGGCAGCCAGACGCTGTTCAACTGGACCCAGATCAACAACCTGCGTTCGCAGCGCGAGCTGAGCAAGGCGGCGGACTTCACCCTCGATTCGGCCAACGACAGCCTGATCGTGCGCACCTCGGCGGCCTACTTCAACGTGCTGGTGGCGATCGAATCGCTGAATGCCGCACAGACCAATGAAGCGGCCGCGAAGAAGCAGTTCGACTTCGCCGACAAGCGCCTGGAAGTGGGCCTGGCGCCGATCACCGACGTGCACGAAGCACGCGCCCAGTACGACCAGGCGCGTGCCAACACCATCGTTGCGCAGAACACCCTGGCCGATAACTACCAGGCCCTGACCGAACTGACCGGCCAGCCGGTGACCAACCTGCGTGGGCTGCCGGCCGACTTCCGCCCGGAAGTGCCGGCCAACCGTGGCAACATCGATGAGCTGGTGCAGCAGGCCACCACCCAGAATCCGGCGCTGAAGGCGCAGGAACTGAAGGTCAGCGCCGCCGAGGCTGGCGTGCAGGCCGCCCGTGGCGGCCATTACCCGACCCTGTCGCTGGGCGGCAGCTGGGGCAAGAGCGCGACCTGGGGTGACAGCACTGGTTCCGGTTCGCTGTCGCCGGACGCCCGCACCAACAGCATCGGCCTGACCCTGAGCGTGCCGATCTTCTCCGGTGGTGCCACCCAGTCCGGCGTGCGCCAGGCGCTGGCCCAGCGTGACATCGCCCAGGACGGCTACGAGCAGCAGAAGCGCGCCCTGGACCGCAACACCCGCAATGCCTACCAGACCCTGGTACAGGGCATCAGCGAAGTGGAGGCCCGTCGCCTGGCCGTGGTCTCGGCACAGAGCGCGTACGACGCCTCGCAGGTCGGCCTGGAAGTCGGTACCCGTACCGTGCTGGACGTGATCCAGAACCAGCGCATCCTGTTCTCGGCGCAGCTGGACTACGCCCAGGCCCGCTACACCTTCCTGCAGAACCGCCTGCTGCTGAGCCAGTCGCTGGGTGCGCTGGACGTGGCCGAGCTGCAGGACGTCAACCGCCTGCTGACCCAGGACGCGGGCAATCCGGCAACGACCACGCACTGATCCGTCGCCCTGCCGGCAACAAAGAAGCCACCCGCAAGGGTGGCTTTTTTGCAGGCGGTGCATCCGCCCGCAGCTACCCGTTGCGTGGCCCCGCGAACCCTCAGCCCGGCCATGCCCGCAGGCGTTCCAACGCCGCAAGGACGCACAGCGCGGCCGCCAAGGGCGCCAGCATCGGCAGCACCAGTTCGCGACCGGTTGCGCCCTGCCTCATGTCATTCCGCCGCCGCAGCACCGCCAGGCACAGCGCCGCCATCACCAGCAGGGTTGCCGGACCCGGCAGCGCCGGCAGGGTGCCCAACGGCAGCCACAGCACCAGCATCACCGCCGGCAGTCCGACCGCCGCCACGATCACACCGCGGGAGCGTCCCACTGCATCACCCGCCCCTGGCCACAGCGATGTTGCCAGCCGCAAGGCCAGCATCAGCAGCACCAGCTGCAGGGCGGCCAGGCCCGTAGCCCCCGCCAGCGGCAACAACGGCAGCATCCACTCCAATTGCGGATGCATCTGCAGCGCCACCGACAGTGGCCGGGTACTGGCAAGCGCGGAAAACTCGACCAGCCCTGCCTGCAGTGCTGCCAGCACGATCAGCAGCAGCATCGCCAGCAACGAGACCAGCGCCAGCACTGCCGGTTGCCACATCGCGCCCTGGCGGCGCAACGCAGGAAAGCCCAGTGCCAAGCCGACGCTGGCAAATACCCCCAGCAGCGGCACCGCAGCCGCCAGCACCCCGCCCAGCCCGAAGCGATACGGCGCGGTCGCCGGTGGCAGCCAGGGGATCCAGTGCGCGTAATGCACATGACGTGCCGCCAGCGCCAGCAGCAACACCCCCGCACCGATCTTCACCGTCAACAGGGCGCAGGCCACCAGCACCACACGCCGTGGCGGCAGCAATGCCAGTGCGCCCAGCATCAGCAGGCCCACCGCCGCCGTGACCTGTTCCGGCAGCCAGTCGCAGGGCTGGAGGCCTTCGGCGGCCAGCACCGCGTGCAGATGGAGGGCCATGGACTGCGCCACGCCCGCCGTGGTCGCCACCAGCTCCAGCAGCAGGGCCATGCCCAACACGCCCGCCACCCGCGGCCCCCAGCTGGCAGCCAGCAGCCCGTGCAGGCCCTCGCCCGCCGGCAACCGCAGCACCAGATCCTGCAGGCAGCACAGCACCAGGCTGGCCCCCAGTGCAGCCAGCAACAGGCTGAGCACGATGGCGGGGCCTGCCTGTGCCGCCGTGTGCTGGCCCACCAGTGCGATCACGCTGCCGCCCACCAACAGTGTCAACGCCACCACCGCCAGATGGTCCGTCCCCAGTCCGGCCCCACCCGTGCCGTCCCCGCCCCTGTCGCCGTCCATCGCAAGTTCCCTTGATATCCGCCCAAGCGCGGTCGACAGCAGGCTGGCAGCCTGCGTCGTCCTGCGGAATCAGAATCGGTGGAATGTGCGCAACGATGTGATGGCAGGCACGCTGCCAGCGGCAGGGTCGGTCCAGCAACGACAGAAAAATCGTCGCTAAGCAGAATTGATGAAGTTGATCACGACAATGCTCGTCAGCGCCGCTGACTCCGCGCTGCCGCGATCACTCGCGCGGTGGTGGCAGGTGCGGCGCCACCAGGGCAAGCGTGCGCTGCAGCGCGCCGCGGCCATTGCTGACCAGCGTGCATCCCGCCCGCGCCATGTCTTCGCGGGCCTGGGCATCGTCGAGCAGGTGCTGCAGCAGATCGCCCACCGCCTGCGCGTCCTCGCCGATCAGCAGCGCCCCGGCCTCGCGCATGCGCCGGGAAATTTCCGCGAAGTTGTGCAGGTGCGGGCCGGTCACCGCCGCCGTTCCCATCGCGGCCGGCTCCAGCAGGTTGTGACCACCGATGGCCTGCAGGCTGCCGCCGACGAAGGCGACCTGGGCGCAGGCATAGAACGGCATCAGCTCGCCAAGGGTGTCGATGACGAACACGTCTGTGGCCGCGTGTGGCCACTGGTCCACGCGGCGGGTCGCCACGCTCCAGCCCTGTTCGCGCGCCAGCGCTTCCACCTTCGGGAAACGCTCGGGATGTCGCGGTGCCCACAGCAGCAGCAGCTCCGGATGCCGCTGGCGCAGGCGCCGGTGCAGGTCGATCACCGCCTGCTCCTCGCCATCATGGGTACTGGCGGAGATCCATACCGGACGAGCGGCCGGTACCCGCGCGTGGAACTGTTCGACGAAACCCTGCACATCCGGCGTGGCGATGTCGAATTTCAGGTTGCCCAGCGCCTGCACCTGGCCGGGATCCGCCCCCAGCTGCACGAAGCGCTCGGCATCGTCCTGCGACTGCGCGGCCACGCAGGTGACGGTGCGCAGCGCGCGGCGGATCAGTGCCGCCAGCAACCGGTAGCCGCGCAGCGAACGCGCCGACAACCGGGCGTTGAGGATGTACACCGGAATGCCGCGGTCACGGCAGCCGAACAGCATGTTCGGCCACAGCTCGGTTTCCAGGATCAGCGCCAGGCTGGGCTGGAAATGGCCGAGGAAACGGTTGACGCTGCCCGGCACGTCGTACGGCAGGTAGACATGGTCCAGGGCGTCGCCCCACAGCGCGCGTACGCGCTCGGAGCCGGTCGGGGTGATGGTGGTGATCACCCAGCGGATGTCCGGGCGCTGCTGGCGCAGGGCATTGACCAGCGGCGCGGCGGCATTGACCTCGCCCACCGAGACCGCGTGCAGCCAGACCCGCGGCTGCCCGGTCGGCTGCGGATAGGAGGCATAGCGTTCATCCCAGCGCCGGAAGTATTCACGAACCCGGAAACCGCGCCAGACCAGGTGGTACACGGTGATCGGCAGCAGGATGTAGAGCACGACCGAATACAGGCCGCGCAGGATCCATTCGACAGGGTCTTTGCGCATGCGGCAAGGATACGGGAGCCCCCGGGGAAAGACACGCGGCCGCCTTGGTAGAATGGCCCCATGTCAGATGCCTCCACCGCCGTCCGCCCATCGCTGCGCGATCCGCGCAACTGGCCGATGTTCGCCGCCATGTTCGGCGCCTTCGCCATCGCTCGCCTGCCGTGGATGCTGCAGCGCGCGCTGGGCCGGGGCGTCGGCTGGATCACCTGGCGCCTGCTCGGCAGCCGCCGCCGCGCCGCCGAAGTCAACCTGCAGCTCTGCTTCCCCGAGAAGGACGAAGCCTGGCGCCAGCGCCTGGTGCGCGACAGTTTCGATGCGCTGGGCGTGGGCGTGTTCGAGTGCATCCGCGCCTGGTGGGGCAGCATCGACCGCATCCGCCCGCAGGTACGGATCGAAGGCCTGGAACACCTGCGGCAGATGGAGGCTGAAGGCCGCGGCGTGCTGCTGGTCTCCGGCCACTTCATGACCCTGGAAATGTGCGGACGCCTGCTGTGCGACTACGTCGACCTGTCCGGCATGTACCGCAAGCACAAGAACCCGGTGTACGAGTGGGCGGTGAAGTTCGGCCGCCTGCGCTATGCCAAGGCGATGTTCGCCAACGAGGACATCCGCGCGACCGTGCGCCACCTGAAGAAGGGCGGCTTCCTCTGGTACGCGCCGGACCAGGACATGCGTGGCAAGGACACCGTGTTCGTGCCGTTCTTCGGCCACACCGCTTCGACCATCACCGCCACCCACCAGCTGGCAAGGATGACCGGTTGTGCAGTGATCCCGTACTTCCACCGCCGCGAAGGCGGCAAGTACGTGCTGAAGATCGGCGCACCGCTGGAGAATTTCCCCAGCGAGGACGTGGAAGCCGATACCACGCGGGTCAACCAGGCCATCGAAGAGATGGTGCGCGAAGCCCCCGACCAGTACCTGTGGATCCACCGCCGCTTCAAGCGCCAGCCCGGCGGCCGGAGTGATTTCTACAAATAGCCGGATGCGGTGGAAGGGCCGGCGTCCTCGCGGTAGTCGCCAACCTTGGTTGGCGCCGGATGAACCGAGGCCGGTCCCGGGGAGCCCACCAAGGTTGGCAACTACTGCATCGGCGGAGATTCGTCCGATTCGCGGGCCAGCAGACTGCCGGCGAACAGGGCCGCCAGCAGCACGGTCAGGCCGCCCCAGAACGCAGAATAGAACGCCAGGTGCGTATTGAGCGGGAACACGGTAACCGCCAGCGCCAGCATCGCCGGGCGGGCGCGGTCACGCGCCGCCGGCGGTGCATAGCGCCAGGCCCGCCAGGCCTGCGCCACCGCCGCCAGCCACAGCAGCAGGCCCAGCACGCCGGTCTCGGCCAGGATTTCCAGCACGATCTGGTGGGCGTGCAATGCCGGTTGATTGCCCCACACGGCGGGGCCCTCGTCTGACACGCAGGCCGGATACGCATCACGGAAGCCGCGCGCACCGACACCGTTGACCGGATGTTCCTCGATCATGCACACCGCCGCCGTCCAGATGCGCGCGCGCCCCGAAAGCGCCTCGTCAACGCCCTGCCCGTCTTCGTTCCATGCCTGTGCCGTGCGCGCAACACGCTCGCGCAGCTGCGGCACGCCCGCTGTCAGTGCGGCCGTACCCAGCGCTGCCACAAGGGCCAGCAGCAGCAGCCGCTTCCAGCCGAACTGGCGCAGGCCGCTGTAGCCCAGCACCAGCACAAAGGTGATCCACGAGGCGCGCGAACCGGCCAGCAGCAGCACGCCTCCCAGTGCGGCGGCGGCCAGCAACCACCCCGCACTGCCGAAACGCCGCGCCATCGGCAGCAGCAGGAAGGGTGACAGGCTGGCCAGCACCTGGCCGAATTTCAGGTTGCAGGGCCCGAGCGCGCCACTGAGGCGGTCGGCCAGTGCGGCTTCGTCGGCCGGGCACAGCGCGTGGCCACTTACGGCCAGCTTCAGGTGATCCAGCGACCAGAACCATGGGCTGGTGCCGGCCAGCGCCTGTACCAACGCGTCCAGCGTCCACGCGCCGGTGATCAGCGCCAGGCCACCGAAGGTCAGCCGCCGCCGTTCCGGCGTGGCTACCGCGATCGCCACCAGCCACATGAAGGGCAGGTAGCGAAGTCCGGCGGCAGCCTTGGTCCACGAGGCCGCCGGATCGATCGCATCGATGGCCGAGAACGCCTGTGGCAGCCAGTAGCCGAGGAACAGGATCGAGGTCAGGGCCCACGCCGCCGTGCTCAACAGGTGCGGGCGGCGCTGCAGCCGGCGCATGACCATGCGCGCGGCAGCATAGAGCGCGCCAAGGCCGAGCACGGTTTCGGCGATGCCTGGCAACGGCCACATCGCCACGTACGCCAGCACCCACCAGGGCGCCCAGCGCCCAGCGCGATCGTCGCGCACGATGGCAGCGGGGTCAGCCGGCGAGATCGGCATAGAGGCGGAGGGTATCGCGCTGCATGGCCTGCAGGGTAAACGGGATGCGGGTCGGCAAGGATGGCGGCTGCACCAGCAGGGCCAGCGCACGTTCACCCAGCGCGCGCGCGTCGCCGAGCGGCACCGCGCCGCTGGGCTGCAGCTGCTGCAGCAGTTCGCCGACGCCACCGTGGTCCCAGCCCAGCACCGGGCGGCCGACCGACAGCGCCTCGACCACGGTGCGGCCAAAGGCTTCCGGCTTGTCCGACAGCTGCAGCACCAGATCGCTGGCGGCGTAGGCCAGGGCGATGCGTGCGGTAGGCGTACTGATCTGTACGGCCTCGGCCACGCCCAGTGCCGCAGCCTGGCGGCGCAGATCGGCCACGTAGGCCTCGCGCCCGGGTTCCTCGGTACCCAGCATCCACAGCTGCGCAGGCACGCCGGCGGCACGCACGTCGGCCAGCAGCTGCAGCGCGTGGGCGTGGCCCTTCAGCCGGGTACCGCGCCCGGGCAACAGCAGCAGCGGGCCATCAACCTGCGCCAGCCAGGGATAATCGGCGGCCAGGGCCAGCCGCGGGCGACGGTCGGCACGCGCTACGCGTGGGAACTGGCCGACATCGACACCGCGGGGAATGACCTGCAGTTTTTCTTCCGGCACCGTCGGGTAGTGGCGTTGCACGAAGGCGCGCACGGTATTGGACACGCAGATCACGCGTTCGCCACTGGTCATCACCGCACTGTAGCGGCTGGGCGAATTCAACCCGTGCACGGTGGTCACCCAGTGCGGGCGCTGTGCGGCGGGCATGGCGCGGATCGCGTACAGGCCCAGCCAGGCCGGCAGCCGCGAACGGGCGTGCACGATGTCCGCACCGACCTCGGCAAACAGGCGGCGCAGGGTCGGCAGATGGCGCAGGGTCAGCAGCGACTTGCGGCCGATGTCCAGGGTGAGGTGCTCGGCACCGCTGTCCAGCAGCGGCTGCACCAGGCGGCCACCGGCGGACACCACCAGCGCACGATGGCCGGCCGCGACCAGGGCAGCAGCGATTTCCAGGGTCGAGCGCTCGACACCGCCGGAGTGCAGCGCCGGCAGCAACTGCACCACGGTCAATCGGCGCATCGAAGGGGCCGCCGTTTAGTCGGCCAGCACGAACACGGAACCGCAGTACGGGCACTGCGCTTCGCCGTTGGGCTCGTCTTCGATCGGCAGGTACACGCGCGGATGCGAGTTCCACAGCGCCATTTCCGGGGTCGGGCAGCTCAACGGCAGATCGCTGCGGTGCACGGTGTAGCGCTTCTCGGCGTTGGCGGGCGCGGTGGCGGTATGGCTCATGGCGGATGTCGGTGAACGGGTTGCGAGGCCTGTGATTCTAGCATCTGGGCCGCACCGACATTGCGCCACAACGGGCGTTTGCGCGCTCCCGCCGATGCCTCGCATCTCCCCGCCGCACGCCGGGCGGCGGCGGCGCCGGGGATTTCGCGGTCGTTCCGGCAGGTTCGCTCGCCAGAATCGACTCCAGCGATATTTCCCGCATTTGGATCGAACTAAATGGCACTTGCCAGCGCGCGACGGCTGTTGCAGGATCGGGCCAGGTCGCACCCCGACCCACCCAATCCAACCCGATCGCATGGCCCGCCCCCACCGGACCGGCATCGCCTCTTCCACTGCCAGCCTGGCGGGCGGAGCGATGCTGTCCGTGGTGTCCGCCGATGCGGGTTCTGCCCGCCGCCAGCCCTTCCGGGAGACCCTTGCATGACCCTGTCCGATCCGCGCCGCGCCCTGCTTCCACTCGCCCTGGCCCTGGCCTGTGCGACCACTGCGATGCCGGTGCTGGCACAGGGGCTGCAGACCTCGTTCGAGCCCGGCGAACCTGCCCCGACGCAGGCCGCGGGTGCACTTCAGGTCACGATCGGCAACGGCCCTGCGGCGCCTTACGCGGCCAAGCGCAACGCCGGCTACAGCGGCCTGCATGCACTGCGCTACAGCAGCGAAGGCGGCAGCGCGCGGCGCGAACTGTTCAAGGCCGACCTGCCCATCGAGGCCGATACCACGCTGTCGTGGCTGGTGCTGCCGGAGATCGTCGGCAAGGACACCGTCGCTTCGACCTATGTCTCGCTGGACCTGCTGCTGGACGATGGCAGCCGCGTGTCGGCCGGTGCGGCGCGCGACCAGCATGGGGTGGCGATCGGCGCACGCGCGCAGGGCGAATCGAAGACGCTGTACCCGCAACAGTGGGCGCGCAAGGCAGTGCGACTGGGCGACGTACCCACGCTGAAGGGCCGCCGCGTGGTGGCGATCGAGCTGGAGGTGGCCAGTGCCGAGGGCGCGCCGGTCTCTGGCTGGATTGATGACGTGCGCCTGGACGCACAGCCGCGGCAGCAGCCACAGCGCGTCTCCGACTGGGTGCTGACCACCCGCGGCACCCAGGCCAACGGCACCTTCTCGCGCGGCAACAACTTCCCGGCCACGGCGGTGCCGCACGGCTTCAACTTCTGGACCCCGGTGACCGATGCCGGCGCACTGAACTGGCTGTACCGCTGGAACGAGCAGAACGACGCACAGAACCGCCCGCAGCTGCAGGCGCTTGCGCTGAGCCACCAGCCCAGCCCGTGGATGGGTGACCGCCAGACCTTCCAGGTGATGCCCTCGGCCAGCCGTGGCGTGCCGGAGGCCGACCGCCGCAAGCGCGCGCTGTCGTTCGATCGCCGCCATGAAAGCGCGCGCCCCTACCGCTACGACGTGCGCTTCGACAACGGCATCGCTGCCGCCATCGCGCCAACCGATCATGCCGCGTTGTTCCGCTTCGACTTCCCCGAAGGCGGTGACGCCAACCTGCTGTTCGACAACGTCGATGCGCGTGGTGGCCTGACCCTGGATGCCGCCACACAGACGCTGTCCGGCTACACCGATACGCGCAGCGGCCTGTCCAACGGCGCCAGCCGCATGTATGTCGTGGCCAGCTTCGACAAGCCCTGGCGCAGCAGCGGCCGCCTCGACACCGGGCGCCCGACCGGTTACATCAAGTTCGATGCCGGCAGCGAGCGGCGGGTGACGATGCGCATCGCCACCTCGCTGATCTCGGTGGAGCAGGCGCGGCACAACCTGGCACTGGAAATCACCGCCGCCGATACGCTGGAGAGCGTGGCCGGCCGCGCACAGGACGCGTGGGACGCGCGCCTGGCCCGCTTCGACATCGGCGATGCCAGCGACGACCAGAAGACCACGCTGTACTCCAGCCTGTACCGGCTGTACCTGTACCCGAATTCCGGCCACGAGAACGTGGGCAGCGCCGCCGCACCGGAGTGGCGCTACGCCAACCAGGCCAGCGCCAGCGATGACAACACCGAAGGCAGCGCGACCCGCAGTTACGCCGGCGTGCGCGATGGCAAGGTATTCGTCAACAACGGCTTCTGGGACACCTTCCGCACCACCTGGCCGGCCTATGCACTGTTCACGCCCGACGATGCCGGCCAGCTAGTGCAGGGCTTCATCGAGCAGTACCGCGCCGGCGGCTGGATCGCACGCTGGTCGTCGCCGGGCTATGCGGACCTGATGGTCGGTACCAGCTCGGACGTGGCCTTCGCCGATGCGTGGCTGAAGGGCATCGGCGGTTTCGATCCGGCCGAGGCCTACGCCGCCGCGCTGAAGAACGCGACCGTGGTCCCGCCCGACCGCCATGTCGGCCGCAAGGGCATGGACCGTTCGACCTTCCGTGGCTACGCCAGCGCGGACGTGCATGAAGGCATGTCGTGGACGATGGAAGGCGCACTCAATGATTTCGGCATCGCCAACATGGCCGACGCGCTGGCCAAGCGTGCGACCACGCCGGCCGCACGCGAGCGCTACAGCACCGAGGCCGACTACTTCCGCTATCGCGCCGCCAGCTACACGACGATGTTCGATCCGGCCGCCGGCTTCTTCCAGGGCCGCACTGCCGATGGCCAGTGGCGCGTGGACGCGAAGGACTACGACCCGCGTGTGTGGGGCCACGACTACACCGAGTCCAATGGCTGGACCTTCGCCTTCACCGCCGCCCACGATGGCGAGGGCCTGGCCGCGCTGTACGGTGGCCGCGACAAGCTGGCGGCGAAACTGGATGCCTTCTTCGCCACGCCGGAAACCGCAGACCCGGCACTGGCCGGTTCCTACGGCGGCACCATCCACGAGATGACCGAGGCGCGCGACGTGCGCATGGGCATGTACGCGCACAGCAACCAGCCGGCGCACCACATCCCGTGGATGTACCTGTACGCCGGGCAGCCGTGGAAGACCCAGCAGCACGTGCGCGAGATCCTGTCGCGGCTGTACGTCGGCAGCGAGATCGGCCAGGGCTATCCGGGCGACGAGGACAACGGCGAGACCTCGGCGTGGTACGTGCTGGCCTCGCTGGGCCTGTACCCGCTGCGCATGGGCGCCCCGGAGTATGTGATCGGTTCGCCGGCCTTCCGCCACGCGCGGGTGGAACTGCAGGGCGGCGCGGTGCTGACCGTGAACGCGGCCAACAATTCGCGAGAGAACGTCTACGTGCAGTCGCTGAAGATCAACGGCACGCCCTGGACGAAGACCTGGGTCCCGCACGAGCTGATCGCCAGGGGCGCGACGCTGGACTTCGTGATGGGCCCGCAGCCGTCGCGCTGGGGCAGCGGCGTGGATGACGTGCCGCGCTCGCTGACCGCCCGTGGCCAGCGCCCGCAACTGCTGCACGACCTGCTCGGCAGCGGCGCGAAGGCGACGCTGGCCGATGGCCGCGCCCTGCCGGCGCTGGTCGATGACGATGCGGCCACCACCGTCGGCCTGGATGGCGGCGCGACCATCGCACTGACCGGCCTGAGCAATGGCACGCCGACGATGTATACGCTGACCAGCGGTGACGGCCGCATCCAGGGCGGCGAATGGACGCTGGAAGCGCGCAATGGCAACGGCCACTGGACCGTGCTCGACCAGCGCAGCGGCGAAGCCTTCGAGTCTGCCCGCCAGACCCGTCCGTTCCGCATCGCCAGACCCGGTCGTTACAGCGAGTACCGGCTGCGCCTGGCCGCGCCAGGCCGGCTGCCGCTGGCGGAGATCGAACTGTTGGCGCCCAGCGCCGTACAATGAGCCCTATGCGCTACCGTCTGTTGCCTCTGGCCCTTGTTGCCCTTTCCTTCTCCAGCTTCGGCCAGACCCAGGCCTTTGATGCGCAGCTGACCCGCGACGGCGTGACGCTGAACTACCAGGACGCCCGTGGCGCCCTGGCCGCGCCGCAGCGCAAGCGGGTGATCGATACGTTCTACTTCGCCTACCTGCGCGAACGTGCGGACTTCCACCCGGCCGCGCCATCGATGGTGCGCATCGTGATCGATCCGGCCTACACCGGGATCGCCTTCGTCGGTGACAAGGACCAGGCGGCAACGATCACCATCAATCCGGGTTGGCTGGCGCAGCACCCCAACGACATCGACCTGGTCACCCATGAGGCCATGCACATCGTGCAGGGCTATCCGGGCCATGGCGACGCACGGGTGCCGGGTTGGCTGGTGGAGGGCATCGCCGACTACGCACGCGACCGCTACGGCATGGACAATGCCGCCGCGGGCTGGTCGCTGCCGGGCAAGGTCGAGAAGGGCCAGAACTTCGACAGCGGCTACCGGGTCACCGGTGCGTTCCTGAAATGGGCCGACGCCGAACACCCGGGCCTGGTGCTGGCACTGGACACGGCCCTGCGCGATGGCCGCTATGCACCGGCGCTGTGGCAGAAGCACACCGGCAAGGCACTGCCCGCACTGTGGGCCCAGTACGCCAAGCCGCGTTCGGATACACCGCCGCCGGCCCCTGCACGCCGCGGCAAGCGGCGCTGACGGGCTGGTCAACTGGGAATTGGGGCCACTGGGTAATGGGGCGACTGGGTAGAGTCGACTGTTAGTCGACTGACTTTCGTACAGCCCCCGAAAACCCCGCGGTTCGCGCGATAGTCGACCAACGGTCGACTCTACCTCGCTGCTTTCTACGCCTCAGCGCGACTGCACGAAACCGGCGTACAGCGCGAACAGCTGCTGGAAATATCGCCGCGTGACTCGATTACGCATGACACCCTCGCCCATGAAAGTTGGTCGGGCCCAGGGTGGGAAGGCCGGTCCGGTCCTTTCCCACGGCCGGGCCGCGTGGGCGTATTGGGCCGCAACGGCGTTGCAGGGAAATGACCGGGCGGCGTAGCGCATGTGGCAGGTTCGGCGGCCGTTGCGGCAAATGAAAACACCGGGCAATGCCCGGTGTTTTCACTTGCGCCGACGTCCAGCCGCGCCAGCGCCATCATTCTCCCGACCAGGAGCCCCTTCTTGTTGAAGGGGCGCGCCGAAGGCGGGGGTAGAGGAAGAATGCGTGGGCAGCGGAAATGGGAAAGAAGGCTTATGCCTTCTTTTCCGCTTCCAGCTGCTTGCGGATCTGCGCATCGACCGCCGCGATCGCGGTCATGTTCAGGATCCGGCGCGAAGTGGCGCTGGTGGTCAGGATGTGCACCGGCTTGTTCACGCCCATCAGGATCGGGCCGATCGCCACGCCATCGGTGAACACGCGCACCAGGTTGTAGGCGATGTTGGCCGCTTCCAGGTTCGGCAGCACGAACAGGTTGGCGCGGCCCTGCAGGGTCGAGCCCGGCAGCAGCTTCTGGCGCAGCGCTTCATCCCATGCGGTGTCGCCCTGCATTTCGCCGTCCACGTTCAGGCGCGGGTTGCGCTTGAGCAGCAGCTCGCGCACCTGGCGCATCTTCAGCGCGTCCTTCGAGTCATGGCTGCCGAAGTTGGAGTGCGACAGCAGCGCGACCTTCGGCTCGATGCCGAACAACTTCATGCGGTAGGCCGCCTGCAGGGTCGCTTCGCACAGCTGCTCGGCGGTCGGGTCTTCCTGCACGTGGGTATCGACGAAGAAGAACACGCCCTGCTGGTTGATCACGCCGGTCATCGCCGAGGTCGAGGTGACCTTCGGCTCCAGCGGCAGCACGCTGCGCACGTAGCCCAGCTTCTTGTGGAAGCGGCCGACGATGCCGGTCAGCATTGCATCGGCTTCGCCACGCGCCACCATCACTGCTGCGATCAGGGTCGGGCGCGAACGCATCAGGTTCTTCGCCGCGGCCACGGTCACGCCACGACGGCCGGTCAGGCCGTGGTAGTACTGCCAGTATTCGTTGAAGCGCGGGTCATCGTTGATGTTGGTGACTTCAACGTTCTCGCCGATCTTCAGGCGCAGGCCGAGGCGCTCGATGCGCGATTCGATCACTTCCGGGCGGCCGATCAGGATCGGGTGCGCCAGGCCGTCATCGACCACGTTCTGCACCGCCTGCAGCACCACTTCCTCTTCGCCTTCGGCGTACACCACGCGCTGCTTGTCGCTGCGCGCGCGGTCGTAGACCGGCTTCATCATCAGGCTGGTGCGGTAGACGAACTGGGCCAGCTTGTCGCGGTAGGCGCCCATGTCGTCGATCGGGCGCGAGGCCACGCCCGAGTCCATCGCGGCCTGGGCCACGGCGGCCGACAGCTCCACCAGCAGGCGACGGTCGAACGGACGCGGGATCAGGTATTCACGGCCGAAGCTAGGGGTGTCACCGCCATAGGCCGAGCCCATGTCGGTGGCGGCGCGGCGGGCCAGTGCAGCGATGGCACGCACGCAGGCGATCTTCATTTCCTCGTTGATCGCGGTGGCGCCCACGTCCAGCGCACCACGGAACAGGTACGGGAAGCACAGCACATTGTTGACCTGGTTCGGGTAGTCCGAACGGCCGGTGCCGATGATCGCGTCCGGACGGGCGGCGCGCGCCAGTTCCGGCATGATTTCCGGGGTCGGGTTGGCCAGTGCGAAGATCACCGGATCCGGCGCCATGGTCTTGACCATGTCGGCGGTCAGGATGCCCGGCGCCGACAGGCCCAGGAAGATGTCCGCGC
Organism: Stenotrophomonas sp.; assembly: GCF_059505245.1. Lineage (NCBI taxonomy): Bacteria > Pseudomonadati > Pseudomonadota > Gammaproteobacteria > Lysobacterales > Lysobacteraceae > Stenotrophomonas > Stenotrophomonas sp. Next base: position 35,113 of record NZ_JCACKF010000030.1, read on the forward strand.
CGTCGACGATCTCGGCCAGGGTGCGCTTGTCGGTGTCGCGCGCATAGCGCTGCTTTTCCGGGTCCAGGTCGGTACGGCCGGTGTGGATCACGCCCTCGCGGTCGAAGGCCAGGATGTTTTCCGGCTTCAGGCCCAGCTGCACCAGCATGTTCACGCAGGAAATGCCGGCTGCGCCCATGCCCGTGGTGGCCAGCTTCACGTCCTCGATCTTCTTGCCGGTGATCGCCATGGCGTTGAGCACCGCCGCGCCGACGATGATCGCCGTGCCGTGCTGGTCGTCATGGAACACCGGGATCTTCATGCGCTCGCGCAGCTTGCGCTCGACCACGAAGCATTCCGGCGCCTTGATGTCTTCCAGGTTGATGCCGCCGAAGGTCGGTTCCAGCGAGGCGATGATGTCGACCAGCTTGTCCGGGTCGGTCTCGTCGACTTCGATGTCGAACACATCGATGCCGGCGAACTTCTGGAACAGCACGCCCTTGCCTTCCATCACCGGCTTGCCGGCCAGCGCGCCGATGTTGCCCAGGCCCAGCACCGCGGTGCCGTTGGAGATCACCGCCACCAGGTTGCCGCGGGCAGTCAGCTCGCTGGCCTGCTGCGGGTCGGCCTTGATCGCTTCACAGGCGTACGCCACGCCCGGCGAATACGCCAGCGACAGGTCGCGCTGGGTCAGCATGGGCTTGGTAGCGGAAACCTTGATCTTTCCCGGCGGGGACATCCGGTGGTAATCGAGGGCGGCCTGTTTGAAATCTTCGTTGGACATCGATGTGGGTTACATGAATGGGCAGAAGGGACAGGGGATGATACCCCCGTTGGAGCGTCTGGACCTGTCGCTATCCTGTCGCAAGCATGCTGCGACCGCACAATTCCGTGCCGTATGCGACGGTACCGCGATGTCAGCTTCGGCGTTGCCCATGACAGCCATGGGACGCCCTGAAACGCCGCGGGGCCGTACCACTGTCGTGACCGGCCCCGCGGTACCACACACCTGGATCAGCCCTTGGCCGGCAGTGCCTCGGGCAGCGCATCGACCGGCGGCGGCAGTTCGCTTTCGCGGCCATCCAGCGCCAGCTTCAAGCGGTTGCGGTCCAGCGCGCCTTCCCAGCGCGAGACCACCACGGTGGCCACGGCATTGCCGATGAAGTTGGTCAGCGAGCGGCATTCGCTCATGAAGCGGTCCACGCCCAGGATCAGCGCCATGCCGGCAACCGGCACTTCCGGCACGACGGCCAGGGTGGCGGCCAGGGTGATGAAGCCCGCGCCGGTGACGCCGGCCGCGCCCTTGGAGCTGAGCATGGCGACCAGCAGCAGGGCGATCTGGTGGCCCAGGGTCAGTTCGGTGTTGGTGGCCTGGGCGATGAACAGCGCCGCCAGGGTCATGTAGATGTTGGTGCCGTCCAGGTTGAACGAGTAGCCGGTCGGGACCACCAGGCCCACCACCGACTTGCTGCACCCGGCGCGTTCCATCTTCTCCATCAGCGACGGCAGCGCCGACTCCGACGACGAGGTGCCGAGCACCAGCAGCAGTTCGGCCTTCAGGTAGCGCGCCAGCTTGAATACCGAGAAGCCGCACAGGCGGCAGACCACGCCGAGGATCACCGCCACGAACAGGAAGGCGGTGAGGTAGAACGAGCCCACCAGCCAGGCCAGGTTGATCAGCGAGCCGACGCCGTACTTGCCGATGGTGAAGGCGATCGCACCGAAGGCGCCGATCGGGGCGGCCTTCATCAGGATGTGCACCAGCTTGAACACCGGAGCGACCAGCGCCTCCAGGAAGTTCAGCACCGGCTTGCCCTTCTCGCCCACCATCGCCAGCGCGATGCCGAACAGCACGGCCACGAACAGCACCTGCAGGATGTTGCCGTCGACGAACGCGCTGAGCAGCGTCTTCGGGATGATGTCCATCAGGAAGCCGACCAGGGTCAGGTCGTGCGACTTCTCGACGTAGCTGTGCACCGCGGTCTGGTCCAGCTCGGCGGGGTTGATGTTCATGCCGGCGCCGGGCTGCACCACGTGCGCCACGATCATGCCGACGATCAGCGCCAGCGTGGAGAAGAACAGGAAGTACGCCATCGCCTTGGCAAAGACCCGGCCCACCGTACGCAGGTGGGTCATGCTGGCGATGCCGGTGACGATGGTGAGGAAGATCACCGGCGCGATGATCATCTTCACCAGGTTGATGAAGGCATCACCGAGCGGCTTCATCTTCTCGCCGATCAACGGCTCGTAATGGCCGAGGATGGCGCCCAGGACGATCGCCACGATCACCTGGAAGTACAGCTGGCGATAGATCGGCAACGGCTTTGCAGGCACCGGTGCTGCGGTCGGGATGTGCATGGCGGACTCCGGAAGGGGCGTTTTCAGGCACGTACGGCCCCGGAGCTGCACGGGAACCGTTACCGTGGAAACTGTTCGCAGGCCCTGTGCAGCACGCACAGGAGGTGCGACCAATGGACGCCTTTGTACGCGCCAGGCACGCCAGCGCAGATAACCTATTGGTACTAGCCTCCCGGTTCAGGTGGCACAGGTGCCTACACTGGCGCCGCACCGCCCGATCCTGGGGAGGCTGGTGGCCCGGGCTGAACGGCTGGGTGAGTCTTTGCGAAAGTTCCGGCCCTTGCGGCCGTTGATGTCCTGTCCACACGCAATCTGAGAGAGCCGCACCCAACATGCGCCCGAATCCCACCTTGCTGGCCCTGTCGCTGGCCGCCCTTCCCGCCTTCGCCTCGGCCGCCGATTTCGACAACTGGCCGACCAAGTACACCTTCGGTGATGGCACCGAGCTGGCGGCCACCGCCAACATCGCCTACGACTACAACGACTTCTCCTCGGCCAGTGGCCTCGAGGACGACGATGCCGTGCGCCGCAAGGAATTCGGCGCGACGCTGAAAAAGAAGGGCGTCTACGATGCGATGGTCTACTACGACTTCCAGGCCGATACCTGGCTGGACGTGTTCGTGCGCTTCGAGAGCAAGGCCTTCTTCGGCCGTGACGTCGGCCGCTTCCGCTTCGGCTACATGAAGACCCCGGTCGGCCTGGATGCGAACACCTCTTCGCGTGCCGGCAGCTTCCTGGAAACCTCGCTGCCGGTGCAGGCCTTCTACGAAGGCCGCCGCACCGGCGTGGAGTGGGTGCTGGAGCGCCCGCAGTACCTGCTGCAGGCCGGGGCCTATGGCGGCAAGGACCTGCAGGGCGACAACCCCGGCACCACCCAGGCGGTGCGTGCGGTGTGGACGCCGGTGAAGGCACCAGGCGATGTGATCCACCTGGGCCTGGCCTACTCGCAGGAAAACCCGCGTGGCTACAGCGATGGCCGCGACGTGCATCACGAGGCCAGCGCCCGCCTGCGCGCGCGCCCGGAAGCCGGCCTGACCGACATCCGCTACGTCGATTCCGGTGCGCTGGTCACTGCCGACCAGATCCGCCGCACCGGCCTGGAAGGCATCTGGATCCGGGGCCCGTTCTCGCTGCAGGCCGAAGCGCTGCGCGCTACGGTCACCCGTCATGACGGCAAGCCCGACTACACCGGCAGTGGCCAGTACGCGATGGCCAGCTGGGTGCTGACCGGCGAATCGCGCCCGTACAACGCCGGCGCGGTGGCCAACATCAAGCCGGCGCACAACTACGGCGCGGTCGAACTGCTGGCCCGATACAGCCGTCTCGACCTGGACGATGGCAGCATCCTCGGCGGCCGCCAGCACGACCTGACGCTGGGCGCGAACTGGTACCTGACCAGCCACTTCAAGTTCCAGGCCAACTACGTGAAGGTCGACGCCAGCCGTCGTGGCGTGCACAGCACGCCGGAGATCTTCGAACTGCGCGCGCAGATGCACTTCTGACCCCTTCCACGTCAGACCCCGGCGGGCGTGCACGCCACGCCCGCCGGCCCTGCGTAGACTGCCGCCATGTACTGGCTCAGCCGCCACCGGATGCTGTTGCTGACCCTGCTGGTGATGGTCGGCGGTACCGTGCTGTGCGCGGTCGCCGCCGGTCATTACGCCTGGCGGCGCGCGCTCGGCGAGGAAAGCAGCCAGGTGCAACGCCAGCTGCAGCTGTATGGCCAGGGCCTGCAACAGCGCATCGACCGCTTCGGCACCTTGCCGCAGGTGCTGGCACTTGACCCGGATCTGCTGCATGCACTGCGCGTGCCGCCCTCGCCCAGCGAACGGCAGCGGCTGAACCTCAAGCTGCAACGCGCCAACGAAGTCACCCGTGCCTCGACCCTGACCCTGGTCGGCCACGACGGTGTGGCGGTGGCGGCCAGCAACTGGGACCAGCCGACCACCAACGTCGGCGAGAACTACAGCTACCGCCCCTACTACCGCCAGGCGCTGGCGCAGGGCCGTGGCCGCTTCTACGGCATCGGCATGACCACCGGCGTGCCCGGCTATTACCTTTCGCAGGCCATCGAAGAAGACGGCAAGCGGCTGGGCGTGGTGGTGATCAAGGTCGAGTTGTCCGCGCTGGAACAGGAATGGCTGAGCAGCCCCGACGTGGTGCTGGCCAGCGACGACCACGACGTGGTGTTCCTGGCCAACCGGGACAGCTGGCGCTACCGGCTGCTGCGCCCGCTGGGGGCCGATGAGCGCCGCGAGATGCTGGACGCCCGCCAGTACGCCGACCGCGCATTGCAGCCCCTGCGCGCACGCACCGAAGACGTGCTGGCCGATGGCGGCCGCATGGTGCGCCTGCTGGATCCGGCGCTGCCGCAGCCGATGCTGTGGCAGAGCCTGCCGCTGCCCGCCGAAGGCTGGAACTTGCACCTGCTGCACGATGCCGGTGCCGCCACCGGCGCCGGCCGCGCCGCAGCACTCACCGGTGGCGCTGCATGGCTGGCGCTGGGCTTCCTGGTGCTGTTCGTGCAGCAGCGCCGGCGACTGTCCAAGCATCGCCTGCGAAGCCGCCGCGAGCTGGAAACCCTGCTCAAGCAGCATGCACAGGAACTGCGTACCGCGCAGGATGGCCTGCTGCAGGCCGCCACCGATGCCGACAGCGGCCTCAGCCGCAGCCTCGAACACCTGCCGCAGGGCGTGGTGGTGATCGACCGCGAACTGCGCCTGGTCGCGTGGAATTCGCGCTATCTGGAACTGTTCCGCTTCCCGCAGGACCTGGTTCGCGTCGGCCGGCCGATCGAGGAACTGTTCCGCTTCAACGCACGCCGTGGCCTGCTTGGTCCGGGCCCGGTCGATGAAGCCATCGAGCGCCGCCTGAACCACCTGCGCAGCGGCCGCCCGCACATGCGCGAGAGCGAAAAAGACGATGGCACCGTGCTGGAAATCCGTGGCAACCCGCTGCCCGACGGCGGCTTCGTCACCAGCTATGCCGACATCACCAGCTACAAGAACGCCGCGCGCGAACTGCGCTCGCTGGCCGATGCGCTGGAACACCGCATCGCCGAGCGCACACATGACCTGGAGGAAGCACGCCGCGAAGCCGAGCAGGCCAACCGCTACAAGACGCGATTCGTCGCCTCGGCCGTGCACGACCTGCTGCAGCCGCTCAACGCGGCGCGCATGTTCGTCTCGGTGCTGCGCGGCAAGCTGGGCGACCCGGCGCAGCAGCAGACTGCGGACCACATCGATGCTGCACTGGCCGCGCAGGATGCGATCCTCAATAGTCTACTGGATATCGCGCGCCTGGAATCCGGCAGCCTGCCGACCCGAGTGCAGGCGTTCCGGCTCGGGCCTTTGCTGCAGACGCTGGCGCGCGAATTCGGCATCGCCGCACAGTCGCGTGGCCTGGTGGTCGACTGGGTCGATACCGATGCGGTAGTGGTCAGCGATGAAGCCCTGCTGCGCCGAATCCTGCAGAACTTCCTGTCCAACGCGCTGCGCTACAGCGAACGCGGCCGCGTGCTGCTCGGCTGCCGTCGCCGTGAAGGCATGCTGTGGATCGAGGTGCACGACCAGGGCCCCGGCATTCCCGACGCGTTGCAGGGCGAGATCTTCGAGGAGTTCCGCCGCCTGCACGACGGCCAGCAGCGCGGCGCCGGCCTTGGCCTGGCCATCGTCGATCGCATCGGCCGCCTGCTTGGGCATCCGATCCGGCTGCGCTCGCAGCTGGGCCAGGGCAGCGTGTTCGCGGTGGGCGTGCCGTTCGGCGAAGCCAGCGCGATTCCCGCTACTGCTCCTGTGCCGGTGCTGGTGCAGGAACCGGCGGCGGACAACCCGCTTCGCGGTCGCCGGGTGTGGGTGATCGACGACGATCCGCACGTGTGCGCGGCCAGCCGCGCGCTGCTGGAGCGCTGGGGCTGCGAGGTGGCGCTGGCCGATGGCCCACAGGCGGCGCTGCAGCTGGCAGCAACAGGCGCAGTACCGGAGCTGGTGCTGCTGGATGTGCGCATGGGCGATCACCATGGGCCGGTGCTGTACGAGACATTGGCCGAATTGTGGCAGGCCCGCCCGCCGGTAGTGCTGGTTACTGCCGAGCGCGATGCGGGATTGCGTGAGATGGCCGCCGAACGCGGCTGGGGGATGATGGCCAAGCCGGTGAAGCCGCCGGCGCTGCGGGCACTGATGAGTCAGTTGCTGATCCGCCATCGCGGGTAGTTTCCAGCCAACGGCGCAGCCCCTCGTGGGTGGTGTTTGGTTGGTCGTGGAAAGCAGAAGCCGTGGGTGGGCCGGTCGGGTTGGGTGCGCGGGGGACGCCGTGAATCCGTCCCTGGAGGCTTGGCAGCCGCTTGCTCGTGTGCGCTGTCCTGCGCACACGGCAAGACCGGGGTTGGGCGTCCTGCCCAACCCGCCCGAGGCATGCCTCGGGCCCATGCGGCTGACACCCCCGCGCACCCAACCCGACCGGCCTCCGACAGATTTCGGTGGCCTGCACCCACGGAGAAGAAAATAAGATCAAAAGCGGGTCGCGCGCTGCGCTTGCTCGTGTAGAGCCGAGCCCAAGCTCGGCTTCACGGACCGGCCAGAAAGCAGCCGAGCGTGGGCTCGGCTCTACAAAAAGCGGCCTGTCAGGCTGCCTTTGCTTTTGATCTTCTTTTCTCTTCCGTGGGTGGATGCGCACGGAACCTGTCCGTGGCCGGGCAGGTGGGCTGCGCAGGGGCGTGAGCCGCATGGATGCGGCGACCGAGCTTACATGGATGTACTTGCAGCGGCCCCTGTGCAGTCCACCTGCCCGGCCTCACCCATGAACTGCTCTACGTGTCCACCCACGAGGGGCTGCGCCGTTGGCTGGAAACTACAGCCCGATGCCAGCGTCGCCCTCGGGCTCCAGCGCCTTCACCAGCACCGCCGCCTGTGTGCGGCTGTGGCACTCGAGCTTCTTCAGGATGGCGGTGACGTGCACCTTCACCGTGTTCTCGGCCAGCCCCAGGGTGTAGGCGATCTGCTTGTTGAGCAGGCCATCGGCCAGGCAGAGCAGCACGCGGAACTGCTGCGGGGTCAGCTGGGCCAGGCGGCTGGCCAGTAGTGCATCGGCCTCGGAACGCTCGGCGGCCATCGCCGGGAACCACAGGCCGCCATCGAGTACTGCCTGCACGGCCTCCCCGATGGTCTCGGCCGGCGCGGACTTCGGGATGAAACCGGCGGCGCCGAACTGCTGGGCACGGCGGATCACCCGCGGATGGTCGTTGGAGGAGAGGATCACCACCGGGATGTCCGGATGCGAGCCGCGCACGTGCAGCAGCGCGGAAAAACCGTGCGCGCCGGGCATGGTCAGGTCGAGCAGCACCAGGTCCACGTCCGGCTGTGCGTCGAGCGCCTCGGCCAGCGCATCGGCACTGGCCACCTCGCGCACCTGCGCCAGCGGCAGGCTCTGCCGCAAGGACTGCACCACCGCCGAACGCAGCAGCGGGTGGTCGTCGGCGATCAGGATGGTGTATTCGCTCATGCCGCCATTGTACGGGCAGGCCGGAGCCTCAGCGCCCCGCCGGCTCGACGCTGCTGCGCCAGGCATCGAGGAACTGGCGGCGCTTGAGCGCATCCAGGTACACCAGCAGGCCCGGGCCGAGCTGGATCGGACGCCGGCTGCGGCCGGGCGCATCGCCGCCACGTGCGTTGCCGGTCACGATCGGCATCAGCCGCGCCTCGCGCGACAGCACCTGCTGGCCACGGGGCGACAGCAGGTAGTCGAGGAAGCGCCGCGCTTCTTCCGGGTGTGGGCCGGTACGCGGAATCACCGCGGTGCGCAGCACCACCAGCGTGTAGTCCTCAGGCTCGACGATGGCCAGTGGCGCGCCGGCATCGACACGTGCCTGCGCATAGGAACCAAGCACGTTGTAGACCAGCGACAGCTCGCCGCTGGCCACCTTGTCCAGCAGCACGCCGGTGCGCTCTTCGCGCACTACGTCGTTGTCGCCGAGCGCCCCCAGCAGCGCGCCGGCGATGCTGCCGCGCTGCGCATCCTGGGTTGCCAGCAGGTAGCCGACACTGCTGCGCTCGATGTCATAGGTGCCGACCCTGCCGCGCAGCGGTGCACCTTCGGCACGCAGCCGGTCCAGCAGCTGGCGGCGCGTGTGCGGCACCTTTGCCGAAGGCATTGCGCGGGTGTTGTAGACCATCACCACCGGCTCGTAGCTGATGCCGAAGGCCTCGTTGCGCCACTGCGCCCAGGCTGGCAGCGCAGCGGTCAGCGCCGAGCGATGTGGCAGCGCGTGGCCATCGTTGACCAGCTTGGTCTGCAGGTCCATGCCGCTGGAGATCAGCAGGTCGGGCGATGCCGGTCCACCGCGGTCGTGCAGGTAACGCGCGTACAGGTCCTGGGTGATGATGTCCTCGTACACCACCTCGGTGCCCGGGTGCAGCCGCTGGTAATCGGCAATCACTACCGCGAACACTTCGATGTCGGTAGTGCCGTGAATGCGCAGCTGCGCGGTGGCCGCCCCCTGTGCGGGAAAACGACGCACATCGCCGGGCGCGGCCAGCACCGGCAGGGCCAGCAGCAGGGCAACGGCCGTGGCAAACAGGCGGATCATGGACTGCTCCGTGGCAGGCGGATGGTGGCGATCAGCCCGCCCTGCGGGCGGTTGCTGAGGTCGATGCGGCCGCCGTGGCTGTCGACCACCCGCTTGACGATGGCCAGGCCCAGCCCGGCACCGCCGGATGGCGCGCCTTCGCCACGCGCGAAGCGCTCGAATACGCGTTCGGCATCGGCAGCCGCGATGCCTGCGCCATGGTCGGCGATGGTCAGCACGGCCTGCCCGCTTTCCACGGTCAGCGCGATCTGCAACGGGCCGTCGCCGCCGTACTTCAACGCGTTGTCGACCAGGTTCTTGATTGCCTCGCGCAGCAGCAGCGCGTCGCCATGCACCTGCACCGGCTCGGCAGTCATCGCCAGTTGCACGCGCGGTGCCGGGCTTGCCTGCGGCAGTGCTTCATGCAACGCCTGGTGCACGGTCTCGGCCAGATCCACCGCCGCAAAGCGCTGCAGGTGCGAACGATGGATCACGCTGGCATCGCTGAGCAGCTGGTTGAGCAGCCGGCTCATATGCGTGGCGTTGCGCTCGATCGCCTGCAGGCTGCGTCGCATGTCCTCCGGATCGTCATCATCCAGCGCCAACTGCGCCTGAGCTCGCAATGCCGCCAGTGGCGTGCGCATCTGGTGTGCGGCCTCGGCCATGAACGCGCGCAGTGTCTCGTTGCTGCTGGACAGGCGCTCCATGAAGCGGTTCAACGCGGCCACCATCTGGTCCATCTCGCGTGGCACGCGGGCATCGAGCGGCTTCAGGTCGGACGGCTCGCGGCGCGACAGCTCGCGCTCCACCCGCACCAGCGGCCGGAACGCACGATGCACGCCGAACGCCACCAGCGCCAGCAGCAGCCCGGACAATACACCGATCGCCAGCAATGCACGATTGACCATGTCCTGCGCAACGGCTTCGCGCGCGCGCCGGGTCTGGCCCACCTGCACCTGCACCTCGCCCTGTGCCGAGGCCGCGGCGAAACTGCGGCCGACCACCACGAAGCGCACGGTTTCGCCGCTGTAGGGGGCGTCGAACAGCTGCGGCTGGGTACCGGGCCTGCGCGGCGGTGTCGGCAGATCGCCGTAGCCGGTGATCAGCGTGCCGCGGCTGTCGGCCACCCGGTAGAACACGCGGTCCTCCGGCGCCATCGCCAGCAGGTCCAGCGCCGCATAGGGCAGATCGACCTGCCACTGGCCGTCGACCAGGGCCACCGAATCGGCGATGGACAGCGCCGAGGACACCAGCAGGTGATCGTAGGATCGGTTGGCGGCGCGCTGGCCGTAATCGCGTGCGGCGAACAGCAGGGCCACCGCGAACACCGCCAGCAGCACGCCGAGGTAGAGCAGCAGCGTGCGCCGCAGCGAACCCGGCGCCGCAGTCGCAGCACGCGTGTCAGCCATCGGCGTCGGCATGGGTATCGCTGGCTTCCAGCAGGTAACCGACGCCACGCACCGTGGTGATGCGCAGCGGCGCGCCCGCCAGCTTCTTTCTCAGGCGACCAACGTACAACTCGATGGCATTCGGGCCCGCTTCGTCATCGAAACCAAACAGGCCGTTGCCGATCTCGTCCTTGCCGACCACCTGGCCAAGACGGCCGACCAGGATCTCCAGCAGGCGGTACTCGCGATTGGGCAGTTCGATCGGCTCCCCGTCGAGGCTGACCCGGTGCGCGGCGTTGTCGAACTGGAATCCGCCAATCTGCACCACTTCGCTGGCCTGGCCGCGCGCACGCCGCAGCAGCACGCGGCAGCGCGCTTCGAACTCGCGGAAATCAAACGGCTTGCCCAGGTAGTCGTCGGCCCCCACATCCAGCGCCTGCACGCGATCTTCGATGCCGTCACGCGCGGTCAGCATCAGCACCGGCGTGCTGTCACCGCGCTCGCGCATGCCGGCCAGCACGCGCAGGCCATCGAGCTTGGGCAGGCCGATGTCCAGCACCACCAGGTCGAAGCTCTGGTAGCGCAGCACGCTGGCAGCGGCCAGGCCATCGGCCTGCCAGTCCACGGCGTGCCCGCTGCGGCGCATCCGGCGGATGATCGCATCGGCCAGATCCGGATTGTCTTCGACCAGCAGCAGGCGCATGGGCACACGGGTGGGAGGGGAACCGAATGCTACCGCATGCCGCCGCTGGGCTCGCCGGGCGCGGCACGGCGAGCCCAGCGGCCTGCTTTTCGCTGCACCGCACAATCCGTTGACAGGACGATGACAGCTTGCCCGACCCACACTGCGGCCGCGCACCGTCCGGTGCCCACGATTGCCGCGCGCCTGGCGCGCACCTGGGAGGGTTTGTGGAATTCACGTTTGCCTGGCGGCGTCCTGCCGCCATGATGGCGCTGGCTGTCCTGTCGGTGCCGGCCTTCGCCGCCGAAGACGACCGTCCGGTCACCGCCACCCTGGGGGGCCGCCTGCACCTGGACTTCGCCACCTTCGACAACGACAACCGCGGAACGCCGAACAAGGATGACACCGAGATCCGCCGTGCATGGGTCGATGTGTCCGGCAAGTTCTTCGTGGTCGACTACAAGCTGGAAGCCGACTTCTCCGGCGACCGCGTCGAGGCCAAGGATGTCTACCTGGCCCGCAGCTTCGGCAAGGCGGGCAAGCTGACCGTGGGCCAGTTCAAGCAGTATTTCTCGCTGGATGACCGTACCAGCTCCAACTACGGCAGCTTCCTGGAGCGCGGCAACGCCGGCACCACGCTGGCGCCGCTGTACCGCCTGGGTGCGTCCTGGCAGGCCAACCCGGGCGACTTCACCTGGGCGGCCAGCCTCTACAGCCTGGAGAGCATCGACGCCTGGCAGGTGAAGGGTCGCGCGGCGGGTGGTCGCATCACCTGGGCGCCCTCGCCCAGCGACGGCGACGTGCTGCACCTGGGCCTGTCGCTGGCCCGCGAGGCGTACGACAACCCCGGCGCCAATGGCGTGCCCGGCCTGCGCATCCGTCCGCGCCCGGCCGGCCACCTGTCCGACGAGAGCCGCCTGACCCTGGTCGACTTCTCCGCCGGCCGCGATACCGACGTCAACAAGTGGTCGCTGGAATACGCGCAGGTGCGCGGCCCGCTGTCGTGGCAGGGCGAGTTCAGTGGCGCCACCTTCGATGACGGCGCCCAGCGCGGCGACGTGATGGCGGCCTACGGCATGCTCAGCTGGTTCGTCACCGGCGAAAGCCGCGCCTATGACCGCAAGACCGGACGCTTCGCGCGGGTGAAGGACATCCGCCACAAGGCCGGTGCATTCGAAGTGGCGCTGCGCTACGACCAGATGTGGGGCGCGCAGCACCTTGATGGCGCGCCGGACCTGCGCCGCGGCAGCACCGAAGCCTGGACGCTGGGCGGCAACTGGTACCTGCGCGACAACCTGCGCTTCATGCTCAACGTGATCGAAAGCCGCAACCGCGACCGCCTGGCCGGGGTCACGGTGGACCGCACCCGCGCGGTCACCGGCCGCCTGCAGTACGACTTCTAGGCCTGACATTCCGGGCGCGCGGCGCCCGGCCCCTTCCACTCCCCACGTCCTGTTTTCGCAAGGAGTCCGCAGATGATGCTGAGCATCCTCGGCTTTGGCATGGTCATTACGTTCATGTACTTGATCATGAGCAAGCGCCTGTCGCCGCTCGTCGCCCTGATCACCATTCCCATCCTGTTCGCGCTGATCGGTGGCTTCGGTGCCGGCATCGACGAGATGATGCTGGAGGGCATCAAGAAGATCGCGCCGACCGGCGTGATGCTGATGTTCGCCATCCTCTACTTCGGGGTGATGATCGACGCCGGCCTGTTCGATCCGCTGGTGCGGGTGATCCTGCGCTTCGTCAAGGGCGATCCGATGAAGATCGTGCTTGGCACCGCGGTGCTGGCGATGCTGATCTCGCTCGATGGCGACGGTTCGACCACCTACATGATCACCGTCTCGGCGATGCTGCCGCTGTACCAGCGGCTGGGCATGAACGCGCTGAACATGACCTGCGTGACCATCCTTGCCGGCGGCGTGATGAACCTGACCCCGTGGGGCGGCCCGACCGCACGCGCGGCCACCGCGCTGCACGTGGACCCGGCCGACGTGTTCGTGCCGCTGATCCCGTCGATGGTGATCGCCTGTGCCGGCGTGCTGCTGCTGGCCTGGTACCTGGGCCTGAAGGAACGCCGTCGCCTCGGCGTGGTGACCCTGCCCAAGGGCGGCAGCTGGATGGACAACAGCGTGTCCGATGACAGCAACCCGCTGCCGACCGTGGAAGACGCCGAAGACATCAAGCGCCCGAAGCTGCTGTGGGTGAACCTGGCGCTGACCGTGGCACTGATGACCGCGCTGATCATCGGCGTGCTGCCGATGCCAGTGCTGTTCATGGTCGGCTTCGCCATCGCCCTGGTGATCAACTATCCGAACCTGGCCGAGCAGCGCCGCCGTGTGGTCAACCATGCCGGCAACGTGCTGTCGGTGGTGTCGCTGATCTTCGCCGCAGGCATCTTCACCGGCATCCTCAACAACACCGGCATGGTCGAAGCGATGTCGCACAGCTTCCTGGCGGTGATTCCGGAATCGTGGGGCCCGTACCTGGCGGTGATCACCGCGGTGGCATCGATGCCGTTCACCTTCTTCATGTCCAACGACGCGTTCTACTTCGGCGTGCTGCCGATCCTGTCCGAGGCCGCCGGCAACTACGGCATCACTCCGGTGGAAATGGCGCGCGCCTCGCTGGCTGGCCAGCCGGTGCACCTGCTCAGCCCGCTGGTGCCGTCCACCTACCTGCTGGTGGGCTTGGCCAAGGTCGAATTCGCCGACCACCAGAAGTTCACCCTGAAGTGGGCCATCGCCATCTCGATGCTGCTGATGATCGGCAGCCTGCTGTTCGGCCTGTATCCCCTCGCCGCCTGACCCTTTGCCAAGGAGCCTTCTGCAATGACGCTTCGAATCGCTTACGTCACCAGTGGAATGGGCAGTGTCGGCACTGCCATCTGCCAGAGCCTGGCCCGCAGCGGCCACACCGTGGTTGCCGGCTGCGCGCCGAACTCGCCGCGCAAGGCCAACTGGCTGCGCGAGCAGCGCGAACAGGGCTTCGACTTCATCGCCTCCGAAGGCAACGCGACCGACTGGGCCTCGACCAGCGCCGCGTTCGCCAAGGTCCGCGCCGAAGTGGGTGAGGTCGATGTACTGGTCAACAACTCCGGCGGCAGCCGCGACCTGCTGTTCCGGCAGATGACGGTGGAGGACTGGAACGCGGTGATCGCCTCCAACCTCAACGCGCTGTTCAACCTGACCAAGCAGGTGGTCGACGGCATGGCCACGCGGGGCTGGGGCCGCATCATCAACATCGGCTCGGTCAGCGCCCACAAGGGCCAGATCGGCCAGGTGAACTACGCCACCGCCAAGGCCGCGATGCATGGCTTCAGCCGTGCGCTGGCCGCCGAGGTGGCTTCGCGCGGCGTCACCGTCAACACGCTGTCGCCGGGCTACATCGCCAGCCAGGCGATCAGCAGCTTCCCGCCGGATGTACTGGACCGGCTGGCGGCCTCGGTGCCGGTGCGCCGCCTGGGTCGCCCCGAGGAAGTGGCCGGCCTGTGCGCCTGGCTGGCCTCGGATGAAGCCTCGTACGTGACCGGCGCCGACTATCCGGTCAACGGTGGCCTGTACATGGGGTAAGCCAGTCTCCACGCTGCGCGTGGACCGCCTCCCCCACGGAGTGCGCGGGGCCGGTGAACCTTTGCTTGCGAAGGGAATCCGGCCCCTTTTTTCATCCGGCTGCGGGACCTGCGCGGGTGCCCTGCACCATTCGTTGGTTTTCCGTAAAGAAGGTTTCATGTTCCGTTCGCATAGTGGCCCTGCACCGCGCACGCGTGCCGGTGATCACCTCCCATGCAACGGACCACCATGCAGACCCGACACCTGACGATCGCCGTAGCGATCGTGCTCTCCGCCGCTGCCAGCGCCCATGCCGCCACCACCGCCGATACCGGCGCCAGCACCGATGCCGCGCTGAGCGCGCAGACGCTGGATACCGTCTCTGTGATCGGCCAGGGCGAGACCCGCCAGGTGCAGCGCATCACTGCCGTGGACAAGCAGGTGCTGCCGCCGGGCACCAGTGGCCAGAAGATCCTCGATCGCCTTCCGGGCGTGTCGGTGCAGTCCAACGATGCCTTTGGTGCCAACGAGGAATCGCAGACCATCAGCCTGCGCGGCTTCGACAAGAGCCGCCTGGGCTACACGCTGGACGGCATCCCGCTGGGCGACAACAGCTACGGCAATTACAACGGCCTGAGCATCGCCCGCGCGATCATCGCCGAGAACCTGGCCGGCGCCGAACTGTCGCAGGGCATTGGTTCGCTGGGCGTGGCCTCGACCAGCAACCTGGGCGGCACCATCCAGTATTTCTCGATGGATCCGTCCACCGAATTCGGTGGCCGCGCCAGCGTCACCGTCGGCGACAACCACCAGCGCCGCGGCTACCTGCGCGTGGACAGCGGCGACCTCAACGGCTTCTCGGCCTATGTGTCCGGCGTGCACCAGGACCAGGACATGTGGGCCGCGCCGTACCAGAACCAGACCACTCGCCAGTTCAATGCCAAGGCAGTGTGGAACGTTGGCGACCACCGTTTCGGTGCGTTCGCGGCGACCTCGCGCGCCAGCCAGGCCAACTATGCCTACCTGTCCAAGGACATGCTGGCACGCGGACTGGGATATGACTGGAACATCTACGCGCCGGACTGGGATCGCGCCGTCGCCGCCGCGTACTGCGCGCCTGGCACCTACAACAAGGCGCGCTGCATGTTCAGCGGCGGCGTCAACAGCATCGACGATGCGTACTATCAGAGCCGTGCGCTGCGCGACGACAACCTGTACTCGGTCGATGCCGACCTGCGCCTGGGCGAGCAGGGCCGCCTGAAGCTGCTGGCCTACCACCACGACAACCGTGGCCAGGGCCACTGGTGGGCACCGGGCCAGCCGTCCTACCCGGGTACCGACAAGATGCTGCCGATCTCGATCCGCAGTACCAACTACACGATCAACCGCGATGGCCTGACCGCCGCATTGTCGTGGACGGTCGGTATCCACGAGCTGGAAGCCGGCCTGTGGTACGAGCAGAACGACCATAACGTGTCGCGCAACTTCTACTACATCAGCGGCCCGTTCCTGGACGACCTGTACCTGAAGAACCCGGACCGCCTGCTGTTCAACCAGGACTTCGACATCCGCACGCGCCAGTTCTACGTGCAGGACCGCATGCGCTTCCTGGACCAGCGCCTGACCGTGGATGTGGGCATCAAGAGCCCGAACACCCGCATGCGCGCCACCGCCCAGCCGGGCGTGGAAACCAGCATCGCCTCGGGCACGCTGACCGCCAAGGAATCGGTGCTGCCGCAGCTGGGCCTGGGCTTCAAGCTCAACGCCAACAACGAGCTGTTCGCCTCCTACGCCGAGAACATCGCCGCCTTCGTCGGCGGTGGCAGCGGCGGCCCGTTGCAGGTATCGCCGGAATCGTTCGCGGCCAGCGCCGGCCTGGAGCCGGAGAAATCCAAGAGCCTTGAAGCCGGCTTCCGTACCTTCGGCGAGAAATACCAGGCGTCGATCGCGGCCTACAACGTCAAGTTCGACAACCGCCTGCTGTCGCTGAACCCGTGCTCGAGCATCGAGGTCGGCACGCGCCCGGAGTGCGTGACGCGCTTCATCAACGTCGGCTCGGTGAAGAGCCACGGTGCGGAGCTGACCTTCATCCTCAAGCCGATCGACGGTCTGCAGTGGTACAACGCGCTGTCCTGGAACAAGACCACCTACGAGGATGACTACACCTCGGGCGGCGCCATCGTACCGGTGGCCGGCAAGATCACGGTGGATACGCCGCAGCGCATGGCCTCCAGTGAAATCAGCTGGAACCGCGATGGCTTCTTCGCCAGCCTGCGTGCCAAGTACACCGGCAAGCGCTACTACACCTACACCAACGACCAGTCGGTGCCGGGCGTGACCACCTTCGACGCCGGTGCGGGCTACGACTTCGGCCCGGGCCTGGGCCTGGGCCTGCGCAACGTGCGGGTGTCGTTGAACGCGACCAACCTGACCAACAAGCGCTACGCCGGCCAGCTGAGCTCGTTCGCGCCGACCGATCCGAAGGGCACGCGCTATGCGATCCATGCGAGCGCGCCGCGGCAGTTGTTCATGACGGTGGCGGCGGAGTTCTAAGTCAGAAGCGGGCGCTGCGGCGCATTGAGTGTTCCTGCATGGCGCAGGTAGGCAGGCCCATGCAGGACACGCCGTAAACCCGTCCTTGGGGGCTCGATGGCGCCTTGCTCGTGTGCGCTGTCCTGCGCACACGGCAAGACCGGGGTTGGGCGTCCTGC